>NZ_JFZJ01000120.1 GCF_000636015.1 Rhodomicrobium udaipurense JA643
TTTCGATGATACCGCCCGGTTGCCGTGCTTCGCCACCGGCACGCCAGCCCCGGCCAGGACGAAGGCCGTGGCGGTTGAGATGTTGAACGTGCCCTTCGCGTCGCCCCCGGTGCCGACGACATCGAGCGCGCTTTCCGGCGCTTCGACAGGCACCATCAGCGACCGCATGGCGGCGACCGCGCCCGCGATCTCGTCCACCGTTTCCCCGCGCGCCTTCAGCGCCGCGACGAAAGCCGCCAGTTCGATTTCGGAAACCGCGCCGTGCATGATGGCGAGGAAAGCCGCGCGCGCCTCGTCCTCGCTGAGCGTTGAGCCGATGGCGGCCTTCTCCAGCGCGAAACGGAAGCCGACGTGGAGGTCGAACGCAGTGGGCGCGTTAACGGGCGAAGTCATCGGCGGCCTCACGCTGCCACGGATGAAGACGCCGCGTCCGGCACAAGCCCCGGTTTTCGCGGCGCAAAGCGGACGCCCGCAAGCGTCAGGAAGTTCGCGAGGATCGCGTGACCGTGCTGGCTCGCGATGCTCTCGGGGTGGAACTGCACGCCGAACGTCGGCTCGTCCTTATGTTCGAGCGCCATGATAAGCCCGTCCGATGTGCGCGCCGTCGCGGTGAGGCAGGCGGGCAGCGTGTCGCTTTCGACGATCAGCGAATGGTAGCGCGTCGCCTCGAAAGCGTCCGGCAGGCCGCGGAAAAGGCTCGTGCCCTGATGATAGATGTTCGACATCTTGCCATGCATGAGGATCGGTGCGCGGATGACGTTCCCGCCGAAGGCCTGCCCGATGGTCTGGTGGCCGAGGCAGACGCCGAACAGCGGGATGCGACCCTTGTTCTCGTGCACGAGTTCGAGGCAGATGCCCGCCTCGTTCGGCGTACACGGGCCGGGCGACATGACGATAGCTTCCGGCTTCTCGGCGAAGACTTGCGCCACCGTCTTCTCGTCATTGCGGTAGACCAACGTTTCCACGCCGAGATCGCCGAAATAATGGACGAGGTTGTAGGTGAAGCTATCGTAATTATCGATGATGATGATCATTATTCTTGTCCTTGGCCGTGCGGAAACGTGTTCGGCGTGATGAAGAGGCGGACGCGGCCCTCCCCGGGCCCCAGCCCGTTCCACGCTGCGGCGTCGAATTCGAAGCTGACAATGGCGGCGGTCGGCAGTTTATCCTTGATCGCGTGACGCTCGGCGCTGCCGGGCTGCGCGAGGGTTACGGCCAGATCCTGCAAGCCGGGATTATGGCCGACGAGCATGACGTGATCCACGTCCTCTGGACAGTCCCGCAGGAGTTTCAGCAGGGTGCGCTCGCCCGCTTCGTAGATCTTCGTTTCGAAGCATTCCGCCGGCGGATTGTCCCACGCAGCGGCGCTCGCCAGCGTCAGCGTCTGACGCGTGCGGACAGACGGCGAACACAGGATGAGGTCCGGGCGCAGGCTGCGATCGCGCAAGGCGGCCCCCATTTTCGGCGCCGCCTTGAGGCCCCGGTCGCTCAGTGGCCGGTCGAAATCGTCGAGATTCGGATTGTCCTTGTCGCCGGACTTGGCGTGGCGGAACAGCGTTACGGTCTTCATGGCAAAACTCCAGAACGCCCCGCTACTGACCCCGCCCGGCCTGACCGGCGAAGCGCACCGCTTCTTCCGCCGCGCGGAACAGCGCCTTCGCCTTGTTCTCGCACTCCGCCTGCTCGGAGGCCGGAACCGAGTCGGCCACGATGCCAGCACCCGCCTGCACATACATGGTGCCATTCTTCACGATTGCGGTGCGAAGCGCAATGCACGTGTCCATCTCGCCGTTTGCCGCGAAATATCCGATGCATCCGGCATAAACGCCGCGCTTGTCCGTCTCCAGCTCGTCGATGATCTGCATCGCGCGAACCTTCGGCGCACCCGACACCGTGCCCGCCGGGAAGCCCGCCATCAGCGCATCGATGGAATCGAATTTCCCGTCGAGGCGGCCGATCACGTTCGAAACGATGTGCATCACCTGGCTGTAATATTCGAGGAAGAAGCTGCCGGTGACGTGAACCGTGCCGATTTCGGCGACGCGGCCGACGTCGTTGCGGCCGAGGTCGAGCAGCATGAGGTGTTCGGCGCGCTCCTTCGTATCGGCGAGAAGGTCGGCAGCGAGGCGCTTGTCGTCCTCTGGCGTGGCACCTCTGGGCCGCGTGCCCGCGATGGGCCGGATGGTGACTTCGCCATCGCGCACGCGAACGAGGATTTCGGGGCTTGAGCCCGTCACCGCGAAATCGCCGAAGTTCAGAAAATAGAGGAAGGGCGACGGATTCACCCGGCGAAGCGCGCGGTAGAGCGCGAAGGGCGGGAGTTCGAACGGCGCCGCGAAACGCTGCGACAGCACCACCTGGAAGATGTCGCCGGCGGCGATATACTCCTTCGAGCGCGCCACCATGTCCATGTAGCCTTGCGCCGGCATGTTGGACGTCGCTGCGGGGATCGCATCCGAGACGCCGTCCGCCGAGGAGGCATGCGCGCTTTTCTGTTCGAGCGTGTCCTGGATTTCCGTCAACCGGTCGATGGCGCGGGAATAGGCGGCTTTGGCAGATAGGCCCGGTCGCGGTCTGGCCGCCGCGACGATGGTCATCTCGTCCTTCACCGCGTCGAAGATCACCATGACCGTCGGCCGCATGAGGAGAGCGTCGGGCACGCCGATGGGATCGGGCTTGTCGGACGGCAGTCGCTCGACGAGGCGCACGGTGTCGTAGCCGAGATAGCCGAACACGCCCGCCGACATGGGCGGAAGGGCGTCTGGAATCTCGATGTGAGAGGCAGCGAGCAGCGACCGCAGGGCTTGAAGCGTGCCTTCGCCCGTGCGCTCGAATGCGGTCGCGTCGGCCATCGGATCGGCGTTGATCTCGGCCACGTCGCCTTGCGCGCGAAACAGCAGGTCGGGATCGAGGCCGATGATCGAGTAGCGGCCGCGCACCGCGCCGCCTTCGACCGATTCCAGCAGGAAGGAATATGGCCGCGACACGCCGAGCTTGAGCATGGCGGAAACAGGCGTTTCGAGGTCGGCGACGAGGCGCGTGAAGACGAGTTGCGCCGCGCCCGAATCATAACGGGCGGTGAACTCGGTAAACGAAGGTTCAACCTTCATCGGATTTTTCTCGGAATTTCGGGGTTGCGTCTCTCTGGGTGGAAATCAAGCGAGAGAGGAACGCCATCGAAATCTATTCGCCATCATACGCGCCTCCCGAGACGTTGGCGAACGCCTTGCGGTCGATGGAGATCGGCGAGGCGGTCGTGATCCGGTTCAGGAAGCCCGAGAAATTGTCGTCCGAAATCGCCCCGGCGAGTTGTTGCTCAAGTCCCTTGGCCTGATCTTCTGCGAGAGGGCCCGGCTGCGTGATTTTCGCGACCTGGAACACGGCGCGTGACGTGCCGTTCTCGGCCCCCGCCGATCCGGCACCGCCTTCCGGCAAGGTGAACGCCTGCGCTATCGCCGGAGGCGGAACGCCGTCTTCCTTGCCGTTGCGCTTCAGGGGCTGGCTCGTCTTCACCGTCGCGCCGACGCTTTTCGCAACGGCGTCGATGGCCTCGCCCTTGTCCAGCCGCGCGACAAGATCGCGCGCACGTGATGCGAGTCTGTCGCGAACCTGATCGGCGCGCCAGGCCGCCTCGACCTCGCCCTTGACCTCTTCGAGAGGCTTCTGGCGCGGCTTCACAACGTCGGCCACTTCGAACCATGCGTAGCCGCCGCCCTGAAGGCGAATCGCCTCGTTTTCAACGCCGACATCCGACTTGAAGGCGGCATCGGCGAGCTGTGCGGCGGGCACGACGGAAACCGTCGCCGGCTTGCCGTCAGCGTCCTTGGCCGAACGGTCGATGGTGACCTCTTCAAGCGGCAAATTCAGCTTCTTCGCGCTGTCGGCGAGCGGAATGCCCGTCGAGCGGTCTTCCTCGAACGCCTTGATAAGGCGCTGAAATTCGCTTTGGGCGCGCGTCTTCGCAAGATCGGCTCGGATCTGATCCTTGACCTCGGCGAAGCCACGTTCCTGACCGGGAACCACTTCCAGCACCCGCATGATTACCGTCGACACGGGGCCGTCCACGGGCCGCGATGTCCAGCCCTTTTCGGTCGAGAAGGCCTCCTTGACGATGGCGTCATTGATGCCAAACCTGTCGGCCAGTTCTTTCCGCGAAACGACACCCGCGTCGATTTCGGGCTGGGTGAAACCCGCGTCCTTCGCGACGCCCAGCAAATCCCGCGATCCGGACTTGAGCTTCGCATAGGCCGCATCCGCATCCGCGCGCGTCTTGAAAGGCACGATTTCAAGCTTGCGACGCTCCGGCACGGAATAAACCGACGCCTTCGCCGCGTACTCGGCCTTCAAATCTTCGTCCGGGATCGTCAGGCTTTTTGCGACCGTCTGCGGGGAGATGGCGAGCGCCGACACCTTGCGAAGTTCCGGCGTCATGAATTGCGGCTTGCGGTCTTCATAGAAGGCCTGAAGTTCAGCCTCGGTCGGAGCCGGTACAGCCCCCGCCGCCTCGGGCGTCAGCGTGAAATAGGCCAGCGTGCGCTGTTCGTTGCCGTATTTGTTGTAGGCTTCGAGCAACGCCTTCGGCACGACGCCGCTGCCGTCGAAAACGCCGCGAAGCTGCCGCCGAATGAGATCGCCCTTATATTCCTGCTCGAAAAATGGGGCCGTATAGCCGATATTCTGGAGGAAGCGATGATATTTGTCGGCGCTGAAAACGCCCTTGTCCTGGAAAACCTCAAGGCTGGTGATCCCGCGGCGCACGCCCTCTTCGGACAGGCCGACGCCGAGTTCCTTTGCTTCGAGGTCGAGCGCCGCATCCTGGATCAGGCCCTGAAGCACGCGATTCGGCAGTCCGAAAGCCTGCGCTTCGGCGGGCGAAATGCGACGGCCCGCCTGCTGGCTGACATTTTCGAGAACGCGCTGGTAAGCGCGACGGAAATCTTCTGGGGATATGCTGGCCGAGCCGACGGTCGCCACGCTCTGACGCCGCTCGCGGTCGCCATAATAGTTGCCACCCATGCTGATGGCGAACGCCCCGATCAGAATGGCGAACATGATGAAGACGGCCACTTTTCGGAGCATATGCATCGTTGAAGTCCTTGAATGCTCAAGCCAGAGCAGGCTTGATTCGGGCGCGCATTTCTTGCACGTTTCGCGATGGCCGTAATTTAGAGAATAAAAACGTGCGCGCAATATCAAGATTCGCGAGGTCGGCCCGCTTCAACAAATTCCTCCGCGCGCCCCGTTCCACCGAGAGAAACGCAATGTCCGGACCGAAGCTTTATGTCGCAGGCAATTGGAAGATGAACGGCCTGCGGCCCGACCTCACGCAGATACAGGCCATCCGCGACGGAGTCGCTTCCGTGGAGAACGCTCCTGACGTAACCGTTTTTCCGCCCGCGACGCTTCTGCATGCCGCATCCCAGATCGTCGAGGGCTCGCTGGTCGAGATCGGCGCGCAGGATTGCCATGTCGGCGAGAAAGGCCCGTTCACGGGCGACCTCTCGGCGCTGATGCTGAAGGACTCGGGCGCAACGACCGTCATCCTCGGCCACAGCGAGCGTCGCGCCGAACATGGCGAGACCAGCCGCGAAGTGCGCGCGAAGGCCGCGACCGCGCTCCGCGCCGGCATCAAGATCGTCGTCTGCATCGGCGAGACGCGTGGTGAGCATGTCCGTGGCCTGACCGCCAGCGTTTGCCGCCGCCAGCTCGCGGACAGCCTGCCCGACGAATCGACTCCCGAGACCACCATTGTCGCCTATGAACCCGTATGGGCCATCGGTTCGGGCGTGTCGCCGACGACGGAACAAATTACGGCAGTCCACGAAATCGTGCGCGGCTGTCTCAAGGACCGGTTCCGTGAGACGAGCGGCATGCGCTGGCGCGTCCTTTACGGCGGCTCGGTCAGCCCTGCGAATGCCGCATCGACTTTCGATAGTCCTGAGGTGGACGGCGTGCTGGTCGGCGGAGCGAGCCTCAAGGCAGCGACGTTCCTTGAAATCATCACGGCGGCAGCACGCGCATCCGAGAGGCGCGCGGCGCGTTGATCTTTCCGTTATGTCGGGACGATACAAGATAAGCCCGATGCGGCGGAATGTCTCCCGATCGCTCGAAGAAAGGCGCTGGCGATGACACGCGATGAAAAATCCGCCGGGAAGGCGAGCAAATTTGCCTGGGTTGGCGCGGCCGCACTCGCGGTCATCGCTGCGATGACCAGCGGTCGTGCGGACGCGGTTCAACTCGACAAGGCGGCGTGCGCGAAGCTCACGCAGGATCTTCAAGCGCTCAAGGCGCTCGACGTGGACCGCCTGATGGAGCACGGCCCGAACTGGGCCGTGGCAAACCTCTCCGCGCCCGACCTCAACCTTGTCCGTCAATATATCGAGCTGGACGAGCAGATGAAGTTCCGCTGCATGGCGCCGAGTTCGCTCGTGCAGCTCAAGAACCTCGAAGAAGAGGATGAGGAGGGCGCGAAGCCGCAGGCTGGGCCGGATAGCGCACCTCCGGCGGCGGCTGGCGTCGATCAGCCCGTGAAGCCCAAACCGAAGGCGGGCGCGACGATTCAGACGCAAAAACCCGTCGCGCAGAAGCCCAAGCCGCCGGCTCCAGCGCAGGCGGGCGTCGTCGGCGCACAGTAACCGGCATCCCTCAAGCCCGCGCCGCGCCGCACGCCACCGATTCAGCACACATCGATGGCGGCGCGGCGGTCGACTGGGCGCAGGCTATGGGGCGCGAGAGCGGCTCGCACATCCCCAGAATCGACGACGCGCGCGCAAAGCCTTGCCGCATTGCGAAGCCCGCCCGCGTGATCCGCCGCGCTCATGTCGGCCGTGGCATCCGCCACCACGAAGGCGCGGATGTCGCGTGCAAATGCTTCCAGCGCTGTGGAAAAGCAGCCTATCGACGTATAAATGCCCGTGATGATGAGGCGGTCGCGGCCGAGCCTGCGCAGCATCACCTCGAGATCGGTGCCGTAGAAGGCGCTGTAGCTGCGTTTCGTGATGAAGCGTATGCGGCCATCGTCGCCGAGTAACGCCGGATCGAGCATCGCGCCGTCGCCGCGGGGACCTCTTCCCCACAGTTCCGACATGAGCCCGCGCTCCTGCAAGCCATGCGCCTCGGGCACCATCGACGCAAACACCGGCACGCCCCATTCCGCGCACAAGGCACGCAAGCCCGCAACCTTGCCGATGAGATCGGCGCGGATCGCGTCATCGGGCAGAGCATCGAGATAATGCCGCTGCATGTCGTGAATGAGAAGCGCACATCGCCCGGGTTCGAGAACCCAGCCCGCCTTGTTTTCGAGTATCACCGCATCTCTCCCCTAATCAAGGGCCGCCGTGACAGGAGGGGCTGGACGAAAAGACCATGCGCGCGCCGGACACGGCGGCAATGGTCACGAATGACGACTTGCCGCTCCCTAGAGGAAGCGCCAATAAAACTTTGCCAGCATTGGTGCGGCGGTCGTCGTCATGGCGCGCCTTTTACACCGGTTCGGCGCGCTCGGCAACGGGCGCGATAGCGCGCCCCGGCTAATGTTGGCCGCGCGGCTTGATCTTGCCGTCGAAACCGGTATGTATGGGGCAACTTTTCCGAAATTCGCGACCGGTCGAGAGAAATGGCAAACGTCCTTCTTGTGCTTCATATCGTCGTCGCCGTGACGATGGTGGTGATTATCCTCCTTCAGCGGTCGGAAGGCGGCGCGCTCGGCATGGGCGGCGGTGGAGGCGGTTTCGTCAGCGGACGCGGCGCGGCCAACGTCATGACGCGCACGACGGCGATTCTTGCGGCCATCTTTTTCCTGACCTCGATCACGCTCGGCATTCTCGGCCAGCGCAAGACGCCCACCTCGGCGATCGGCACCCCAACGAGCACCTCGGCACCCACGACCGCGCCTTCTCAGGCTCCGGCCGACGCACCCGCGCTGCCCAAGCTCAACATCCCGAAACCGGCCGCGCCCGCGCAGCAATAGGCCGTCGCAAGGCAGCCATGGGGCGACGCGAGAGCGTCCCCATCTGACATACGCTAGAAGTTGATGATAACAGCAAAGCACGCCCTTTCGCTCGGGCGCGCGAAGTATTACGTTCAAGGTCCATGGCGCGATATATCTTCATTACCGGCGGCGTGGTTTCCTCACTCGGAAAGGGGCTCGCATCGGCGGCCCTCGGCGCGCTTCTCAAGGCGCGTGGCTATTCCGTGCGATTGAGGAAGCTGGATCCCTATCTCAACGTCGATCCCGGCACGATGTCGCCCTATCAACACGGCGAAGTGTTCGTTACCGACGATGGCGCGGAAACCGACCTCGACCTCGGCCACTACGAGCGCTTCACCGGCGTCTCCGCGCGCCGCGACGACAACATCACCACCGGCCGCATCTATCAGAACGTGCTCTCGGCCGAGCGCCGCGGCGATTATCTCGGCGGTACGGTGCAGGTCGTCCCGCACGTCACAAACGCGATCAAGGACTTCGTCCTCTCCGGCAACGATGGCGCGGATTTCGTGCTGGTCGAGATCGGCGGCACGGTCGGCGACATCGAGGGCCTCCCCTTCTTCGAGGCGATTCGCCAGCTCGGCAACGAACTGCCGCGCCGCGAGGCGATCTTCATCCATCTCACGCTGCTGCCGTATATCAAGGCGGCGGGCGAGTTGAAGACCAAGCCCACGCAGCACTCCGTAAAGGAACTGCGCTCAATCGGCATCCAGCCGGACATCCTCCTTTGTCGTTCCGAACTGCCCGTCCCGAAAAGCGACCGCGCCAAGATAGCGCTGTTCTGTAATGTGCGCGAAAGCGCCGTCATTCAGGCGCTCGACGTGCCGAACATTTACGACGTGCCGCTCGCCTATCATGACGAGGGACTCGACCGCGAAGTGCTCGCCGCCTTTGGCATCACCGACGCACCCGAGCCGAATCTCGACGTGTGGCGCACCATCTCGCACCGCATCGACCATCCCGACGGCGAGGTTTCCATCGCCATCGTCGGCAAGTACACGAACCTGAAAGACGCCTACAAGTCGCTCACCGAGGCACTGAGCCACGGCGGCATCGAGAACGGCGTGCGCGTCAAGATCCATTGGCTTGACTCGGAGTTGTTCGAGAAGGCCGACGTCGCGCCTTACCTCGAAAACATTCACGGCATCATCGTCCCCGGCGGCTTCGGCGAGCGCGGAACCGAAGGCAAGATCGAGGCGGTGCAATTCGCCCGAACGAAGCGCGTGCCCTATCTCGGCATCTGCTTCGGCATGCAGATGGCGGTGATCGAGGCGGCGCGTCATGTGGCGGGCATCAACGGCGCAAGCTCGACCGAGTTCGGCCCGGCGGTGGAGCCGGTCGTCGGCCTCATGACCGAGTGGCAGGCGGGCGAAAAGGCCGTGCAGCGCCACGCGGAAAGCGACAAGGGCGGCACCATGCGGCTCGGCGCTTACGATGCCGTGCTGGCGGAAGGCTCGAAGGTCGCTGAGATCTACGGCAAGACGCGCATCAGCGAGCGCCATCGCCACCGCTACGAGGTGAACATCACCTACCGCGACAAGCTGGAACGCGCC
>NZ_JFZJ01000121.1 GCF_000636015.1 Rhodomicrobium udaipurense JA643
GGGGGGCGGGATCGCCGAAGCGTTTCGCGGGCAGGTCGAAGGACTGCATGGCGAGGCGGCGGAATTTTCAGTAAAGGCCGCGCCGGGTTCCGGCATGCCAAGCTTTGCGCCGAGGCCGACCGTTTCCGCGTCGCACGTGGCCGCGCTGCATGAAGTGCTCGATTTCGTGCACCAGTTTGGCGGGGGCCGGAAGATTGTCGGCGTGGGCCACCGCATCGTGCATGGCGGCACTCAGTTCACGAAGCCCATTCGCGTGTACGAAGACGAACTCCTGGAAATGCGCACGCTCATTCCGCTGGCGCCGCTGCATCAAACGCACAACATCCGCTGCATTCTCGCCGCGCGGAAGGTGTTTCCTGAAGCCGCGCAGGTTGCCTGCTTCGACACCGCCTTTCACCGCACGCACAACTGGGAGAACGACACGTTCGGTCTGCCGCCGGAATATTACGACTCCGGCGTGCGCCGCTACGGGTTTCACGGCCTTTCCTATGAGCACCTCGTGGACGAGCTTCGCGGCTTCGCGCCCGATATCGCGGAGGGGCGCGTTATCATGGCCCATCTCGGCAACGGCGCGTCGATGTGCGCGATGAAGGACGGGCGGAGCATCAGCTCGACCATGAGCTTTACGCCGCTTGATGGCCTCGCGATGGGCACGCGCTGCGGTCAGATCGACGCCGGTGTGGTGCTGCATCTCCTGACCGACCGCCGCATGAGTGTCGACGCGGTGTCGCAGCTTCTCCATCGCGGCTCGGGGCTCAAGGGGATGTCGGGCTTCTCGCACGACGTGCGCGACCTCGAAAAAGCGGATACTCCCGGCTCGCGCGCCGCGCTCACCTATTTCGTGCATCGCGCCCGCTACGAAATCGGGGCGCTCACCGCGCTTCTTGGCGGGCTGGATGCGCTCGTGTTTTCGGGGGGCATCGGCGAACACGCCGCCGATCTTCGCGAGCGGATTTGCGCCGGTTTCGAGTGGCTCGGCCTGTCGCTGGACGCGGAGCGCAACGCTCGGACCGATAGGCTTCTCAGCGCGGATGCGTCGCGCGTGAAGGTTTTTGTGGTGGCCGCGAACGAGGAAAAGACCATCGCGCAGCATACGCTTTCGTTCCTGCCGGCGTTGCAGGAGAGCCGCTACAGCGCACCATGACCGCGCGCTGGATCAGCGTGCGTTACATAGAACTCGATTTGACGCAGAGAAGCTGATCGACAACCGAAATTCAGCGCGTCGTGGCGCGTCTGATTACGGCACGACGCGCTAGTCGTCCTCGCGCAACTGCGGGTCGACTACGCCGCCTTTTCGGATTTCTCGATTTCCGCGAGCTTGCCGTCGACACGTCTGATCTCCGCCGCAAGCCCGTGCAGCCGAACGAGCAGCTTCTCGGAAATGTGCTGCGCGAGTTCCGGGTGCTTCTCCATCGTCGCGCGGAAGGCATCGCGGGAGAAGGCCAGCGCCCGCAGTCGCTCTTGCGCTGTCACGGACACGCTGTGAACAGTTTCTACCAGCATGCCAAGCTCGCCAACAAGCGTGCCCGGCCATAGGTCTTCTACATAAAGCTCGCCGCCCTCGATACGAGGACACCCGGCCTTTCCGGTCATGATCAAATAAGCGGTGCTGCCGATCTCGCCTTCGGTAATAAGCTTCGCGTCAGCCTCGAAGAATGTCTTCTGGCCTATCGCTGCGATCGCTTCGAGCAGCTCATCGGAAAGCCCCCTGAAGAGGGGAACTTGCTGTAAAAGCTCGATTTTATGGTCGAGCATAGAACCACCCGTCTTTGAATTCGGCCAACTCTCCTACACGTTTACAATCACTGAGGTAGAGTTTTGTTTGATTCGCCCTAATTCGCAACGATATTAACGAAGCCTTAGTATTCCCGGATAAACCGGCGCGTGCGGCCTGCATTGAAGGCGGGGTGTTGCGCCGCGCGTTCGGCCTCCGTCTGCGCCCGCGCGGGTGTTTGCGGCGTGTTTTCTTTCTGTTCGAGCAGCAGTTCGAAATTCCGCAAATCTTGTGCGAAAGACCGCAGCCGAAGGAGGAGGTTGTCAGCCAATTGGCGTGCGATGCCTGGGTCGCGCTGCATCACGCGTGTCAGTCGGCCGCGCCGCAGCGCAAGCGCGCGGACGCGTTCCGAAGCCTCGACAGTGAGCGGATAGACGGTTTCCACCAGCATCGCCATCTCGCCGATGAGGGTGCCGGGGCCGATGGGTTCGCTCCCGATTGCCATTCCGGGAAATCCCCTACAGCACACCGATCCGGAGAGAACAAGAAACGCGCAGTCGCCCGCCACGTCTTTCCTTGTCAAAACCTGCCCGGGTTCAAAATACACCTTCTTCCCGGCATCCAGTATCGCGGCGAGTTGCTTCTCCCCAAGGCCTTTAAAAATCGGCAGTGCTCGAAGAAGCTCGATGTGAGAATCGAGCATTGCGCAGAAACCTATCGCTTGAGTGGCCGAACTCCTTCAACCCATACGAACGGTTCGGACTTTGCGCGATTCGGTTATGCAACTCAAGGTTGTTTATGATCTCGCTCGCACTATGGCACAAGCTTGTAGCCGCCCGCTTCAGTGATGAGCAGTTCGGCGCGCGACGGATCCTTTTCGATCTTCTGCCTGAGCCGGTAGATGTGGGTTTCGAGCGTGTGCGTGGTGACGCCCGCGTTGTAGCCCCAGACCTCGTGCAGAAGGACATCGCGTGAGATTACCTTTTCGCCCGCGCGGTAGAGGTATTTCAGGATCGACGTTTCCTTTTCGGTCAGCCGCACCTTCGATCCCTTCTTGTCGACGAGCAGTTTCGCCGATGGCCGGAACGTGTACTCGCCGATGGTGAACACCGCTTCTTCGCTGTGCTCATGCTGGCGGAGTTGCGCGCGGATGCGGGCGAGAAGCACCGCGAAGCGGAAAGGCTTGGTGATGTAGTCGTTCGCCCCGGACTCGAGGCCGAGAATCGTATCCGAATCGCTATCCTGCCCGGTCAGCATGATGATCGGATTCTTGAACCCGTTCTTGCGAAGGATGCGGCACGCCTCGCGGCCGTCCATATCCGGCAAGCCGACGTCGAGGATCACGAGATCGGTGTGCTGCCCCTTGACCGCCGTGAAAGCTTGCGCGGCGCTATGCACGACATGCGGATTGAACTCTTCATGAAGCGCAAGCTGCTCGATCAACGACAGCGCAAGGTCTTGATCATCATCGACAACCAGGATATTGCGCGTATTGCTCATTTTAAACTCCGGGCGGAAGATCGCGCTTTTTGATTTAAACGACGGTACTGGCCGACGCAACGGGTGACTTTGGTGCCAAAGGCGAATGTACAGCAAAAGCCCCGCCTGAAAACGCGAAAACGCACATTCGCCCGCGTTCTAACACTTTCGGACGCGGCAACGACGGGAATTATGACATACGGTCATTTACAGTTTTCCGTCGCTCTTGGGAAGTCCGGTATTCGGCCGGTGAAGCGTGAAGGCGACGGTGCTATTCCGTTGGGCCGGTGGCGTATTTTGACGGTATATTATCGACCCGACAGAGTGCGTCGTCCGCTCGCCGCCGTGCCGGTGCGTGCCAACCGCCCGACCTACGGTTGGTGCGATGCGGCGACAGACCGCAACTACAACCGCAGGGTGTCGATGCCCTATCCGGCGAGCGCCGAGCGGCTGTGGCGCAACGATTCGCTCTACGATCTCGTCGCCGTGCTCGACTACAACATCGCGCCGCGCGCTCAAGGTCGCGGCAGCGCCATCTTCATGCACATCGCGCGCAAGTCGTTCGCGCCGACGGCTGGCTGTATCGCGACGACGCGGGCCCATCTCATGCGCTTCCTCGCGGCGATGAAAGCTGGAACCGTCATCGCTGCCGGGCGAAACGCCTCGCCTCGGCCCGCACTCAGCGCGGCCGCCTCGGGTTCAGGTAAAGATCGGCCTCCTGCTTGTCGATCGCCAGCGAAATGGCGCCCTGCCGGACCCCTCGCACCACGCGACCGACATGGCGCCGAGCCGCGCCGTTGAACTTCAGCATGCCGCCTATAAGTTGAAGCGCGGTCGCAAGCAGCGGCGAGGGCGCGCCGTCGAGCGTCACGTCCCAGCGACCCGCCATATGGAACACGTGCCCATTCAGGTGGCCGATCCGCGCGCCCGTCTGGTCGTAGAGCGTGTAGTCGCCGCCGAAATTGATCCAGTCCTGCCGCAGACGATAGGTTCGCGCCTCGCCGCCCTCGATCAGGAAGAACGAGAACTGCTCCGGCATGCCCGGCCATTTGCGAGCGGAGCGCTCCACCTGCACGATCTGGTCGTGGCCGTCGATGTTGAGCGACCACGATGTCACCGGAAACCCGCCCGCGCCGGTCGAGAGCTGCACGCTGCGGCCGATCAGCAGATCGATGCTACCGCGCCACGTCATCGCCGGGGTGAAGAGCTTCAGCACGACCCGCTTCGCGCCTGGGTCTTCGGATTTCCACAGGCCCTCGCGGTAGGTAATCAGTCCCGCGCGCTCGCCGCCTTCGAGCACCTCGCCGATCACATCGCTGTCCGCCGTGAATTGCCGCGACTTGGCGCGGTGCCGCGAATGCACGAACAGGCCGACCTCGACATCGTTGAGGCCGGTCCACCACATATCCACGGTGAAGTTTTTTGCCGCCGCCTTCGCCCGTCCCATCAGCACCCCCGGTGAATCGCCTGCGCGAAGCTTGCGCCAATTCGGGGCTTCGGACTGCGGGAATGCGCCGCAATCCACAACGGCGTTGCGACGGTGGTCACACGCCGGGGCGCGGCTTCTCCGGCGGATCGTCTTCGAGCGCGCGCCATGCCGCGCCGTCGAGGTCTTCATACTGGCCGGACCTCAGCGCCCAGATGAACCCGGCGAGGCCGAGCCCGCCGAGAAACAGCGCGATTGGGATAAGCCACGCAAGCGAGGTCATGCCTTCAGCTCCAGTTTCGCGGTGCGTAGCCGGACCGCGTTCAGCGTGACGAGGATGGACGATGTAGACATCGCGATGGCCGCGACCAGCGGGTTCACGAAGCCCGCGATGGCGAGCGGGACGAACACGATGTTGTAGCCGAACGCGATGGCAAAGTTCTGGAACGACATGCGCCGCGCCTTCTTCGCCGTGGCGAGCAACTCGACAACCGGCGAGAGCTTCGCGCCTTGAAACACCGCGTCGGAGGCCGTCTGGCTGATGTCGGCGGCGGTCGACGGCGAAGCGGATGCATGCGCGGCGGCAAGCGCGGGCGCGTCGTTCAGCCCGTCGCCGACCATGAGCACGCGATGGCCTTCGGCCTTCAGCGTGTCGAGACGCGCGATTTTCTCGTCGGGCTTCAACCCCGCGTGCCAGTCGGCGATGTGCGCGGCGGAGGCAGCGGAGGCGACGGCGTCGACGCGGTCGCCCGACAGCAGCTCCACGCGATAGCCCGCGCGGGTGAGCGCATCCACGGTGGCGGCGGTGTCCTCGCGCAGTTTGTCCTCGAAGCGGAAGGCCACGGGTGCCGTGCCGGGCTCTGTATACCAGAGCGAGGCGGACGAAGCCTGCGCGTCGTCCACGCCGCACCAAGCCGCCGAACCGAGGCGTTCCTCGCCGCCATCGGTCGCACGACGCAGCCCGAAGCCCGGCTTTTCTTCCACGCCGCTCGACGCCGAAACCGCGCCGAAGCGTATCTTCGCCGCCTGCACCACGGCTTGCGCATACGGGTGGCGGCTTGCGGCGGCGAGCGCGGACGCGGCCTTCAGCGTCGCGTCGTCGATCGCGTCGCCGTTCGCGAGCGAAGGGATACCCGCCGTCAGCGTGCCGGTCTTGTCGAATATGGCCACATCGGTTTCGGCAAGCCGTTCGAGACCGTCCGGCGCCTTCAGCAAAATGCCCTTGTCGAAGAGGCGCGCGGATGCAGCGACCTGCACGGCGGGCACGGCAAGCGCCAGCGCGCAGGGGCAGGTGATGATGAGCACCGCAATCGCAATCGTGAGCGAATGTTCCCAGCCCGCGCCCGCTATCATCCAGCCGATGAACGAGGCAAGCGCTAGGCTATGCACCATCGGCGCGTAAAACCGCGCGGCGCGGTCTGCGAGGCGGACGTAACGCCCGCGCGCCTGCTCCGCCGTTGCCATGAGCCGCCCGATCTGCGCGAGCAACGTATCGGCCTCGGCGGCGCGCGCCTCAATCTCGACGGGCGCGCCGAGATTGACGGAACCGGCGTAAACCAAGGCTTCGGCGGCGGCGGTGCGCGGCGTCGTCTCGCCGGTGATGAGGCTTTCGTCCACCGTCGTCGTGCCGCTGGCAATAACGCCATCGGCCGGGAAGCGCTCGCCAGCCGCAACCGCGATGCGCATGCCCGGCTCGACAAGCCGAGACGGCAGCCGCTCGATGGTGCCGTCCGGCGCGATGACATGCGCCCATTGGGATTGCAGGCCGATGAGATTTTCAGCCGCGCCGCGCGCCGTCATGCGCACCCGCTGGTCGAGATAGCGGCCGATGAGCAGGAAGAACAGCAGCGTCACGCAGGCGTCGAAATAGACCTGATCCGTGCCGCGCATCGTCTGATAGAGGCTCATTATGGCCGACAGCCAGATCGCGAGCGAGATCGGCACATCCATATTCACGCGGCCGCGCTTGAGCACGCCCCAGGCCGAACTGAAGAACGGCTGCCCCGCATAGGCCACCACCGGCAGCGCGATCACGGCGGACAGCCAATGGAACAGCGCATGCGTGGGATCGTCCGCGCCGCCTCCCTTGCCGGACCACACCGACACCGAAAGCAGCATGATGTTGGCGGCGGCGAAGCCCGCCACCGCCAGCCGCGCGAGGAGGGGGCGCGCGGGGTTGTCCTTTTCGTTGTAGACAGTTTCGGGCGCGAGTTCGGCGGCCTTGAAGCCAGCCTTCTCCAGCGCGTCGACAAGGGGCGCGGCCGAGCCAGCATCCCGGTCGAAAATTACGGTTGCGCGGCGGGCGGAGAGGTTGGCGCGAGCGGCGCAGACCCCCGGCACAACGAGAAGGGCGGTCTCAACCTTCCGCATGCATCCGCCGCAGTGCATGTTTTCGACTGCGAGCGTGATCGTGCGCGATGCTGACGGCGCGCGACTGCCTGCGGGCGATGCGCCCGCTTCTCGCTGCGCGTCCTTGAACTCGACGCCTAGTTCGTCTGCTGCGATGGTTCGAGCCATAATCTTTCCTTCACGCGGTAGATCGCGGGCGCGCTGCCCGGCCGCGACTTCTCGGCGTTGAACGCCAGAATCCATTTGCCCATATCGGCGTGCTTGAGGTCCGCTTCGTAGAGTCCCGCGTCGATCTCCTTGAAGGAAACGCGGTGGCTCTTTTCACTGGAAGCCGGACGCTCGACATGGCCGGAAATGGCAAGCCCGGCGACAGGCGCTCCGCTCGCGTCGGTCATCGACACGCGGAGCCGCTCGCCGCGAACTTCCACCTTGTGATGCCAGCCGAGGGCGGCCTGCGCCTGAGCTTCGGCCAGCGTCTGATTGTAGCGCAAGCCCGCCTCGTAGCTCGCGCCGGTCGCCTCGCCCGGCTTCGTGGAGATCGCCATGTAGACGAAGATGGCGTTCGCCGCGGACATCACCCCGAAGAACCCGAGAAGGATGAGAAGGACATGCTTCCCGGTGAGACCGCCGCTCTTTGCAGGCGTCGTCGTGGTGCTCATCGTTCCGGTCCCTTGAATGTCGTCTCGCGCGAGGTTTCCGTGCCGTCGTCCTTGTCGCGCGCAGCGATCGTAACCGGCGTCGTCGCGGTGAGCGTGGCGGCTTTTTCCCGTGGCACGCTCACATAGACCTTGATCGAACGTACATCGTCGGGCGCGACCGTAATCGGCGGGTTTTCGCCGTCAATGCCCACGACGTTGACCTTCGCTTCCGGCAAGCTCACGGAAAGCGCGAAGGTGCGTGTTTCGCGGCGCTTGTTGAGCAGGCGGATTTCATAACCGTTGCGGATGCTGCCGTCGCTGAGCTGCACGAACAGCGGATTACGGTCCGGCACCACGTTCATCTCGAAGATCGACTTCTGCGAGAGGCCGAACAGCATCAACCCGCCGACAAGCGCTGTCAAACCGGCGTAAAGGATCGTGCGCGGACGGATCAGGCGGATTCGCGCGCGCTCGCCATGCGCCTCGGCCTCAAGGTTGCGGTAGGTATCGTAGGCGATGAGCTTCGTCGGGCGGCCAACCTTGGTCATGACCTCGTCGCAGGCGTCGATGCACAGCGCGCACTGGATGCATTCGAGCTGCGCGCCGTTGCGGATGTCGATGCCCGCAGGACAGACCACCACGCATTGATTGCAGTCGATGCAATCGCCGCGCCCTTCCCATGTGTCGCCCTTCTTGTGCGGCCCGCGCGGCTCGCCGCGATAGCCGCGATAGGTGATGAGGAGCGAATCCGCGTCGAACATCGCGCCCTGAATGCGAGGCCACGGGCACATGTAGGTGCAGACCTGCTCGCGGGAGAGGCCGCCGAGCACGTAGGTCGTGGCCGTGAAGATGCCGATGAAGACGTACGCGACCGCCGGAGCCTCGAAATTCACGAGTTCCATAAATAGCGTCGGCGCATCGGCGAAATAGAAGACGAGTGCGCCGCCGGTCGCCAGGCCGATCAAAAGCCACGACACATGCGTTCCCGCGAGCCGCCACGTCTTGTCGAGGGACCACGGAGCCTTCGCGAGCTTCAGGCGCGCGTTGCGGTCGCCCTGCCAGATACGCTCCACCGCGATCATGAGATCGGTCCACACGGTCTGCGGGCAGGCGTAGCCGCACCAGACGCGCCCGGCTAGCGCAGTCACGAGAAACAGCAGCAGCGCCGATATGATGAGAAGGCCGGTGACGTAATAGAATTCCTGCGCCCAGATTTCGAGGCCGAAGAGGTAGAGCCGCTGATGGGCGAAGTCGAGCAGCACCGCCTGATCGGGCAGCGTCGGTCCGCGATCCCAGCGCAGCCACGGCAGCAGGTAATAGATGCCCAGCGACACGGCCATGAAGATCCATTTGATGCGGCGGAACTTGCCATGCACCAGCTTCGGAAAGATCGGGTCGCGCGCCTTGTACATGGACGTGCTCTGCGTCGGGGGCGACACCTCGGCGCGCTTCCGGCCCGGGTTCGGGCTTGCAGCAGGAGTGATGGACGTCGAGATGTCGGTCATGGTGTGCTCCAGAATAAGGGCACGGGCGTAAATCGAATCGCAGCAGCACATGGCTTGCTACCTCGCTTCAGCTCGGTTCCCCCCGATGGGAGAGTGGGGCAGAGCGGGCCGGGTCCCCCGGCTCGCTTCCGCCCATATCCCTCGTCAGCGGTCGAGGGACGGTTATTGCTGCCCGCCACCGAGCGAATGCACGTAGATGGCGAGTTTCTTGATGGTCGCGGGATCGAGACGCCCCGACCATGCGGGCATGACGCCGCCGTGGCCCGTGGTGATCTGGGTCACGATGGCTTCTTTTGTGCCGCCATAGAGCCAGATGTTCGCGGTGAGGTTCGGCGCACCGACCTCCTGATTGCCCTTGCCGTCGTCGCCGTGGCA
>NZ_JFZJ01000122.1 GCF_000636015.1 Rhodomicrobium udaipurense JA643
TCGCCGTCCTCCTTCATCGTGCGGCGTGGCGTCTTACATAAGCGTCAGGCCGCAACGCGAAGAGGAACCGGTTTCATGGCGTCGAACCGTTCGATGAAGGAGAACAAGCTCGACGTGCGAACGGGCGGGCTTCTCCTGCGGCCGCTGGAGAAAGACGATCTCCTGTTCGTGCACAAGCTCGATAACAATTCGACCATGATGCATTATTGGTTCGAGGAGCCGTATGAGGCTTACGTCGAGCTTCAGGAGCTTTACGAGAAGCACATCCACGACCAGACGGAACGCCGCTTCGTGGTCGAGGTGGAGGGCCAGCGCGTCGGCCTCGTGGAACTCGTCGAAATCAACTACATCCACCGCCGCTCCGAGTTCCAGATCATGATCGCGCCCGAGTTTCAGGGGCGCGGCTACGCGAAAAAGGCGACGAGCCTCGCGATGCAGTACGCCTTCTCGACGCTCAATCTCTACAAGCTCTATCTCGTCGTGGACGCCGACAACGAGAAGGCCATCCACATTTACGAGCAGATGGGCTTCATCAAGGAAGGCGACCTGATCAAGGAATTCTTCGTGGAGGGCGAATATCACAACGCCCTGCGTATGTGCATTTTTCAGGACCAGTTCTTCCGCGATCACGCGCGCAGGAAGTAGTGCCGCATCCAGGCGTCCGTGACGGGCGGTACGGCAGCAACCGTCAGCCTATGCGCTGCTCGGATACGACCTCGACCTGGAACAGGCCGCCGTTCTCATTTGCTGCGGCCTCGACGAGCATTCCGGCAACCCCCAACACCGCCCCAGCCATCACGGCGTTTTCTCTCGGTTTGACGAGGAGGGTATACATCGTGCCCGGCTTGGCCTCGATCCTGAGATTGAAGACGTTAGGGTGATCCCAGACATCGACGGAAACATTATGCGGACCGGCGGGGACATCCAATATAGCACCCGCTCCGTTACCGATATCGGCAACTTCCTTTCCGTCTATCTTCACACGCGCGCCGCGTCCCGACGCTAAAAACTGCTCGGAGCGAATGATCTTCACACGAGAATGCCCGCCGGTAAGCGGCTGCTTCAAAAGCGCTTCATTCTGAATGCCGGTGGTTCCGCAAGCCGAAAGCGTCGCAACCAAGCCCAGTGAAATTACGATCAGAATTATTTTTTTCATGTTTCCCCACTTGAAGTGCCCAAGCGAAGCTAATGCATAGCTGGGAACGAAATAATGTAACCAAATGGTTACATGTGGAAACAAATGAAAAACGCTATCGCTTGTCAGCACCAAAGCGCGGCGCGGGGCAGAGTTCGGCGTAATTCGGGAACTTCTGCAACGTTTCCTCGCCGCGCGTCGGCTCAAGATAGGGCAGCACGCGCTTCAAGATCGCGTTGGCGACGGGCGATGTGTGCCGCACATAAAGGTCGAGCGGGCGAAGTTCGTGGCGCATTTGCAGCTTCGGGCCGTAGCCGAGGCTCGTGCTGACGATCTCCTTGAAGCCGTTCGCGATGGCCCATGAAATCGTGTCGCGCATCACGTAGAAATAAAGGTGCAGTTGCAGCGCGATGGTGTAGTCGAGGCCCAGATATTCGCCGTAGAGCTTATCGCCCTCAATGAGACAAAGCGAAAACGCGATCACCCTGCCCTCTTGCCGCCAGATGAAGAACCGCGCCTTGTCCGGCATGCGGCGGCCAAGCTCGGCGAAGTACCCTTTGGTGAGCTTCTCGAACTTCATGTCCGACTTTTCGTAAACCTGCTCATAGAGCGCGAAGATCTGGTCGAGCGCATCGCCGGCATTATGGCGCACTTCAAGCTCGATCGGCGCGGACTGCTCCGCAGCCTTGAACTTCTTGCGAAATTCGGTGCGGCGCTTGCTCTTGATCGCCTTGTTCAGATAATCGTCGAAGCTCTTGTATGCGGAGATGTCGAGCCGCGTCATCGGCATGCTCGGAACCGCCGTGAAGCCCCTCTCGCGAAACGCCGAAAGCGCCTCGCGATACTCGGCCGGGAACTCCTTCAGCACGATCAGCGACGCCTTCTCGGCCCGCGCGAGGCGGACGATATCGGCCGAGAGCACCTCGGCTTCGCGAACCCGCGTGGCTTGATCCTTCGCGGCGAGATGACCCTCGCCCGCCGCACATCCCATCATCAGCGTGCGCATGGTCAGAAAGCGCGGCCAGATACGCCGCACGCGGTCGACAAACCCTTTCAGGCGCGCCCCGGACCCCGCGACCAGATCCTGATCGAGCACAAAGAACGGCTGCACCGCCATGGCGCGACCAAAGCGGTCGGTCAAGGCAAAATAGCGATAGCGAAATTCCGGGCAGACCGTGTCTTCAACGATCTCGTAGTAGCGGTTGTCTTTTCTCAGATGCGCGAAGGCATTCGACCAGGCAGGCATGCCCGCAAGCGACCGCCGCTCGACAACAGAAACGCTACCCTTTGCCGGAACGCCCAGTTCGGCGGAACGCGCCACGGGACCGCGAACATACTCGGCCCGCTCCAATAAACTCGACATCAAGAACGCCCCACACTTATGGTCGAACCGATGGACAAGCCCAATGCGCCATCGAAGTTCCCTTGGTATAATTGCTGTTTAATGATCGGAGCGGGAATCGCAAAGCCGAACTTGTCGCAAAACTTAATGCTCGCGCGCAAGTGAAGGCCGCGTGTGATGCCCTGAAAGGGTGCGGATCAGCCCTGCCGCGACCCGGCGAGCGCCAGCGCAATCGCCCGCATCGCGCATTGCGAGCAACCGCCGACGAGACAGCGTCGCGCATTCCCGCGAATGCGTCGTGACGCTCCAAGTCTTTGTTTCTAATGGTTTTCCGCGGTCGAAGCCGCGATTAGCGGCTCGATCTAAAGCATGCCGATGACGGCCTTTAGTGCCTGGATGCCGACTGCGAATGCGAGGACCAGATAAAGAACGCCGAGGAAGCCGAGCGCCGCGCCGAGGCTAGCCGCCTTGCCGTCCTTCTCGATAATACCGACCGACATGAAAGCTATGCCGAAAGCGGGGAGGATGTTGCCGAACGGCATCGGCAGCATGAGGAAGGCGGCGACAATAGCGATGTAGAGGCCGAGGAGCCGCTCGCCGCCATCGCTCACCACCACATTCCAGCGCGGCCGGGCGCGCTTCTCGATCCAGATTAGAAACCGCTCGGCGCGGTCGGCGACGGCTTCGAAGATCGCGGGCGGGATGACCTGCCGGCGCATTACCTGCGGAAGCCAGACCTTCTTGCGGCCGGACGCGAGTTGCAGCCCGAGCAGCACGACGGGCGCGCCGAGTATGAAGGAAATACCCGGTATCACGGCATTCGGCAGCGCGAAGAGGATCATCAGCACGCCGAAGCCGCCGTCTTCCAGCGCATCGAGCACCTCGCCGACGGTTACGGGCCGACCGCGCGTTCTCTCCGCGAGGTCGTGAACGGCTTGCGACGTCGCCGGACGTTCTTCGACGATGGTTGCAGGAAGAAGCGGCTGGGGGGCTTTGGTGTCTTCGAGCGTCACGCGGCCTCGCGCCCGACAATGTCCTTCTCGTCCTGAACCGGCAGTATGCACGTCACGGTCGTTCCTTCGCCGACGCGGCTCTTGATGTCGAGCTTGCCGCCGTGCATCTCGACGAGCGACCGCGAAATCGCAAGCCCAAGGCCGGTTCCCTTGTGTCCTTTGGTCAACTGATTGCTCACCTGTTCAAACGGCCTGCCGAGGCGACCGAGGTCGTGCTTCGGAATACCAACACCCGTATCGGCAATTGCGATCCGTATGCTGCCGCGATAGCGATAGGCGCGCAGCGAAACCTTTCCGCCTTGCGGCGTGAATTTCACCGCGTTCGACAACAGATTGATCAGCACCTGTTTCAGCGCGCGCCGGTCTCCATACAGCGAAATGCCCGTGTTGCCCGATTGGCTCAGTTCCACGCTGCCTTCCATTGCGACGGGACTGACCACCGAGAGACACTCCTGAAACACATCGCTCATGGTGAACCATTCGGGCGAAAGCGTCCAGCGGCCCGCCTCGATCTTGGACATATCGAGGATGTCGTTGATCATTTCGAGGAGGTAACGTCCGCTGTTGTGGATGTCCTTCACGTAGGATTCGTATTTCGGGTTGCCGATGGGGCCGAGCACACCGTCGCGCATCATTTCGGAAAAGCCGATGATGGCGTTCAGCGGCGTACGAAGCTCGTGGCTGACATTGGCAAGGAATTCCGACTTCGCCTGATTGGCGGCTTCGGCGCGGATCTTCTCTTCGTTGTATGACTCCGCGAGTTCGCGAAGCTGCCGCGCCTGAATTTCCAGTTGCCTGCGGCTTTGTTCGAAGCCGTCCACCCTCGCTCGCATCTGCTGCTCCCGTTCGAGAACCCGGTGCTGCGTCTGCTTCTGCATGGTTATGTCCGTGCCGAAGCTCACCAAGGTTCCCTCCCCCGTCCAGTATTCGCCGATCTGGAGCCAGGTACCATCGCCGAGTTGCCGTTCCTGAAGCTGGAACCGCCCAACCACGCCACGCCCTTCCGGCGGCCGCTGCGCGATGGCCTCCTGCGTCTGCGCCTGTATCGCCTCGTAAGATGTGCCGGGCAGCGCCGCCGCCGCCGACACGCGATAAAGCTGGCGAAACTTACGGTTGCACAGCACGAGACGGTTCTCACGATCCCAGATCGCAATGGAAATAGGCAGCGATTCCACGATGTCGGGCAATGACGGAAAGCCCTCGAGCCCCTGCGGGCTCTGGCTTGGGTCTATGGGAACGAGAAGGCCCTCGAAGGCGGGAGCGCCCTGAGGCGTCGAAGATATTTCACCCCTGAGCTGGAAGGTGCGCCAGCCCTTTTCCGCATCCTTGATACGCACAGGCCAATTGACGCGCTTCTGGCCGCTTTTCAGCGCCTGCGATATCGAGGCGTAGAGGAAGTCGTCGGGATGGAGCCAGTGGCGCAAGTCGCGGAAACTTGCCGGCCGACTTTCGCCGGTTGAAAAGATGCCGCCCGCATCGCCCGACCAGACGAGATCGCCGGTAACGAGATCCCAGCGCAGCCCAAGCGCGCCTGCCGCCTCTACGCCCTGCGCGTGCCTCGTGATCGCAAGCCGCGCGGCCTCGGCACGATCGAGGCTGCGGCGGCACATCCAGAGGCATGACACCAAAGACAGGGCGGCCGCACCAAGGCAGAACGCGACCGCCTCCGGCTCTACCGGCGTTGGGCCGAAGCAAAGCACGGCGAGTAGCCCGAGGGCGGCAAGGCCGGTGCCGCCAAGGACCGTCAGCAATTGCCTGGTCTGGACGAGGGCACCCGGAACTTGCGTCGGTCCCGGCGTTGTGTCCGATTTCAGCGAAAGGTCTACCGTGCGCGGCGCCTCGACAGCGCGCGCATTGGAAAAGGTCTGGCTCAGCTCATGAAGCGCCATGTCTTCCCGCCGGTAGATCAGCCCCGGAATTAGTCTTAGTCACCGATATATTAACATGAGCAGGATTAGTTAAGAAAGAGTCACCATGTGTATACAAGTCTCGCTACAACCGGAAGTATTCCACATACCATCGCGGCGACTCGAACCGCTTCAGGCTGCCACTTCGCCTTCGCGCTCGCCAACGATTTTTGACACGATCTCGAAGACGTCAGGGGAAAGCTCCTTCCGGTCGAGGATGCGCCCCAGCGCCTTTCCGGCGAGCGCGCGGCGTTTCGGCTCGAAGATGCGCCAGCTCTCGAACGCGCCGACAAGCCGCGACGCCATCTGCGGGTTGAATCCGTCGATCTCGATCACGGCGTTGGCGATGAGGTCGTAGCCAGCCCCGCTCGCATCGTTGAAACGCACCTGATTTCCGTGCGCAAACGCGCCGTAAACCGAGCGCACGCGGTTCGGGTTCTGGATTGAAAACAGCGGGTTGGCCACGAGGTCGGCCACGCGCGCGAGGGTATCCGGCGAGGGCGACGACGCCTGCAACGCGAACCACTTGTTGATGACGAGCGGCTCGTCCTTCCACCTCCTGTGGAAGCGCTGGAGCGCCTGATCGTAGGCTTCGCCGCCCACCTGCGAGAGGATCGAAAGGGCGCCGAAGGACTCGGTCATGTTGGTTGCGGTCTTCGCCTGTTCCTTCACGCGCGCGATGCCGAAACGGCTTTTTCCTGCCGCGAGCAGGCTCAGCGCGGATTGTCGCAGCGCGCGTCTGCCCGCGCTTTCCGCGTCCGGGTTGTAGGGTTCGGCCGGGGCGCTCCGCTCGTAAACGCTTTCGAGAATCGCGCGCAGGCTCTTTCCCATCGCCGCGCGCAGTAGTGTACGCGCCTGATGAATGGCCTCCGGGTCGACGTTCTCGCCGATGGCGAGCGCCACATCCGATTCGGATGGAAGCGCGAGGAACGCCGCGCGGTAGGCATGTTCGAGCGTGTCGTCGTCCGCGACTTCGCCGACAGCCGCCACGAAACGGGGTTCGACACGCGCGTTCTCGCCTTTCGCGTTGGCGCTCGCGAGGGCCACGATATGCTTCAGCGCGAAGGCCTGCGCATTCTGCCAGCGGTTGAACAGATCGGTATCGGCGCGAATGAGCGTGAGCATGTCCTTGTCGCGCGCGCCTGCATTGAGGTTGACCGGCGCGGAGAAGTCGCGCAGCAGCGACAGCACTGGCCGCGAGCCGACCTTCTCGAAGGTGAAGACCTCCTTCTTCTTCGAGAGCACAACGAGGCCGCCATCGACGGGCTTGCCCTCGACTTCGAGCGGGATCTCGCCGCCATTCGGGCCGAGCAGGCCGAGCTTCACCGGAATAGGCACGGCCTTGCGCTTCGGCTGCCCCGGAAGATCAGGGAAGGTCTGGCTGAGCGTAAGCCGCGCCTCCTTCGCGCCCTCCGAATAGGAAAGGCGCGCGTCGAGCGTCGGCGTGCCCGCCTGATTGTACCAGAGGAGATAGGCCGAAAGGTCCGCGCCGTTCGCGTCGCCAAGCGCCGACACGAAGTCTTCCACGGTCACCGCCTGCCCGTCATGGCGATCGAAATAGAGGTCGAGGCCCTTGCGGAAGCCGTCGCGCCCGAGCACGGTTTGCAGCATGCGGCACAGCTCGGCGCCCTTGTTGTAGACCGTGCGCGTATAGAAGTTGTTGATCTCGATGAAGGACGACGGGCGCACGGGATGCGCGAGCGGCCCCGCGTCCTCGGTGAACTGCATGCTTCGGAGCCAGCGCACATCCTCGATGCGCTTCACAACGGCGGAGCGCTGGTCGGCGGTGAACTCCTGATCGCGGAAAACCGTCAGCCCTTCTTTGAGGCAAAGCTGGAACCAGTCGCGGCAGGTGACGCGGTTGCCCGTCCAGTTGTGGAAATATTCGTGCGCGATCACGCCTTCGATGCGCTCGTAATCGGAGTCGGTCGCGGTATCGGGCCGCGCCAGGATCAGCGCGTCGTTGAACACGTTGAGCCCCTTGTTCTCCATCGCGCCCATGTTGAAGTCCGACACGGCCACGATCATGAACATGTCGAGGTCGTATTCGAGGCCGAAGCGGTCCTCATCCCACCGCATGGCGCGCTTCAGGCTCTTCATGGCCCAGTCGCAGCGATCTTCCTTGCCGGGTTCGACATAGATGCGCAGCGTGACGGCGCGGCCGGACCGCGTCATGATGCTGTCCTCCACCATGGCGAGTTTGCCCGCCACGAGCGCAAAGAGGTAGGAGGGCTTCGGGAACGGGTCTTCCCACACGGCGAAGTGGCGTTTGCCCGGCAGGTCGCCCGTCTGCACGAGATTGCCGTTCGACAGCAGCACGGGCGTGTCCGGCTTCACGCCTTCGATGCGGACGCGGAACTTCGACAGCACGTCCGGCCGGTCGAGATAATAAGTGATGCGGCGGAAGCCTTCGGCCTCGCACTGCGTACAGTAGACGCCGCGCGAGAGATAAAGGCCGGACAGCGCCTTGTTCGCGGCCGGGTCGCAGATCGTCTCGATTTCGAGCGTGAAGGGTTTGGCGGGCACATCGCGGATGGTCAGATCCTTGTCCGTCGCCACAAGGCGCTGCTCATCGACGGGCGCGCCATCGATGCACACGCGCAGAAGCCGCAGCAACTCGCCGTCGAGCTTGATCTCGGTCGCGCGCCGCTTCAGCGCCGGATTAGGCACCACGGACAGCCGCGATTTCACGCGCGTCTCGGCCGGATCGAGCACCACATCGAGATAGGTTTCGGAGATGAGAAACGCGGGGGGAGCGTAATCCTTGAGGTAGATTTGCTTCGGCGTGTCGGTTTTCATTGCGTTCGTCCTCGCTCAATACGCAGCAATAAGCCGCGCCGACTGCGGCGAAAAGCTTTTTCCGCGCCACCCGCGCCACCACCGCCAGAAATGGGATCGGCTTTCCAGGTTCGTACACAGGCTCAGTTTGCCAATCTGGCCGTTTTGCTCACAACGGTACCAGCGGCGTCGATATGGTGCGTCGCATTCCTGTTCCAAGGCGTACAAAGTTTGAAACGATTGATGGTGAAACTTGGCAGTGAGATCAGCTTGAGGCAAGCAACCGATCCTATGAACGATCATTAATTTGGCGCTAAGCTGTTGAAAAAATGGAGCACATCGGCATGCTAAACTTGCACTCTTGGTGCTCAATGATTTTCTTTGCACTTGCATTGACCGTCACGGAAACGGGATGCTCCCGTCTGCCAAAGCAAACGATGCTGCATGCGAAGTGGGAACACCTGTTCGGGGACGCTTTTTTATAGAGCATAGAGAAACCCCTTTTTACTTATCTCCTGATAAGAATAAAGGAAAAGTAATTAATGCTACCGCAAGCAGGGTTCTTCGCGCAACGCATTACAGAGAGCTATGGCCTGCAATGGTTTTGTCGGGCCTGTGTGAAACACCCGATTGGCTTCAGGCAAAAATTATTGAAGCAGATGGCTCACCAGTCGATTGGGAGATCGGTTGGGTAGAAAAGCATGAGCTGAGGACGAACGCGAGTTCGGAATATAAAGCTGGTCTTTTATGGGACATCGACGGCGAGGATGACTTTACTACTCAAGAAAAGGCATTTTTGAAAGAAGCTGCATTAATGGTATTAAAACAATATCCAAACTGTATGAGGATAACAAGTGGCTATAGAAGTGGGCATAAATTAGGGCACTATTACGTAACATGCACCGCCAAAAATGGCCTCCTACCCTTCTTTAACATCTGGTTTTCCGAGGACGACATCAAGTCTGGCAAGGGATTCTCTGCTTCCTATCCTTCCAAGTGAGGCGCCCACCGGGCTTCACTGATTGAGCTTGACCCGACAGGCCGACGCAGAAGACGGTGCGGTTTGAATTCAACCGGACTCCACCATGCCGAAACCTCCCGTCCGCATCCTCGGGCTCGATCCGGGCCTCTGCCATCTCGGCTGGGGCGTCGTGGATTGGGATGGCC
>NZ_JFZJ01000123.1 GCF_000636015.1 Rhodomicrobium udaipurense JA643
GCCGCGCTCCTCGTCCGCGACATCGGCGAGGCGCGTGTCGGCACCCGCGGGGAGCGGCTGCTCCACGAGGGAAACGCCAACTGCACGGCAGGCCGCAAGATTTTCCGCGAACACGGCGTCGTCCCATGCCTCGTTTGCGTCGGCGATGAGTGTCGCATTGGGCGCACCGCGACGCACTGCGGCGATGCGTTCCGCGTCGCCGGCGCCGCCGAGCTTCACCTTGAGAAGCGGCCGATTGCTTGCGGCGCGCGCGGCGGCCTCCATCGAAGCGGGATCGCCGAGGCTAAGCGTGTAGGCGGTGATGGCCGGTTGAGGCGCGGCGATGCCCGCAAGCTCCCACGCGCGCTTGCCCGCAAGCTTTGCTTCCAGATCCCAAAGCGCGCAGTCGAGCGCGTTACGCGCCGCACCGCCCGGCAGTAGCGTCAGGAGATCGGCCCGCGTCGCCCCGCCCGCGATCGCTTCGGCGAGGCTTTCGATTTTCGCCGCCACCCCTTCGACGGTTTCGCCGTAGCGCGGATAAGGCACGCATTCACCCCGCCCACGCGCGCCGCCATCCTCGACCGTGGCGACCACCACGCGCGCTTCGGAGCGACTGCCCCGCGAGATCGTGAACGCCCCCGCTATGGGCCAGCTTTCGATGGCGACGGAGAGCTTGCGCATCGCACTAGCCCACCTTCGCCGCGCCGCGCGTCAACGGAAAATCCGCCGCGATGCGATCCACGATAGAGCCGACGCCGAAGCGGATCGGGTCCGCTGCGGGGAGGAAATGCTCATCCTGAAGCCGCTTCAGATAGTCGGTCGCGGCCTTCTCGTCGAGCGCCTGCGTGTTCACGGAAATACCGATAGGCCGGATGCTCGGATTGGTGAGCGCGCCGAGGCGCACGGTCATGTCGATCACCTCGCGGATCGAGGGCAGCGGGTGCGCAACGTTGCGCATCGTCTTGCGCGTCGGCTCATGACAGACGACGAACGCATCGGCCTGCGCGCCGTGCAAAAGGCCCAGCGACACACCCGCGAAAGACGGATGGAACAGCGAACCCTGCCCTTCGATCAGATCCCAATGGCTGATATCGGCGGCGGGCGAAATCCATTCCACTGCGCCGGAAATGAAATCCGCCACCACCGCATCGATGGCGACGCCGCGCCCCGAAATGAAGACGCCCGTCTGCCCCGTCGCCTTGAAGTCGGCGTCGAAGCCCCGCGCGCGCATCTCCTTTTCAAGCGCCAGCGCGGCGTATTTCTTGCCGACCGAGCAATCGGTGCCGACGGTGAGAAGCCGCATGCCCGAGCGCTTGGTGCCTTTGCCGACGGCGAAACGCTGATCCGAATGACGGACGTCGAACAGCTCGCGGCCGCATTCGCGCGCGGTTTCCGCAATCGCGGGGATGGACGACAGCCGCACATGCAGCCCGCTCGCCACGTCGAGCCCGGCCGCAAGCGCCTCCTGGATGACGCCAATCCAATGCTCGGGCAGCACGCCGCCCGCGTTCACCACGCCGACGATCAGCGTCTTCGCGCCCGCGTCGGCGGCCTGCTGAACGGTCATGTCAGGCAGGCCGGTGTCGGCCTCGCAACCCGGAAGGCGGAGTTGGCCGAGACACCAGTCGCGCCGCCAGTCCACGATGCCTTGCGCGGTCTTGGCCGAGAGCTGATCGGAAACGTCGCCGAGAAAAAGGAGATACGGATGGCGAATGAGCATGGAGCGCCCCTGAGAAATTTGATGCGGGATCATAGTCTTTAGCACGAAGGGTGCCAAGCCGCACGAAGTGGTGACAAGCCGCACGAGAAGCGCCAGGCGGCACGAGAACATTGGAGGCCGGGCGACGCCGTGCAGGGATCGATCAGTCGTCACACAGGGCACAGGTGGTGCGCGCGTATGGTCGTTGAAGGCTCGGCGAATGCCGGTGCGCCATGCAAGGTACCGGTCGAGGGTACCGCGGAGCATCATGCTTTTCCGGCGCTCCGCATTCGCGCACATTTGAGCGGCTTGCCGCCTCAGAGCGATCCATCCGAGGGGAGCGGGCTACAGCGTCGTGCCCAAACAAGAAGCGGCACGACGCTGCAAGTTTCAGTGGTCGATCAGCTTCTCTGCGTCAAATCGAGTCCGATTTCACGCCAAGCCGATCTAGAACTTCACCGTGACGGCTGCGTTGAACGAACGGCCGACGCCTGCCACCGCGCCGTATTCCGCGCCCGACGTCGCCTTGAAGTCGGCATAGTCGAAGCCGCCGAGCGGCTGGTAATAGAGCTTGTCGAATACATTCTCCACTGCGAGATCGAAGCGCACATTGCCCCAGAGGTAGCTCGTGCGCAGGTTCAACAGCGCATAGCCCGGCGTCTCGAATTCGTTGCGCAGGCTCTGCACCTGATCCTTCGATGCGACGAGTTGCAGTTCCGCCGTGCTCGACCAATTGCCAAGGCTGTGCGTAAGCGCGGCGCGCGCGTTGAGCGGCATGATGCGATAGAGGTTCTCGCCGTCCGTCCGCTCGCCTTCCACCCAGCCGATGGTACCGTTCACGCCGAACCGCCCATAGTCGGCGCTCGCCCAGAGCGGAGCCTTGCCCGAGACGTTCACGCCGTAGAGTTCCGCGTCGTGGTTCGCGAACTGGAACTGGCGGAACTTTCCGTTCTGAAAGTTCGACGTTGTGAAGATCTTCAGGTAATTTACGTCGATGAAATCTTCGACGTAAGAGTAGAACGGCGTGACCTTCACTTCATATTCGCCCGCTGCGCCCGCGCGCCACGCGGCCGTGGCGCTAACGGTGTGCGCGACCTCCGGATCGAGATCGAGATTGCCGACATAGCCGTTGCCGTCGCCAAACCAGCCGATCATGGTGCTAGCCATCATGCCCTCGCCCCATGAATAGCGCTCATAGAGGTTCGGCGAGCGGGTCTTGCGGGCGTAGCCGAATTCGTAAGTGCTGGCAGCGCCGGGCTCGTAGCGGGCAAGCGCCGTCATGTCGAAGTTAACGTCGGTGCGGGCGTGGTCGCGCTTGTTGAACGCTGTGGCTGCTGCTATGTCGTCAGCTTGCATCATCGACGTCCAGCTATAAGGCCGAACGTCGCCGGTATCCATCCACACGATGTCGTTGCGCGCGCCGATGAGCGTGCTCCACTCGGGCGTCCATTTGCGCTCCCACTCCGCGAAGGTGCCGACGCGGTTGCGCTTGCCGCCGTTGATGTTCTCATAGGTGTCCGGCCCCATCATCGCCATGCCAGCAACCGGCGGCCACCAGTCATCGAGCGTCTGGCCGTGGAACTCGTTGCCGATGCGCACCTTGTCGCGCGGCGAGGTGAGGATTTCCGTCTTCACCGAATAGCCGAAGTCGCTGCCATCGGTGTTCATCGGCATATTGCCGCCCTTGTCGGCGAGGAAGTTCATCTCGTGCAGCGTGCGCTGGTAATACGCGCGTGCATCGAGCGTACCCCAGCCGTAATGCTGGAGAGCGCGGGCGTTGACCGACCAGCCCTGATTGTCCGTCAGGTCCATGCGCTGATTGACGAAGCCCTGATACGGGATCTTCTGATAGGTGCCTTCGAGCACGTACAAATCGCGGCCGTCGCGCGCGGTGAGCGTGAGTGCGTGGTTGCCCGCCTCATATTCGGTGGAGCGGACTTCCTCGCCGCCGCCGCGTTCGTAGTTGCGCGATTGGCTCCACGCGCCGTTATAGGCGATGTTCAGGTTCTGCGTCGCCGCCTCGGCATGCATCGCGCCGCCAAAGCCGTCGCCGTTGCTGCGGTAGAAGGTCGAGAGCGTCGCCGCTGTCAGCACTTCGCCCGGCACGGTCGCAAAACCGGCGGCCGCGCGCTCGACCGAGATCGTACCGCCGATCGAATCGCCGCCCTTGCTCACCGGCGCAAGCGCCGTATTGACCTCCACCTTGCCGATGGCCGACGGATCGACATAGGACAGCGCCGGGTTCATGCGGTTCGCGCAGGCCGACGTGATGAGCATACCGTTGAGTTCGGTGCGGATGCGCTCATCGCCGAGGCCGTTGATGGCGGGGAGCGCCGAGACGCCGCCGCCCGTCGCCACGGCCACGCCGGGCGCTGCGGTCAGAAGCGCGGCTGCGTCGCGTTCGCCGGGACGCGCTTCGGTCAAGGCCGCGCCGGAGAGGACCGTTCCCGACAAGGGCTTCGCCAGCGTTTGCGGCTCCGGCTCGGCGATGTCTTGCGGCACGGGCTCGGCCGCGCGGTTGGCCTCGGTCGAAGGCGTGGCCTTCTTCTTTCCGGGCTTCTTTGCCTTTTCCGCGGTTACCACAACGGGCGGCAGAGTGGGCGTATAGTCCGTTGATTGGGCAACGGCCTGCTCTGCGCACAGCCCCGCTGCCGCGGTGCCAAGCACCGCGATGATGACTTTCGACATGGATATTCCCTCAAGTGCAAGAATCGCGCGCGCGGCGGCCCCACGGCCGGGATGCGCGTCAGTAGCAATCAGGCTTGCAGGGAGGGAGGAGCGCGACTTTGCTGTAGTCGAACGTCTGTCGCCGCGTGGGAACTATGAAGGGGAAGCACTGGAAGGGCAGCGCCGAAAGCAGACGGCACGGACAAGGGAGGCGCTTCGGCGGGCGGCAGCGCGTGCGCGAATGCGAGGCCAAGACAGATGAGGCAGGTTTTCGGCGCGCCCGGCGCTTTCTTTCCATGCTCCGCGCCTGCGCCGTCGTCTCCAGCCTCGGAGCGACACAACGCGTGTTCGTCGTAAGCCTCGGCAGCCGCCAGCTGTTCCGCCGCCGCAACCGCCTCGCCGAAAACGACGAGATGGTGGCGCGCGAGCGTACCGGCATGCAAAAGCACGCCGATTATGGCTAACGAGCAAATCCAATGCCTTGAGCGCATGTCCCCACCGTGCCCAAATCGCTGGGGAGACGTTATCGATTTCGGAAGTTACAGTGCAAAGAAATAGAGTGGTGCATAACATGCGACAGAATATCGCACGCGATGCACCACCTTGGAACAAGAATAGATCTATTTGGCGTGATGCTGCCAGTTCTTCAAAACTTCATCAACTGCGCGTGATGAGAGATCGAGCGTTACAGCAAATACCCTGCCGTCATCCGGGTCGCGCACGACATGAAAACCTAATTCGCGGCACATTTGCAGCATGCCCGTATTCTCATCCAGCACGCTACCGTAAAGCTGTTTCAAGCCCTCCTCGCGCGCATAGCCGATGAGCTGCCGCATCAGCACCCAGCCCAGCCCGCGCCCCTTGAGATCGGAGCGGATCAGCACGGCGTACTCGCCCTTCTCGTAATCCGGATCGGCGAAGAAGCGCGCCACGCCGAGCATCTCCGATGCGCCACCATCTGCGGCGGGTCGCACGGCGATGAAGGCCATCTCCCGCGCGTAGTCGATCTGCGTCAGTCGGGCGAGGAAATGATGCGAGAACTGCCGCACCGGGCTGAACAGACGAAGGCGCAAGTCCTCCGGCGTCACATGGCTCATGAACGACGGATAGAAATGTTCGTCGTCCGGGCGGATCGGGCGAACCGTGACCGGCGTGCCGTCGAGCAGCGTCTCGTGCTCCTCCCACCGCACGGGATAGGGCCGGATCGCGCATGGCACCGGCTTGTGCTCTGCCGGGTCGACCACCTTGATGCGGGCGTCGAGCGCGATCATGCCCTTCGCGTCGATCAGGAGCGGGTTGATGTCGAGTTCGCGGATGGCGCGATGCTGCACCGCGAGCGACGACAGCTTCACGAGGCAAAGCGCCAGCCCGTCGAGATCGACAGGCGGGCGGTCGCGGAAGCCTTTCAGGAGCTTGTAAATGCGGGTCGAGGCGATGAGATCGCGCGCGAGCTTGAGGTCGAGCGGCGTCAGCGACATTGCCGTGTCGCCGATGGCCTCGACGCCCGTCCCGCCCGCGCCGAACAGAATCACCGGGCCGAAGGTCGGGTCCGTCGTGATGCCAAGGATGAGTTCGTAGGCGTTCGGGCGGCGCACCATCGGCTGCACGGTGACACCTTCAAGGATCGCGTCGGGCCGCGCTTCGCCGATGGCCTTCAGCATTTGGTGCGTGGCGGTTTCGACCGCTTCGGCCGACATGAGATCGAGACGCACACCGCCGATGTCGGACTTGTGCGACAGGTTGCGCGACAAGATTTTCACAACGACCGACGGCGACTTGCGCAGAAGTTCGGCCGCCGCCTCGCCCGCTTCTTCCGGCGTCCTCGCGACGAGCGTCGGTACGGTCGGGATGCCATAGGCGGCGAGCACGGCCTTTGCCTCCGGCTCCGTCATCAGGTCGCGCTTTTCCGCGAGCACGCTTGCAATCTCGGCCTTGACCGTATCTGCATCGAAGACGAGGTCTTCAGGCAGCGCGGGCGGCGTCTGCATCAGTTCGGTCTGTGCGCGGCGGTAATGGACGAGGTGCATCATGCCGCGAACCGCCGCGACGGGCGTCTCGTAGGACGGGATCTTCGCCGCAGCGAACGCATCGCGGATGCCGGTTTCGTCGTGCCGCGCGAGCCAATTGGCGATAACGGGCTTGTTTCTGCCCTTCGCGCGCATCTCCTGCACGGCCGCGACGACCGCCTTTGCGCCGTCGAGCGACGAAGCGAGAGCCGTCGGGCAATTCATCACGAGGACTGCGTCCGCATTCGGGTCCGCGAGCACGGCATCGAGCGTCGCGCGGTAGCGATCCGGCCCGGCGTCGCCGATGATATCGACTGGGTTGCCGCGCGACCATGTGGGCGGCAACGCTGCGTCCAGCGCGTCGATCGTCTCGGGAGCGAGCGTCGCCAGCGTGCCACGGAAATCGGTCAGGCTGTCCACGGCGAGAACGCCCGCGCCGCCGCCGTTGGTGACAATGGCCACGCGGTCGCCCGGCATTGCCGGCACATAGGCGAGCATCTCGGCGGCGTCGAACATGGCATCGAGGTCGGTCACGCGCAGCACGCCCGCGCGCCGGAGCGCCGCGCCATAGACGTTGTCGGACCCGGCAAGCGCGCCGGTATGCGATGCGGCGGCTTTCGCGCCTTCGGGATGGCGGCCCGCCTTGATAGCGATCACGGGCTTCACACGGGCGCAGCGCCGCGCCGCCGACATGAACTTCCGCGCATCGCCGACAGATTCGATATAAAGAAAGACGGCGCGGCTCGTCGTTTCGCCCGCGAGGTAGTCGAGCATGTCGCCGAGGTCGACGTCCGCAGCATCGCCGATGGACACGACATGGCTGAACCCGACGCCTTCGACGGACGCCCAGTCGAGCATCGCGGTCGTGATCGCGCCCGACTGCGAGACAAGCGCCACGCTACCCGCCTTACCCAGCACCTGAGCGAAGCTTGCGTCGAGCCCAAGGCGCGGCACCTGCATGCCGAGGCAGTTCGGGCCGATGATGCGCATGAGATGCGGGCGCGCCGCTTCAAGCATACGCTTGCGCAGGTCGCCGGAAACGCCCGCCGTGATGACCACCGCAGCGCGGCACCCCTTGCGGCCGAGTTCCTCGATGACGCCCGGCACCGTTTCGGGCGGGGTCGCGACGACGGCAAGTCCCGGCGCGTAGGGTAGCGCGTCGATTGATTTGAAGCAGGGGTGGCCGAGGATTTCCGCGCGTTTCGGGTTGATGAAGGCGATTTCGCCCGTGAATCCGCCCTTCAGCAAGTTTTCGGCCACATGCTTGCCGATTGATCCCTGGCGTTCGCTGGCCCCTATGAGGACCACATTGGCCGGATTGAAGAGGAGATCGAGATTGCGGATGGTCATAAGTGGCACTCCGTCGAGGCTCGGTCAAAAATGGCATGACCGAGCAGCCGCGAGTGCCGTCTTCGAGGGAACTCGGTACCACTCAGCCATCGATAAACCCGCTAGCAGCGCGTGCGCGCGGAAGAGCTGGGCCCTTTCGCCTGCGCAGGCCGTGACGGTAAAGGATACGTTGCGCGGCACCAGGGTTGCCCACGCGCCTTATCTCACACTTTGGCAAGCGACGCATATGTCGAACTGGTAACAAACGTGATGAGCGGCGTTTTGGGTGGCGTGACGGACGCAAGGCAAGGGTCGGCCGTGCATCAATCGCCTTCCGCGCGGTCGAGCCGTTGAAGCGCGAAAGGCACCGGAGCCCTCACGATCGGATTTCAACGCACTCCGATGGTTGGCTCGGGGCTTCAGAATTGGACGTTATTGACGACCCACGAACCGGCGGCGGCGGTCGCGCCTGCGATGAGGATCGGCGGCAGCGCGCGCATGAAAACCTGAAATAGCGTCATGATCGCCGCGAACGCCTTTTCACCGGCGGCCAGAAGCTCCCGTGCCGCTTTCGAGATGAAATAGAAGACGATGGCGGAACTTCCGAGCAGGATGATCACCTTGGATCCGGGCATGTCGCCGAGCTTGTCCCATGGCACCGCGAGAATCTGCGTCAGGCACCATTGCCACGCCGAATTTGCGACGCGCGCAATCGCGTAAACGCTATCCTGGATCAGTTGCAGAATCTGGACGATAACTTGCATAGCTCAAGCTCATGTTGTTTCGGTGTCCCGGAAACGATGTGGATTATGCGCCAATAAACATGTGGCGAGCTTGCGCGCTCGCGCCGTCGAAGGCGCGCGACGTGCGGTGTGAGCGCGCAATTTTCGCAGCCAGAAACTCGCTGCCCGATTTGCGGTTTATCCCGTTATCAAAGCAGGAACGCTGACGGCACAAAGAGTTGTCTTCCGTCGGATTTCTTCGAGTCCCATCTTCACAACATGCGGGCGGAGGCGCTACCATAGGGGCATGGCAACACGACACGGTCACATCGGCTGCTTGAAAAGCCACGGTTATCTCGACGGGCAGTTCCTCATTGCGATGCCGTCGACAACGGACTCGCGCTTTCATCGGTCGGTGATCTACGTCTGCGCCCATTCCGAAGAAGGCGCGATGGGGTTGATCGTCAACCAGCGCGCCTCGCACATCACGATGCCGAAGCTTTTGGAACAGCTCGACATCCCCATGAGCTGGTCGCGGCCGACCTCCATTCGCATGGACGCCATGGCTGTCCATCTCGGCGGCCCCATCGACATCAGCCGTGGCTTTGTGCTGCACAGCTCGGATTATTTCGTGGCCGATGCAACGCTCCCGATCAACGGCGGCGTTTGCCTGACCGCGACGGTGGACATCCTGCGCGCTATCGCCAGAGGACGAGGGCCGAACAACGCCATTTTGGCCCTTGGCTACGCAGGCTGGGAACCCGGTCAGCTTGAGCGCGAGATCCAGGAAAACGATTGGCTCAATTGCCCGGCCGATCCAGATATCATCTTCGACAACGATCTCGACACGA
>NZ_JFZJ01000124.1 GCF_000636015.1 Rhodomicrobium udaipurense JA643
CGCTGGCTCGAACCTTATCTGCGAACTTTCCCGGGGATCAACCGATGACGAACTGGAGCGCTGCCCAAGCGTGGCAGCGGCGGGGTTTCCGCGTCTTCCCGCTGGACCCCGCCACACGAAAACCGCTTCTCGAGGACGATTGTCGGCTTAACAAACCCATGCGAATCGGTTAGGTTTCGTCCTCAGTTTCAATAACGAAGGACTTGAATCATGAAACTGATTGAGACGACCATCACCGGAACCAGCGTGAGAATGCGCTACGCAGATCACGAAGACGCCGCCAAGGCCACGCAGTGGGTTGATTTTCAGGTTCCCATTTCTGAACTGCATTTGCCGTCAGAAACCGCCCTTGGCGATCCAGAGCCCCGATCTCTCGCATTAGTCCGCCTAGCAGCCCTTCGTTATGCGCGAGACGTAATAGGCTCCGAAACTCAGCGCCTTTCAAATCTTGTAAACCGTAGCTTCTGACAGCCCGCTTAAGCTCATCGCGAGCTGCGTCGTCAAGACTGTGCGACATTCCATTTCTCCAACAAAAAACCCGCCTATTTGGCGGGTTTGCGTTTCTGTTTCGGCTTCTCTGCCGGTTCTTCCTGTCGCGGTGGCGGAGCCTTCGCCACCTTCTTTACGATCTCGTCAAAAGCGGACTCGTCCTCGTCGCAGCCGAGCTCGCGGGCGGCATCTATGAAGCGTTTTGATTGTTCGCTTTTAAGCGGCGAGTTTTTGGAAGACATGTTGAGCCTTACTTAAAGCGACTGGCTGAGCCCCGACTTCAAGCAAGGCGAGGTCCGCCGAGTTCCAATCCTCAAGATCGTTAAAAACAATCCTTTGCACGAGACCTTTTTGCCCTGACTGCCGCAAGTCAATATGATGGACAATTGCAGAGTTTATAGACCCAGCCTCAGGCTTTACAGTATCAATAACAAGCCGATCCCTGCTGGGGAGGCGAACAACAAAATCGAACTTATGCGTCTTGTTGCTTTCGCCAGAGATTTTGACCTCGCGTTTCACGTTTGCGCCGAACTCATTTCGCAATATTCGGTCTAATCCTCCCGTCCAGTCTGGCTGCGACTTTGCCCGGAACATGGTCACGAGCGCTTTAGCAGCATCCCGTGAGGCCGAGGCCACGACCGCCACCATCGCTGCCACGTCTTCTATCGGGATACTACAAGAGTATATCCAGCCATTTTTACCGACATTAAGCCCCCAAGCACCTACTTGTTTCCTCAGGGTGGATATTAGCTTTTCAGGGTTGTCCGGTAAATTCCGCGCCTCGCTTATCGCCCCGCCGCCGTCAGAAACCACAGCGGTTTTTGGACCACTGTCGATGAATGCTGTAACGACGGTTCGAGAGGGATAGAGGCAGTGAGTGGCCACAACCACTGTGTTGCCCTCAACCATAGGTTGAGGCCACTTAGCAAGTTCACACTTAACCAATTCAGCCACGTTCATATCAATAGCTCATTTGGTAAATCTGGAACTTCTTTTCCGCATTCCACGTTGTGCTCGCCGCACACCCATCTGAATGTGTTTGGGAACCCCTTAAGATTCTGTGGTATCGGCACAGCCCAGCATAACGCATCCGGGAAGTTTTTTGAAGAGAAAAGCGATCGGTTAAGCGTCCAGCTATGGATATGAGATCCGTTTATCATCCCAAACGCCACGCCTTCCGGTAAAGGGTGGTGGTTGACATGCCAGACGGCATTTCCATAATCCACCCTAACAACTTCAACTTGATAGACGAAAGCTACTGAGAATTTTAGGCCGAATGGAGACGGATACTTATCTATTACCAATTTAATTGGGCATACTTCCCCGTTTATTTCAAGCGTCTGCAGATATCTTTGCTGCCCTTCGGTCTCAAAGCGAGGCCCCTTATTCCATTGAGCCTCCCCGGTCATCACTTTTTTCTCTGCCAGACATACATCGATCAAATCACGAAATTCAGTCATCGCGCTTCCCCTTATGCGGGCGCGTTAGCTCTTTCGTACTTTAATCGCTTCCCCTTAACTCCTTGCAAGGCTTTTTGCGCACGCTCCTCGTCGCCAATGCCGTTTGCAACGCGGTTGTTGTAACGGAAATCGAACTCCGCGAGATATCGGTGCAGGTGCTTTTCGGCGCAGTGCTGATAGGTGCCTTTCATGCCGCGCTTGAAGATCGAGAAATAGCCTTCCAGCGTGTTCACGTGGACGGAGCCGCGCACGTATTCTTCCTTCCCGTGCTCCACGGTGAAGTGGTGCTTAAACTCCTTGCCGATCTTGCGGTAAAGCGTGGCCTCGTCCGTCATCAGCATGCCCTCCTTCGAAAGGTTGGCATCAATGATGGGCTTGATGTTGGCCGTGTCCGCCTTCTCGATGGCGAAGCTGCGCACTTCACCGCCGCGCTCAACGAGGCTGAGAGCCGCCATCTTGTGACCGTAGCCGCGCTTCTTCTCAGCGCCTTCCTTCTTGCCGAGAAAGGTTTCGTCCGCTTCCACGATGGAGCCAGGGCCACCCATCGGGGCAAGGCTTCCGCTCCGCATCGCTTCGCGAATGCGGTGGCTCATGAACCAAGCCGCCTCATAGGTGATTTCAAGGACGCGGTGGAGCTGGTGCGAGCTGATGCCCTTCTTGCTGGCGCAAAGAAGGTGGATCGCCTGCAACCACTTATGCAGCGGGATATGCGAGCTTTCGAAGATCGTGTTGACGCGGACCGTGAACTGCTTCCGGCAATGGCCGCACTTTTTCAAGCCGTGACGGACAACGCCTTCCGGGTTCTTCTTCGAAGGCTTGGAGCGGACGCCTTCCAGAACATAGATGCGATCCTTGCCGCCGCAGAAGGGGCAGACCGGACCTTCCGGCCAAAGAAGACCTTCCACCTTCTTGAAGGCGGCTTCTTCGTCGTGGAAATGGGCTTTGCTGAGAACCGACATGGCTAAATTCCGTATCTATTTGATACGTAATCTAAACCGCTAGAGTGGGTTTGTCAACCGTATAATCGCCTTCTCGAGGGGTGGCAACACGAGGCCACCCAAGACCCCGCAGTCGCGGTTGACTGGTGGATTCGTTGGCCGGACGCCGGCATAGGTGTTGCGACCGGGCGGGGCGTCCATGTGCTGGACGTGGACGTGAAGAACGATGCACCGGGCGTCGATTCCCTTATCGAACTCGGATTGCCTTTCGACACGCTGACCGTTCGCACGCCAAGCGGCGGGTGGCACCTCTACTACGCGTCCGACACGGAATTCTGCAATTCCGTGGGCTTGCTGCCCGGTATCGACTTCAAGAGCGCTGGCGGCATGGTGCTGGGGCCCGGCACGACCACCCACAAGGGCGTTTATGAAGTCCTGCATGATCTTTGCCGCTTGCTCCGCTCCCCCCTGCCCTGGCGGCCCGCCTGCGCACGGCTGATGAGGTCCGCGAGCTTAGGGTGAGATCCGAACTCGACGCTCCCCGCGAAATCGCTGCGGCGGCCGCGTGGCTCGCGAGTGATGCTCCGCCGACGATACAGGGCTGTGGCGGCGACAATCAGACCTTCAAGATCGCCGCGGAGCTCGTGCGCGACCGCGCATTGACCCCTGAAACCGCACTTGACTTGATGCTTGAGCATTACAACCCCCGCTGCGAACCCCCTTGGTTGCCCGCCGATCTGCACAAGAAAGTTCACAGCGCAGCCGGAAGTGCGCGAGGCGACATCGGCACGAAGACGGCGGAGGGGATGTTCGGCGGGGTTGTGGCGGTGCCACCCCGCGCCTGCGGCGGCTGCTAGTCAATCCCGCCGCTTCCCCTTGATTTTTGCGTCGGAGATGCGGCCAAACCTGACGACGAACTGGCTTATCAAAAACCTCATACCGCGAACGGGCTTTGGAACGATCTATGGACAGCCAGCGGCTGGGAAGACGTTCGTCGCTCTTCACGCGGCCCTGCATATCGCTTCGGGCACGTCATATGCGGGACACAAGGTTTCGCGTGCCGGGGTGGTTTACATCGCCGCCGAGGGACAGGGCGGCTTCATCAACCGTGTGTGGGCGGCGATGAAAGCTCTGGAGCTCAATCCCGCGCAGTCCCTATTCGCGGTTATCACTGTCGCCCCAAATTTGGGAGCTGCGAACGGCGAAGTTGCGGAACTGATTCAGGATATCGAAGCGCAGACGGAAGCCGCCGGATGGAAACCCGGCGTGGTCATCATCGACACGCTGGCGAAGGTCACGCAGGGCGCTGACGAGAACAGCTCGCAGGGGATGGAACCTTTATTGCGAATGCGGGAGAACTCGGGGGGCAACTCGGGGCGGTCGTGCATCACGCTGGCAAGGACGATGCGAGAGGGATGCGCGGATGGTCCGGCCTGCATGCCGCCACCGATTTCGAATGGGAAGTGGTTGACAGCGACGATGGGCACCGTGTCGTAGTCCGAAAAAACAAGGACAGCGAGCGGAGCGCGGGCATCGGGCATCGGCTGGCCGTTCGAACTCTCCCCGGTATGTGTCGGTCATGACGGCGACCCCGTGACGACGCTCACGGTGAATATCACAGGCAAGCCTGAGCGCGGCGTGGAGGGCGCGCGCCGAAAAGCGGCGTCACAGTTCGACAAGGCGTTTCAAGCCGCTAGGGTGGCCCCAGGCTCGCCGGTGACGATCATCGACGGCAAGCAGGTTGATGGTGCTGTGCTGCGTGCCGATGTCATGTCGCACTATCAGCGCCTTTTCGGTTCCGACGATGAAGGGACGGGGCAAGAGAATGCGAAACGCGCGTTGAACCGCGCATGCGGGCCAAAGGGCGCCTACCGCAAAGGAAGTGATGCGGCCGGCGGTGAATGGGTTTGGCGTGTAACAAATGCTGACGTACCACCCCCCGGGTTTCCGCACCCCATCCGACTGCCGCAATTGCTCAATTAGCTCGGAATTCTAACTTGGGCGGGACAGCGCGCCGGACGGTCGGGACATCGGGACATCCCTATAGGGATTTGTCCCGTCTGTCCCGGTTTAGCCGTCCTCCGGGACAAGGGACACATCGGGACATGTCCCGCCTTATCCCGATGTCCCGCGCAAATCTGCTCAGAAAAATTCGGGATTTACGACCTACCATAAGTGAGCACACGAAACCAAACTCAAGGTTGTATCGTCATGGATTTTAGCAGATTTACGCGGGAGGGTGGTCTTAAGCCCCGAAGGGCGGTGCTGGACGACTGCTTCGCGCTCGACGTTCGCGCTTGGGAGCGGGAAGGCAAGCTGATCCCGCGAACGGCTTTCCGGGTGGAATGGCCTGAGCGCAGCGCCTTCCTGGGCGTATCCGTGGACGCGGAAGGCGTAGTGCTTCTCTTCAAGCGCCTGGGCGACGGCTATGAGGCTTTGCCCATCGCGGAAGAACGCTTGCGGGTGGTCCGCATGCCCACACCGTTCGGCGGGGCACATACGCGCTTCATTTGCCCGGACTGCGAGCGGCGCGTGTGGAAGCTCTTCGCTCATGAAGTCACGTTCCGGTGCCAGCGGTGCCTTGGCCTGCGGCGCTTGTCGGGCATCGTGAGCAAGCGCGAGCGCAAGGCGATGAGGCTCGAAAAGATCGATGCGAAACTTCGCATCTTTCCTGGGCTCCCGGTTGCCTTTGTCACAAGGAAACCGCCTCGCATGTCGCTTCGGATCTTCCGCAAGCTTCGGGACGAGAAAGCCGCCCTTGAAGCCGAAGGCGTCACGCGTCGGATTGGACACGGCCTTGCAGCGTCCCCTAACATTCTCGAAGTCAACGAGAGAATCAAACGCATGAAGGGCGCAAATTGATCGCACTAACGCGTCGGACCACTACTTCAGGGCCCTGAAACGAAAAAGCGCATAACGCACAACGCGCAAGATGCGCCCTCAAGATATGCGTGAACTTTATACAGAACTGAATTATATAGTACTCAAATATTTCTTGGATTTTTCGAGTATATGGTTCAGAGAATCCACGCCCCGGACGGTTCTATTGTCGAGTTTCCGGGAACCATGTCGGATGACGATATCGTGGCCGTGATGCGCCGCGAATATCCGTCCCGCAGCAGCAGGGCGGCTCTCAGCGCGTTCAAGCCCCAGACGGAAGCATCATCAATTTCCCCGACGATATGTCGGAAGCCGAGATCGACGCGGCGATGGTAAAGCAATATCCGCCCACGCCCGAGCAAGCCGAACAACGGCGCTTGCGCGAAGGCGGGGCGCCGTACAGCGCTGAGCTCGGCAAGTATCTGACGTCGGAGGAAGCGCAGGCGCGCAGCCGCGAAACCACCGTGAGCATGAACGCGGCGCAGAACAACCGCGAGCAGAGCGGCACCTTGCAGGGGCTGCGCACACTGTTCCGCCACGCAACTTTCGGCTGGGGACCCGACATCACGGCGGGTGCCACCTCGGCGCTCACGGGCGAAGACGCGCAGCTGCGCGAGGACATCGAGCGCCGCCAGGACGATCTGAACGCGCAAGAACACCCCGTGCGCAATGCTGTTCTCTCGGGGCTCGGCACCGCCGCAGGGGTGGCAGGAACGGCGGTACGGCCGCAGGCCCGCTCATCGAGGCTGCCGGAACACAGCTCGCCCGCATCCCGGCTGTCACCTCCGCGGGGCGCCAGCTTGCGCGCAACGCCATGCTGACCGGACAGGCTGCGCCTACCACCCTCGGGACGGCCGCAGCCACTTCCGCGTTCGTCGGCGCGCCGATCGGAGCGAGCGAGCGCATGGCCGAACAGGGCGTGAGTTTGGGGAACGCGGGCGAGGGCGCGCTTAACGGCGCCGTCGGCGGGGCTGTAGGCGGCGCGGCTCTCCACGGGGCCGCTGGCGTAATCGGCCCTTGGGCCACCTGGCAGGCTCAAACGCTCATCGACGCCGGCGTGCCTTTGACGCCGGGCCAGACACTGGGCGGGATCGCGCAGCGTGCTGAAAGCTCGCTTACAAGCGCCCCGTTGGCTGGCGGTTTTATTCGCAACGAAATGCTTCGCTCGACCGAGGGCTTGAACCGGGTGGCTGCAAATCGCGCCCTCACGCCCATCGGCGAGGAACTCCCGCAAGGTGTCGCCTTAGGTCACGATGCCGTGGATTATGTTTTTGACCGGCTGGGGCAACGGTATGACGATGTTCTAAACCGCATCAGCGTCAACGCGGGGGAGTTTGCACCCGTCCGTTCGACCTGGGCGACCAACACCGCCCGTATCGTGAACGATGCGCAGGCCGCGGGCGTGCTGCAATACCTGAACGACCTTATCGACAACGTGAACCAACGTTTGGCAGGCAGCGTGCCCCATGGCGGCCGCGACGTACCCGGCGAAGTGCTCAAGCGGGTGGAAAGTTCGCTTTCGAGCGAGAGCCGTGCGCTACGGCGCTCGCCGGACGTGAGTGTGAGCCAGGTTGCGCCCTTTATTGACGATCTTCGCGGCGAACTTCGCTTCGCCGTGCAGCGATCCAATCCGAACGACGCTCGCGAGCTTCAGGCGATCAACCGGGGCTATGCCGTCGCCGCGATCCTTCGGCGCGCGGCGAACTCAGCGGGCACTCAGCAAGGGGTTGCATCGGCCTCGCAACTCGCTCGGGCGGTGCGTGCGCAGGACTCTTCAGCAGGCGGCTCGCGCTTCGCGCGGGGGATGCGCTTCTGCAAGACATCGCAACGCCTGCGGCGTCGGTCATGCGCACGCTCAACGATAGCGGCACGCCCGAGCGATCGGCACTGCTCGGACTGCTCGGACTGCTCGGACTGCTTGGCGGTGGGGCGATGTTCGGCGCCCCCACACCCTTGCTTGCGGCGGGCGCTGCACTCCCGGCCATCTATAACCCGGTCTCTGGCGCCGCCTTCCGCCGCTTGGCCGCAGGCGCTCCGTCCGCCCGCAACGCGATCGCCGGGGCCGTCCGCGACGATCTACCCGTGTATGTCGCGCCTGGGGTAGCTCCGGGGATCGGCGATTGGGCGCGCAACACCTTCCTTGAGGATGCCCGATGAACGATAAACAGCACGCGGCGGCCAGAGCGCTGGCCGATGCCGTCCGGCATCATCTTCACATGCGCTAGGTCGCGGAAGCGCAGCGCCTCGTTCCGCCACTGCAACGCCGAGGGCAACAGCAAACGGCCGGCGCACCCCGAAGCGGTCCACCCGCTGGTGTGTTCTCCAAGGCACCCCCGCCGGTCGATCCCACGCAGACTTTCGCCGCGCGCAACCGGCCGCGCAACGCCATGTTGAAAGATTGAACCTCACTGCTGCTTGCACGCCAGCGGTTATCGCTTTCGGCCGCACGATTCGTTTGTGCCTATTCAATAAGCCTGCGGAGTTGCGGGAGGGGTGGCGCCACCGGCTCGACGCAGCCAAGATGCAGCGCCCAAGCCGCGAATTTTTCCACGGTGCCTACACAGTGCCTATTTTTTCGAGGGCTTGCTTTGAGAGGGTGGCAAAAAAGCTGCCTAACCCCTTGATTTTATTGGTACCGCTGCCCCGGCTCGAACGGGGGACCCCCAGATCCACAATCTGGTGCTCTAACCAACTGAGCTACAGCGGCGAAGGAGTGCGCAATAAACAGGGTTTCGTTGCAAAATTCAAGGCGTGATTTGCATTTGACTGCGACGAAAAGGGCGGCGTGTCAACGCGCGGCGGCTGAGAGGAAAAAACCGAAGAACCCGCGCCGCCGATCATCGCAAAGGCGAGGCGCGTTCAGAATAACCGCGCATTCGAATCGGCGACCGCCGTCCGCGCCTCGACTCGAAAGAGGCGAACGCGAGATAGCAAACGATCTCATCGAACAAGGGAGAATAAGGCCGGGCGATTCGACCGGCCTTCACGCGATCGGAGACTGTCCGCGTTTTGTTGAAGCAGCGATCTTCCGCCGTTTCTTGACGCGACTAGTGCATTGCATTTGATGCTCACCGCGGGTGGCATCGTCATCAATACAAAATTTGAAACTGCACTAGAATTGATTGGTTGCCAGTGCACTTGAGGCGCATGCGTTCTGCTGGAGAGCGTGCAGCAATGTGGTGC
>NZ_JFZJ01000125.1 GCF_000636015.1 Rhodomicrobium udaipurense JA643
TTCCTTACCATTGCAAAACAAAACTGAGCGCAGGCGGTCGTCGACCGAGGGTAGTCTCGCGTTTCGCTGACGGCATACTGAAAGCGCAACGCTTCGCGAGTACGCTGGGAGGCTGTGAGCGATGACAGGCTCGACGACGAGTCCAAAGGAAAGCCAAACCCCTGTTGGCTCGGCCGGCGAGGTTTTCGTGGCCTTCCTCAAGCTTGGGCTTACCTCCTTCGGCGGACCTATTGCCCATTTAGGCTATTTCCGTAATGAACTGGTGCAAAGGCGGAAGTGGATCGATGAAAAAGGCTATGCCGACCTTTTGGCATTGACCCAATTCCTGCCGGGCCCCGCGTCAAGCCAAATGGGCTTCGCCCTCGGGTTACTGTGCGGCGGCCCGCTCGGAGCATTTGCGGCCTGGGCGGCTTTCACGCTGCCGTCTGCCATTCTCCTCACTTTGTTTGCTTTCGGCGCAGCAGCATTTGACGGTCCGGTTGGAAGCGGCATCATCGCCGGTCTCAAGATCACGGCCGTCGCCATCGTGGCACAGGCGGTGTGGGGCATGGCAAGGAACTTGTGCCCGGATCGCGAACGGGCCACGATTGCGCTTGGAGCCGCGCTGATTGTCGTCCTTTTCGCTGACATGTTCGCACAGGTGGCAGCGATCTCCATCGGTGCAGCGGCGGGTCTGTTGTTATGCCGAAGTCATCAGAAGGCGATCGACAGCCACATCGCCTTTCCCGTTTCGAGGAAATTCGGTGTTGCCTCGCTTGCTCTCTTTTTCGTTCTGCTTTTCGCGCTGCCTATCGCCACCGTTGCGTCGTCTTCGCAGGGGCTGGCCGTCTTCGACACGTTTTATCGCGCGGGTTCGCTGGTCTTCGGCGGTGGACACGTCGTGCTACCGCTTCTCGAAACGGAGGTGGTGCGCAACGGCTGGGTCAGTCAAGATCAGTTTCTTGCCGGCTACGGGGCGGCGCAGGCCGTTCCGGGTCCGCTCTTTACCTTCGCCGCCTATCTCGGAGCGGTCTTGGGGCCGGAGCCAACCGGCCTCACTGGAGCAAGCATAGCCCTGATTGCCATCTTCCTGCCCGGCTTTCTGATTCTGCTCGGCGTGATTCCATTATGGGATAGCTTCCGCAATCGCGAAAGCGCGCAAGCCTTGATGCGCGGGGCCAATGCCGCCGTTGTCGGCATCCTCGGCGCGGCGCTCTACGATCCGGTGTTCACCAGCGGGATCACCGGGCCTCACGCCTTCGCCTTGGCGCTCACCTGTTTCGTGCTGCTGATGGCTTGGAAAGGCACCGCCCTGGATCGTCGTGCTTGTCGCGGCGGCGGGTGGGGTCGCGATCGGACAGGCGCATTAAGCAGAGGCGAAGCTGGGGCTTCCCTTTCGCGCATTTCATGCTAAAGCGTATAAAACTTTATCGTTTGTGGATGAGATGCCGTGCTGCGTTCGCTCCCGCTACTGGCTTTGGCCTTGCTCACCGCCGCTTGCGCTCCCGCCGCAACATCGGTTCCGACCGCGAATCAGTTTGTTCTGACTGAGCCGGAACGGTACAAGACGGCAACAGAGCGGGAACTGGCGCAGCAATTCGCTGAAAACGATTGCAAGGCAAAGGCGCTGGCGGCTGGCGCGACGGTTCAAAAGGCGGGACAGTCCGACCATTCGCAAAGAGCGTCGTCTTCGGGCGACGTCAATCTCGGCGCGACGATCCGCACCCGACGACAGTCCGACGAGATGTACGCCGCAACCTTTACGGCGTGCATGAACAAGGCCGGTTTCCTGATGAAGCCCGCCGTCTGAGCCGATCCGTTCCGAGCGACATGCGACAGGGCGCTTCGCGCGAAAGCTCTGCCGCCCTTGCCGCCCCGTCGAACCCGTGCAGGGTCACAGGCCGCTCCCCATCAAACGATAATTCGACCGAATGGCTTCAAGCCGGGCGCGCCTTCTCCGATCGAGCGGTAAAAGGCGGCGTTCGCGCCGACGCCGTGCTTTCCTTGTCGTGAACTGCGCTCGCGTCCCGTCAAAAGCTTCGTCCAAGGCGCGTCGAACGCCGGTGGTATTCCCAAAATTGTGAATTTTCTCGAAAGCGCCATTTCGCCATTGACGAGCGAGGCGCATTTCATCAACATGCGGCCATTTGCGGAGGGGCAAGTTTCGGCAAGTTCATCGGCGCATGTGAGAAGGAGAAGCCGGAAAACTAGCACAAGGGGGGAATGTCACGCAAGGGGTAATTGGAATGAACGACGGTATATCGCTGGAAATGCTCGCCTTCAATCTTAAGCTTTTGGGGCGAAAGAGCAGAAAGAAAGTCCTTATAAGTGCGGGCAAGGAGGACGACAAGGCAAGAATGCTTCCCGCGATCAAGCAATTTCTAAGCCTTGAAGTCGACGTTTTCGCAACGCCGGGCACGCACAGATTTCTTACGCGTCACGGCATCGACACGGTCGAGATTCACAAGATCACCGACGGCCGCGCGCCGAACATCCGCACATTTCTGAACGAGAACCGCTTCGACCTCGTCATCAACGTGCTGACGGGCGACAACGACTACGACGAATCGTCCGACGCGAAGCTCATCCGCAAGCTCTGTATCGAGAACGGCATTCCGCTTATCACCGATTGCGATGTCGGCATTGAAACCTTGCAGCAGATCGTGCGGGATACGAACAAGGGCACGTTCCGCTACAAGCTCTCCGATAATTCCGAGCCGTGGAACCTTCGCCTGCATTTCATGGAAGCGGTCGAGAAGCTTGGCGGTTTCGCGAGCCATCACGCGCATTTCGACAAGGCATACCTCGTGAACATGGATAACCTGCGGCTCAGCCAGGTCGACATGCAGAAGAAGTGGGAGATTTACCGCTACCTCAAGGAAAACTACACCCACGACGATCTCGTCGAGCGCATCAGCCGCGGCCTTGAGACCATGATCGCGCAAGGCGTGACCTATTGCCGAACGATGGTCGACGCGGACTCCACCGTGGGCCTGCTGCCGATCAAGGCGGCGGTCGAGGTGAAGAAACGCTATGCGGATCAAATTCACTTCGAGGTTGGCGTGCAGCCGCTGCAAGGCGTGCTCGACCCCGCGTCCTACGAGCAATATGCCGAAGCCTGCGCGATGGCCGATTATTGCGGCGGGCTGCCCTCGCGCGACCGTCCACGCCCCGAGGCGCATCTCGATACAATCCTCGACCTCGCCAAGCGCCTCGGCAAGCCGGTCGATGTGCATGTGGATCAGGAGAACAACCCGCTCGAAAACGAGACGGAGCTTCTCGCCGAAAAGACCATCGAGCATGGCATGCAGGGCCGCGTCTTCGGTGTGCACGCGATCTCGCTCGGCGCGAAAAGCGAGCGCGAGCAGGACCGCATCATCCAGAAGATCCTCGACGCCGACATGGGCATCGTGATCTGCCCGTCCGCCGCGCTCAGCATGGCGCAACTGCCGATGACGGCGCCGCTGCACAACTCCATCGCGCCGTTCCCGAAGCTCCTTGCTGCGGGGGTGCGGACCTATCTCGGCGTCGACAATATCCACGACCTGTTCATGCCCATCGTAGACGGCGATGTGTGGACCGAATGCCGGATGCTGATGGAGGCGTGCCGCTTCTACGACATCCAGCAGGTGGCGAAGTGGGCCTGCGCACGGCCGATCGCGGTTGAGCGCGCCGCCTCGCTCGCGGCGTGACGTGAAATCTCATGCCCGCCTGAAGGGACGCGCGCGGCGATCTTTTTCCAATGTGCGTTTTCTTGAGGGCGGGCATATTTCTTCGGCGGTTGCCCTTGACGGGAAAGTGCACGCGGGTGTTAGCTGGCCTTCGAACGTGGTCCCTTTGCCGGCCGGCTTGCAGCCACGCTAAACAAATTGCTAAAAGGCCGCTCGCCCTCTCTCTTGAAGGCTTCCGGCATTTTAGCGCCCATGAGGGGTTATAATGTCCGATCATACGGGGCTTGACGGCCTTCATCCCGATACGCTTCTCGTCCATTCCGGCACGTTGCGCTCGCCCCACGGCGAGACGTCCGAAGCGTTGTATCTGAACTCTGGCTTCACTTATGAGAGCGCCGCCGAGGCCGAAGCCCGCTTCAAGGGCGAAGCCGAAGGCTACGTCTACAGCCGCTACGGCAACCCGACCGTCACCATGTTCGAGACGCGCATCGCCGCGCTTGAAGGCGCAGAGGCGGCGCGCGGTACGGCGTCGGGCATGGCGGCGGTGTTCGCTTCGCTCGCCTCATATCTCCGCGCTGGCGATCATGTGATCGGCGCGAAGGCCGTGTTCGGTGCAAGCCGCGCCATCATCGAGGAAATCCTCCCGCGCTTCGGCATCGAATCCACCGTCGTCGACGGTCGCGACCTCGACGCGTGGCGCGCCGCCATCCGCCCGAACACGCGCGTGCTGTTCTGCGAAAGCCCGGCGAACCCCACGCTCGACCTCGTCGACCTCGAAGGCGTCGCCGACATCGCGCACGACGCGGGCGCTATCCTGATGGTGGACAACGTCTTCGCGACGCCGCTTCTGCAACGGCCTCTCAAGCTCGGCGCCGATGTCGTCATCTACTCGGCGACGAAGCACATCGACGGGCAGGGACGCTGTCTCGGCGGCGTCATCCTGTCGACGACGAAATTCATCGAGGAGCATGTGCAGGGCTTCCTGCGCCAGACGGGCCCGACGCTCTCGGCCTTCAACGCGTGGGTGATGCTGAAGGGCCTCGAAACGCTGACCGTGCGTGTCGAGCGCGAAAGCGCCAGCGCGGCGAAGATCGCGGACTTTCTGAGCGAAAAACGCGGCATCGCGCGCGTCATGTATCCGGGCCGCGCCGATCATCCGCAGGCATCGCTCGCGAAACGGCAGATGGCGTCGGGCGGGCCGCTCGTGGCTTTCTCGCTCGACGGCGACAAGGACGCCACGTTCCGGTTTCTGGACGCGCTGCGGGTCATCAAGATCTCCAACAATCTCGGCGACGCGAAATCGTTGATCGCGCATCCGGCCACGACCACGCATCAGAAATTGTCAGACGATGCGAAGGCGGAACTTGGCATCACGGCGGGAACGCTCAGGCTCTCGGTGGGGCTTGAGCACGTGGACGACCTCATCACCGACATCGCGCAGGCGCTCGCCAAGGTTTGATTGCGGCGCAAGAGCCATACCGGAGCGCTGGCGCTCCGGTATGCGATCCGGGCCTCAGCGATTGATCGACGGGTTCGACCAATAGGGCTGCACGGTATAATGCTCGTGCGTGCGGCTTTCCCAGTCCGTGCTCGCGAAGGCCTCGTCGTCGAGCGGCGGCGAGTTCTCAAGCTGCTCCTTGGTTATGCTCGTGCGAAACGCGTCGAGATCCTCGTCGTAGCGGAGCGCCGACCACGGGATCGGGCGCTCGCTACGGCCGATTCCCAGAAAGCCGCCAAAGTCCACCACGGCGTAGGCGACACGCCCGCCCACGCAATCGATCATGATTTCCTCGATGGTCCCGATCCGCTCGTCGCCGGCGCCGTAAACGTAAGCACCTTCGACGTCGTCGCTCGATATCAGCTTGCGGCCGGGAGTTATCGCGTCCGTTCGGTCTGTTTGCATGTTGCAGTCCTCCTTCGCGCGAAACAAGGTTTGGGCGGTCTCGTTCCCAGGCGCTCGCGCGAGCGCTCGCCATCAAGCCGAAGCTTTGCCGAAGGTTTGGAGCGCGCTTCGGAACCTTTGCGTGTGGCGACCGTTTATCGGCCAGTCAATTGGAGGACAAATCCATGAATTGGGATCAGATCTCGGGAAACTGGAAGCAGTTCGAGGGCAAGGTGCAACAGCAATGGGGCAAGCTTACCGACAGCGACCTGACTGAGGCCAAGGGCGATGCAAAAGTTCTCGCGGGCAAAATTCAGGAACGCTACGGCGTTACCAAAGAGGAAGCAGAGCGTCAGGTCGACGAGTGGCATCGCTCGCTTCATTGATAATCTCGGGTTCGCGCGGCTCAAGCCGCACGGAAGAAGGCTCGCCGCGCGCGGGCCTTTTTCGTGTTTGGGCAGCGGAGAGGGTGTTTGACGGGCGGTGGAATCTCCACGTCGCATTTTTCTCGCGCAAAACCGCGCGCGATGGGTTAGCCCTACAGCCCAAAAAGTGAGCCGACCCGTGGAACAGCTTCCCCTCTTCTTTCAACTCAAGGGCAAAACCGTCGCCGTAGCCGGTGGCGGAGCGCCCGCCGCTCGCCGCGCCGAGCTTGCCCTTCGCGCAGGCGCGCGCGTCAGCGCCTTCGCCCCCCAACTCGGCGACGACTTTCGCGCACTCGTTGACGATCCGCATTTCGTGCATGAGACGCGTGCCCCGTCGGCCGCCGACATGGCAGGTCTCGCGCTTGCCTTCGCCGCGACCGGCGATCGGGCGACCGACGAGGCGATGGCCGCGCTTGCCCGCGAGGCGCGCGTGCCCATCAACGTCGCCGACACGCCCGAGCTTTGCGACTTCATCATGCCCGCCATCGTCGACCGCGATCCGCTCGTGATTGCCATCTCGACCGGCGGCGCGTCGCCCATCTTCGCCCGCATGATCCGCGCTCGCCTCGAGAGCACGATTCCCGCCGCATATGGCCGCCTCGTCGCGCTGGTCGGCTCATATCGCGAGCGGCTGGGCCAGCGGCTTTCGGATCTTTCGCAGCGTCGCCGCTTCTGGGAGAGGGCGCTCGAAGGCCGCGTCGCGGATCGCTTTCTGGCGGGGCGGGAGGATGAGGCGCGGGTCGAACTCGAACGCGCGCTGGACGCGGCGGACGATACCGAGCTTGCGCAGGGCGAGGTCTATCTCGTGGGGGCAGGGCCGGGCGATCCGGACCTTCTGACCTTCCGCGCGCTCCGCCTCATGCAACGCGCGGATGTCGTGCTCTATGATCGCCTCCTGCCGCCCGGTATCCTCAACCTCGTGCGCCGTGAAGCCGAGCACATCTATGTCGGCAAGGAGCCGGACCGGCACGCCGTCCCGCAGGAGGAAATTTCCGCGAAGCTCGTGCGGCTTGCGAAAGAGGGAAAGCGCGTGCTGCGCCTCAAGGGTGGCGACCCGTTCATGTTCGGGCGCGGCGGCGAGGAGATCGAGGCGCTGGCCGCTGCGGGCATTCCGGTGCAGGTCGTGCCGGGTGTGACCTCGGCGGCGGGCTGCTCGGCCTATGCGGGCATTCCGCTGACGCATCGCGATCACGCGCAGGCCTGCGTTTTCGTCACAGGGCACGCGCGAAGCGGCGGTGGCCTGAGCCTCGGCTGGGAGGCGCTGGTGCAGCCGCATCAGACGGTGGTGATTTTCATGGGGCTTGGGCAGCTCGAGTCGCTGATGCATCAATTCGTGGCGCATGGCGGCGACCCGGCGCTTCCCGCCGCCATCGTGGAAAACGGTACGCGACCGAATCAGCGCGTCGTGACGGGCACGGTCGAGACCATCGCTGGAGCGGCAGCGAGCGAGGGGATTGTCGGCCCGGCGCTTGTGATCCTCGGCACGGTCGTCACGTTGCGGGAAAGGCTCGTGCCTCATGGCGGGCCAGTGTCCGACGAACCGGGCATATTCTCAAATACGCATATCCCTGCCACCATGACGCCTGTGTAAGCCCTTACTTTTTGCGGTCTTCCGGCGTTCGTGCTCGTGCTATATATGCGCCATCATGAATACGAAGGCGCAGGCCCGCCGGGGCAGCGCAGCAAACAGGGAGCGCTGAAATGGCTTTTCGAACGGGCGGGATCGCGATCGTCATGGCGATTCTGGGCGTCGCGGCAGCGGAGGCGGAGGAAGCAGCGAGCCCCGAGGCTCTCGCGATCGAAGCGCGCGGTATCGTCGGTCGTTTTGCCGACAAGCTGAAGGGCGAACTCGTCGGCGCGATGAAAGAGGGCGGCCCGGTCGCTGCCATTAGCGTGTGCAACACTGCGGCACCCGCGATCGCTTCCGAAGCGTCGACCGGCGGTTGGATCGTCCGGCGTACATCGCTCAAGCTGCGCAATCCGGCGACCGCACCCGACGCGTGGGAGGCTGAGACCCTCGCTCGCTTTGAAGCCGCGAAAGCGGGCGGCGCGGACCCGACGAAGCTCGAAAGGGCCGAAGTCGTGGAAAGCGGCGGTGTGCGCAACTTCCGCTACATGAAGGCGATCCCGACGGCGGCCGAACCGTGCCTGGCCTGTCACGGGACGAACCTGGCCGAACCCGTCAAGGCGAAGCTCGCGGAGCTCTATCCCGAAGACAAGGCGACGGGCTACAGCGCGGGCGATATTCGAGGGGCGTTCACGCTGACGAAGCCGCTTCCCTAGGCGGCCTTGGGCGCGGTGTGGCAAGGGCGTGCGCGTTCGCCCCCCGCGCGAGCGCGCACCGTGCCGCTATCGAAAAACATCGCGCGCCATCTCCAAACCGTCGCGCGATGGGCGAGCGCGAGCCTTTAACCCACGAGAGTCAGCGGCTGCGCAAGGTGGCGACCGTCAGGTAAACGCTGGGGGAAACCGGCGCGGCTGATTCGAAATGTGCGCGATGTTCGGCTGGTTCGCTCATGCCGTCGGCAAGTCCATCGTGGCTGAGGCGTTCGGCAAACTCGTCTCGCCTCATTACTTCCTCGTCGATCATCCTCGCTACGTGACGGGGCAGTTCAACGCGCACATGGCGGGCTGTCTTTTCCTGTTAATACTTTGCCGATATGCATGCAGAGCTTGAGAGTGGAGGCTATGAGGCCCTGCTATACGATCTGCTTCATTTCGATCTTTCCCAAATCAACATCAGGGAAGCGCCGAAGACGGCGGCGCTGCTCGAACAGAAGATCGAACACTTCGACAGCGTCACGACCTGGATTTACGACCGCCTCTGGAGTGGTGCGCCGACGCGGAAACATTCTCATTGGCCTCCGCAAGTGCGCTGTTCGGAGATGCACGAGGATTATCTCGCCAGCGCCGACAC
>NZ_JFZJ01000126.1 GCF_000636015.1 Rhodomicrobium udaipurense JA643
GTAGGAGAATCGAACTCCTGTTTCAGCCGTGAGAGGGCCGCGTCCTGACCGCTAGACGAACGGGGCGAGCGAAGCCATACATTAGAATGCGCCGCGCCATCGATCAAGCGCAAAACCGACGACACGCACCGAAACTTGAGCCGATCGAAGCGCCGGGGCTTTGCGCAGGCAGCCCATGGGCGAATGACGTGACGTCAAGCGCGAGGCGGACGTAACGGCGGCCTTTCAGTTGGCTTTTTGGAGGCCGATCCTTGTCACTTTCGCCGCCCTCTTTGGCACCTGCCCGCCACGGGTGCGGGGAGACCGCGGGTTTGCCTTGTCACCAGGAACCAGTCCATCCCTGCCCCCCATGGGGCGGGAGGCCGAAGCAGCGGCATCATCTGCACGAGCATGCCCCAGCTGCCCCCATGGGTGCGGGGAGGCCGAAAGCGCGCCGACCGCCGCTGTCGCCCTTTGGCCGCTGCCCCCTACCGGCGCGGCACTTGAAACCGGCCGCGCTCCTGCCCACTTAGGGGGTCGAGTACGATAATCGTGTCGCTACCCTCCCCCTTATAGTGCAGAATGATCGATCCGTTGTCCGCGGATACGCTCCTGAGTTCGCCCTGCCCCAGGGCAAGCGTTTGCGCATAAGGCGTGGTCGCGGGCGCTGCGGCCGGGCTTGACAGAGCGGGCCTCGTCGCGGATGCCGGGCCAGAACTGAGTTTCGCCGCCTGCCGCGCCACACCGTAAAGGAGCGCGATGATGCCGGCGATAAGCAATGTCGTCATGATCGTGACGGCAATCTTGAGCATGCGGACGCGTTCGGGCGTCCAGGGGCCGGGGACCGGGCTTTGCGCGTTTGTCATGGTGACGGCTTTCAAGAGGGGCAGGCAAAGGGTCAATGACGAGCGACGAATTTTCTCCCGCCCGCTATGAAGCTTCAGAAGACGACGCGGGCGTGCGCCTCGATCGCTTTCTCGCGAGCCGGATAGAGACACAAAGCCGGGTGCGCCTGCAAGACCTTATTCGCGCGGGCCACGTGGTGCGCCTTGCGGCGGGGCGCGACGCCGAGGCCTCGACGGATCCGAGCGCGAAGGTGCGTCTCGGCGATACGTTCGAAGTCACGACACCGCCCGCCGAGGATTACGCCGTCGAGGGCGAGGCCATCGAACTCAACGTCGTTTACGAGGACGCCAGCCTGATCGTGATCGACAAGCCGGCGGGCCTCGTCGTGCATCCCGGCGCGGGCAATCCGAACGGGACGCTCGTCAACGCGCTGATCGCGCATTGCGGCGACAGCCTTTCCGGCATCGGCGGTGTGACGCGGCCGGGGATCGTGCACCGGCTCGACAAGAACACCAGCGGGCTGATGGTCGTCGCGAAGACGGACAAGGCGCATCGCAGTCTGTCGGCGCAGTTCGCCGACCACGGACGGACGGGCGCGCTGCGCCGCGAATATCTGGCGCTGGTGTGGGGAGAGCCGCAGCCGACGTCGGGGCGGATCGAGGCTCGGATCGCGCGGCATCCGGGGTCGCGGATCAAGATGGCGGTGGTGCGCAATGGCGGGCGCGAGGCTGCCACGATTTATGCAATCGAGCGTGTCTTCCGGCTTGGAAATGTCGAAAGCCAGAGCGCGGCAACGGGGAAGTGGAACAAAACGGCCACGCTGAGTGTCCTTAGATGCAAACTGGAAACGGGCCGCACTCATCAGGTGCGGGTGCATCTCGCGCATATCGGCGTTCCTCTGGTAGGGGATTCCGTTTATGGCGCCGGTTTTAGAACGAAAGCGCTTGCCCTCCCGGACGAAGCGGCAAGGAATTTTGCGTGTGCCGAGAGACAGGCGCTTCACGCTGCGGGCTTAAGGTTCGAACATCCTTCGTCACGGAAGGTTCTATCTTTCGAGAGCCCGCTGCCTGAAGACATCGCGCAATTGTGTAACGCTCTTGAAAGGTTCGATGCAAAACTGTCCAAGAATTAAGATGCAGACGCATAGCGGGAAGCGTAATGTGGGTTCAATCGTTCCGGAAACGCGAACGAGTTCTCCAACGGCAGCGGGTCATCCGATGCGGAGGGTTTGAAGCATGAGTTCATTGCCGTCAGTCGCTGCAAGTGGTGGCCTCGCCCGCTATCTCGAAGAGATCCGGCGTTTCCCGATGCTTGAGCCTCAGCAAGAATACATGCTCGCCAAACGTTGGCAAGAGCACGAAGACGCCAAGGCAGCGCAGAAGCTCGTTACGTCGCACCTTCGCCTTGTGGCGCGCATCGCCATGGGCTATCGCGGCTACGGGTTGCCCATCGGTGAAGTCATCTCCGAAGGCAATGTCGGGCTGATGCAGGCCGTCAAACGCTTCGATCCGGACAAGGGCTTCCGCCTTGCCACCTACGCTATGTGGTGGATACGCGCTGCCATTCAAGAATATATTCTGCGCTCGTGGAGCCTCGTGAAGATGGGCACCACGGCGAGCCAGAAGAAGCTTTTCTTCAACCTGCGCAAGGCGAAGAGCCAGTTGCAGGCGCTGGAGGAGGGCGATCTCCGCCCCGATCAGGTCAAGACCATCGCGACCAACCTCGGCGTGCCGGAAGAGGACGTTGTGTCGATGAACCGCCGCCTCGGTGGCGACGCTTCGCTCAACGCTCCGCTGCGCGCCGACTCGGAAAGCGGCGAGTGGCAGGATTGGCTCGTCGACGAGGGGCCGAGTCAGGAGACGCAGCTCGCTGAAAGCGAGGAGTTGAGCCGCCGCCGTGAATATCTCGGAGCGGCGATGGATAGTCTGAACGAGCGCGAACGCCGCATCTTCACAGCGCGCCGCCTCGCCGACGATCCGCTCACACTCGAAGAGCTGTCGTCCGAGTTCAACGTCAGTCGCGAGCGAATCCGGCAGATCGAGGTGCGCGCGTTCGAAAAGGTGCAGAAGGCGGTCCAAAAGGCCGCCCTCAAGGCGGAAGCACCGCGCAGCCCGGTTTCCGGCGGCGGAATGCCAGCATTCTCGGCTTCTGCGGCACAATAACGCCACCGTTACAAAAGCATCAAAAGCCAGCCTTCGCGCTGGCTTTTTCTGTGCCCGGATGTGAGAGCGCCGCCACCGCTTCTGTCCCCGCAACACCCCACGCCCACACCGCCGCGCAGCTGATTAAGCCCATGCAGCAACCGGCACCGGTGCCCCCATCGCTAGCGGCCGCTACGGAAATTTCGGCCACGCCTCCCTCGCAATCCAGCTCGTCCTGCGGCCGGGAGCAAAGCGGCACTCCTTTGCATTTATTGGAAGTCACGCTCAAATTCGCCAAGCCGCATAGACCGAAGATTTCACTCGGTTGTACTACTCAGTGGGTATGGACGCGCTTGGTCGACTGCATTTGAATGGATCAAAACGAGGCTTCACCTCGAATGGGAGAACGACCATGTCTGCTGCCCCGATCCTGCATCTGCCGCTGCCCGACGGCATGAAGATCACAGGCCCGATCGAACCCGGCTATGACCGGGTGCTGACCGCGCCCGCGCTCGACTTCATCGCCGAACTGCATCGCCGCTTCGAGCCTCGGCGACGCGAGCTTATGGAGGCGCGCGGCGTACGGCAGGCGGCGTGGGACAGCGGCGCGTTGCCCGATTTTCTGCCGGAGACGAAGAAGATCCGCGAGGTGGACTGGACCATCGCGGGCATCCCGGACGACCTGACCGACCGGCGCGTGGAAATCACCGGGCCGACGACGCGCAAGATGATCATCAACGCGCTGAACTCCGGCGCGAAGGTGTTCATGGCCGATTGCGAAGACTCGTTGTCGCCGACATGGGCGAACGTCGTCGAAGGCCAGATCAACCTCGCCGACTACTGGCGCGGCGAGGTTGATTTCACCGAGGAAGACACCGGCAAATCCTACGCGGTCGGGCCGAACCCCGCCGTGCTGATGGTGCGTCCGCGCGGCTGGCACCTTGTCGAGCGTCATATGACGGTGGACAAGCAGCCGGTCGCGGGCGCGCTCTTCGACTTCGGCCTCTATTTCTTGCATAACGCGCAAGCCGCGCTGGCGAAGGGCAGCAGCCCTTACTTCTACCTCCCGAAGATGGAGAGCCACCTCGAAGCGCGTCTCTGGAACGAGGTGTTCCTGTTCGCCGAGGAGCACTTGCAACTCCGCACCGGCACCATCAAATCAACGGTTCTGATCGAGACGTTACCGGCCGTTTTCGAAATGCACGAAGTCCTCTACGAGCTTCGTGACCATATCGTCGGCCTCAATTGCGGGCGTTGGGACTACATCTTTTCATACATCAAGACGCTGCGCACGAAGCCGGATCGCATCCTGCCCGACCGCGGCCAGGTGGTCATGAGCAAGGCGTTCCTCAAGGCCTATGCCGAGCTTCTGATCCAGACATGTCACCGGCGCGGCGCGTTTGCCATGGGCGGCATGTCGGCGTTCATCCCGAACCGCCGTGACCCCGAAGTGAACGACAAGGCCCTTGCCGCCGTTCGCGAGGACAAGCTACGCGAGGTGACCTACGGCCATGACGGCACATGGGTGGCGCATCCCGACCTTGTGCCGATCGCGCTCGCCGTATTCGACGAGCACATGCCGAAAAAGAACCAGCTTTCGAAGCTGCGCGAAGATGTCGCAGCTGGACAAAAGGAGCTGCTCCAGCCGCATGACGGCACGCGCACGGAAGAGGGGCTTCGCGTCAACACGCGCGTCGGCATTCAATATATCGAGGCGTGGCTGCGCGGGAATGGCGCGGTGCCTTTGTATAATCTGATGGAAGACGCAGCGACGGCCGAGATTTCGCGCACCCAAAACTGGCAATGGCTGCATCATGGCGCGACGCTGGAAGACGGCCGCAAGGTCACGCCCGAGCTGATCGAAGCGATCATCTCCGATGAGATGCTACAGCTTCGCGAAAAGGTTGGTGCGGACTACGAGAGCGGGCGTTTTTCGGAAGCGATCACCTTGTTTCGCGACCTTGTCATGAGCGGAGAACTCAATGCGTTCCTGACGCTTCCTGCTTACAAGCTGATCGAATGAGGCGGGACGTCTTCGTCAAAGAAGTAAAAGCAGAAACGAAAGTACACCAAAAGCGTGTATCAGTACATTAAGCAACCAAAGGTGGTGGATGGGAAGGTTTTTTATACCGACCCGGTTAAGCGCGTTTTAAATAGGTCGCAATAAAGTTCACCTCAGGTCTTTGATCGCGTGTGAGAGTACTATGACCGACTTGTTCCGCCCTCGCCTTCGCTATGTGCTCGGCCCCGATGGGAGTCCGCTGACCATCGCGGATCTTCCTCCACCGAATACGAAACGCTGGGTTATTCGCCGAAAGGCTGAGGTTGTCGCGGCTGTTCGCGGCGGCCTTCTGAGCCTCGACGATGCATGCCAGCGCTATAAGCTGACGATTGACGAGTTTCTGAGCTGGCAACGCCTCATAGACCGGCACGGTTTGCCGGGCCTGCGGGCGACCAAGGTTCAGGACTACAGGAACTGATGCGCAAAAGGCGGCGGCTGCCTATTGAGCCGCCTTGCCTTGCGCCGCTGCGTTGTCGAGGAACAGCAACCCGTCTTCAAGAGAGACAATCTCGGGTCCGTCGAACTCATAGTCCTCGCCATCCGCCAGACGGATCACGCAGCTTTTTTCGCAAAGCGCTAGCTGTTCGCCTGCCTTGATGATCTGTTCCGCCTGTTTGTCGCCTTCAATGACGATCAATGTTTGATCGGTAGCGTCGCGATTTGTCACGGATATGCCGAAAGCGGACGCCGGCAACAGCGCGAAGGGCGCGATCATGAGTATCCTGCAAGCCAGCCGCATGGTTCCCTCGGGGCGTGTGGTACGACGGTGATACGGGCTATGCTTACAGGAGGATGCGGAAAAAGGGGAAGAGTTCTCTTCCACCTTTTCCTCGCCAACAATTCCTATTTTTTCCCGCCCTTTTTGGGTGGGGCCTTCTCTTCGGCTTTGCCTTTCGGCTTCGCGGCTTCCTTCGGCTTCGCTTCAGGTTTCTTTGCCATCGTCGTATCACCTTTGAAGAACGCGCCAAATCGAATAGGCGCATCACGGAGTTTGCGAGCAACTTTACCGGAGCGCAATTAAAATCTGCGCCCGGCAGTAGAACCTGCTCCCGCCTGAGAGAAGAACGAGCATGACCCGCCTTGCCCACTTGATCGCCCTATGTATAGCCGCTACCGTTGCTTGCTCCCTGGAGGCCAGGGCGCAGGGGCACGCCTCCGGGGGAGCGTGCTGGTCGACTGCCGAACTCGCGGGCAAGCCGGGCGAAAAGGCAATCCACCGAGAGACTTACGATCCCACCATCGAGCCGCGCGACCAGGCCGAGCCGCTCGCCCCCGTGGCGCCGGCGCTTCGCGGCTCCATTCGTAGCGTCAAGCTTCCGCCGGGCGAAAAGCTCGTCGCGCTCACCTTCGACCTCTGCGAAAACGCGTGGGAGGTGTCGGGCTACGATGCTTCGATCTTCGACACGCTGCGCAAGGCGGGCGTAAAGGCCACGTTTTTTGCGAGCGGAAAGTGGCTGATGGACCACAGCGAGCGGGCCCAGCAACTCATGGCCGATCCGCTGTTCGAGGTCGGCGCGCATAGCTGGACGCATAGAAATTTCCGTCTCCTGCCGCCCGACGAAATGCGGCGCGACCTTTCGCTCAATCTCAACGCGGACGGTCGCCTTCGCCGCGAGCTTTCCGGCCGAAGCTGCTATCGCCCCGGCACAGGCCCGGTTGACGCCAGCCGCCCGCTCGTCTTCCGCTTTCCGTTCGGTACCTGCAACACAGAGGCGCTCGACGCGGTGAACGACGCCGGGCTGCTCGCCATTCAATGGGACATCCCGACCGGCGACCCGGCACCCGCCCAAAGCGCCGACGCCATCGCGAAAAGCGCCGCCGCCGCGAAGCCCGGCTCGATCATCGTGATGCACGCGAACGGGCGCGGCCATCATACGGCGGAGGCGTTGCCGCACATGATCGATGAGTTACGGAAGCGCGGCTTCGGGTTTGCTACGGTGAGCGAGTTGATCGCGAAGGGCGCGCCGGTCATCAAGGACACCTGCTACGAGCTCAAGCCGGGGGATAATGTGAAATACGACAAGCTTTTCCCGGCTGCAAACAACAGCGCGCAGCCGCCCGCCGCCGCTGCGAAGCACGCACCCGCCGCGACCGGTTCGGGCGCGGATGTCAAGAGCACTGCCCCGACAGCGACGCACCCCGCCGCGCCAATCACGGCGGACAGGCCATGACTGCCTCGCTGCACGGCCCGTTCGAAAACGTGCGTCACGATTTGGGCGACGCGCTCATCCTGAGGCCCCTCAAGCCCGAAAACACGAAAGCGCTCGGCGCGGCTATGGCGGAGATCCCGCCCTGGTCGGTCGTCAACTGGAGCGCGCCCAGCATCGCCGCTTCGTTGCAGAGGGAGATTCCGGCCCTGACCCGGTTCGAGGTTCTTCAGGATAGGCGGCTCGCGGGCATCGTCGCGATCCAGAATCCGTTCCTGCACGGGCCTTATCTCCAGCTTTTCTGCGTGCTGCCGGAGTTTCAAGGGCGCGGACTCGGCCATCGCCTGCTGCAATGGATTGAGGACGAGGCGCACAAAGGCGGCGCGCGCCAGCTCTGGCTCTGCGTCTCCACGTTCAACACGCGCGCCGAGGCGCTTTATCGGCGCTTCGGTTTCGAGCAGGCCGGGCTTCTCGACAAGCTCGCGATCGACGAGTCGGACGAAATTTTCATGCGCAAGCGGCTGTTTTGAAAGCGGCAGCCGAAACCACCGCTCCAAGTTTCTGTTCGGGCGTGATCGGCGTCCGCTTTTGCAGATCATGCCCTACGCCACCTCAAGGACGACGCGGCCGCGAACCTTCCCGGCGAGGATGTCTTCGGCGAGCGTGACCGCATCCTTCCACGAGTGCGTTGTCGTCAGCGCGGCGAGCTTCGCGCGGTCGAGGTCTTGCGCAAGCCGCGCCCAGGCTTCGAGCCGTTTCGCCTTCGGTGCCATGACGGAGTCGATGCCCGCCAGCGTCACGCCGCGCAGGATGAACGGGGCGACGCTTGCGGGGAGGTCCAGACCTTGCGCGAGCCCGCATGCCGCGACCGTGCCGCCATATTTCGTCTGCGCGAGCACGTTCGCGAGCGTATGGCTGCCGACGGAATCGACCGCGCCCGCCCAGCGCTCACGCCCGAGCGGCTTGCCCGGCGCGGAAAGCTCCTGCCGCGCCACGATCTCCGACGCGCCGAGCGATTTCAGGTAGCCTTCCTCTTCCGGGCGGCCGGTGGATGCATGCACCGTGAAGCCGAGCTTCGACAGCAGCGCCACCGCGACGCTGCCGACGCCGCCGGACGCGCCCGTGACAAGCACAGGCCCCTTGTCTGGCGTCACGCCATGCGCTTCGAGCGCCAGCACGCACAGCATCGCCGTGTAACCCGCCGTCCCGATGGCCATCGCGTCGGCGCGCGAAAGCCCGGCGGGCAGCGGCACCAGCCATTCGCCCTTCACGCGGGAGAATTGCGCGTAGCCGCCAAGATGGGTTTCGCTCGTGCCCCAGCCGTTCAGCACAACCTCATCGCCGGGGGTGAAGTCGGGATGCGACGAGCTTTCGACGACGCCCGCGAAATCGATGCCGGGCACCATGGGCCAGCGGCGCACCACCGGGGCCTTCCCCGTGATGGCAAGGCCGTCCTTGTAGTTTACGGTCGAATGCGTGACGCGCACTGTGACATCGCCCGGCATGAGGTCCGCATCCGAAAGCTCGGTCCACGCGACGGCCTGACCGGTTTCGGTTTTCGTGAGAAGGAGCGCTTCGAACTTTTCCGTCATGGTCGAACTCTCATCGCGATTGAAACAGGATTGCCCGCAGCCGGGCGGTTTTCGCGATTATAGGAACGTTCGTCCTCTGCCGCGACATG
>NZ_JFZJ01000127.1 GCF_000636015.1 Rhodomicrobium udaipurense JA643
CTGGCTCAGCGGAGGGCTCGGAGCCTCTTTTTCAGGCCCGATTGTCCATGCGGCCCTTCAGGATGGAGCCGCGTACATGACCGGAGCCATGCTCGCTCATATCGTCCGCCATCCTGCCGTGATCGCGTCGGCTCTGGTCTTGATGCTGGCGGCGGCGTTGCTCGGCTCAGTCGCAGCGCTGGTTTGGCGTCCGGCGGCAGTGGACGCCCAGGAGACCGACAACGCTCTCGAAGGACTGAACGCGAAAATTCGGAGCCTGCGCGCCGAGGCCAGCACAGCGCAATCCTACGCCCTGCGTCTTTCACAGGCGACGGCGCTGGAAGCCAAGCTCGGCCATCGATCTTCGGAACCCGAATTTATCCACGCCATCGAAACGCTTGCGGCCTCGAGCGGCGCGACCATGGAGCAGATCTCTTCGCCGGGAGCGGAAAAGTCCGCCGGGCCGATTGAACTGGTTCTGACTGGGACGTACGTAACCATCATCAAGTTCGTAACAGGTCTTAACGATCTTCGGGATTATGTCACCGTCGACCGCGCATCAATGTCCCGTGACGGGGACAACATACGGGCTTTCCTTGTCTTGACAAGACCCCGTCCGCGCTAACGCCAGCGACACGGTTTAATCTGTCTCCGAAGAGTCGTCGCCATCAGAAGTAGCTGCAATGAGGGGCGCAATCTCTGAATTGCCGGGCTGAGACTTGGCGGGCTGAGTACGTGCGGTGAACCGCCACTCCGCATATGTCTTTGCCAACTCGAACCCTCTTAGCCCCTTTTCGAAATCGACCTTCCGGAAGGGACTTGCTGCGCTTGAGCTTACCACGCCGATAATCTCCCCCTCGCTTGTCCGTATGAGATCAAAATCCTTCCCGGTCACCGGATCCTTGTAGAGTTGCCGGATGAAGCCGCTGGCGCCCGCGCCCGATCCGGCCAATTCAGCAAGTCTGCGCGGATATTTGCCGTTCCTCGTATGGAAGGCGTCAATGGCCTTCATATAGGCGAGCCCGCGGAAGAGAAGCTCATCCTCTTTATCGCGCTTCAGCCTGTAACTCGCCGCAACTTCAATGCGTGATGCCCCATAAGCCAGTGCCGTGATAATGACGAGCATAAGCGGAAATGTATATCCAGGCGATCCCTGCGGCTTTCGGTCTGACATCACCATTCGCTATATGGAACGCCGTTTTGGCCGCGCTCAGTCGACAAAGAACGCACATCCGAAACCCCGCCCTCCTGTGCCGAAACGCCCTTCCAGGTTGTCCTGTTTCCGTTCACCGGATCTGGCGGCATCGCTCGCAGATAACCCTGATCCACAAGCGTTTGAAGAGACGGTGGGAAGACGCCCTTATCAGTGTAATAGTCGTCGATCAGCTTGCGCATGGTCTTCAGGTCTTGCTGGAGTGCGGCCTCGCGCGCTCGCGTAAGCGCGCCCATTACGGAAGGGGCCACCACGGAAGCAAGGACGCCTATAATCGCAAGCACAAGCAGCATCTCCATGAGCGTGAAGCCAGGACTGCCGCCTCGATGCGAGCCGCGCTTTTGCTGGCCTTTTTTCAAATCACCAGTCCGCATAGCGCGACCCATCCAGAGCGATGCCATCTGTCTTGGCGTGAAGATCGTAAATGTCCTTATCCCCGCTCACCGTTTGGACTTCCGCAAGCGTCGTTCCATAGGATGACGAGGTGATGCCAGCGTCCCCCCGTTGGTAGCTGACGAATGTCCATTGCGCCTGGAAAGGCGTCCCAGCCGGCGCAAAGGGATTTACGGGCAACGACCGCAGATAGCGCTTCTTCGGACCGTTGGCAGCCTTCTCGCTCCCGTCGACGAGTGTCTGAACTGTATAAGGATATCCGTTCGGACTGGCTCCGCCTTTTGGATCTTTCTCCTTCCGTTTCATCATGTCCGCGTGAAAGCGATCGAGGGCGGCTCTCACGGTCCTCAGTGTTTCCCTGAGTTGTATTTCCTTGTCGCGTTTCAAGTTCATACGAGCGTGCGGCGCCGCCAATGCCGCAAGCAAAGACAAAATGGCGAGGACGACCACCATTTCCATGAGTGAAGACCCGGGGGAACCTTGCCGTCTTGCGGAAGCCTTGGAATCTGAGCGCATAGGCGTATGCATAAAAGGTTGCCTAGCGCCCGAATTTCGTTGGCTGTATCCCGTCAGGCGTAGCGCCGCTCGCGGCCGCACCTGCAGGGGGCTTCGTGTTATCCGGCTTTATGACGTATCGAGGCACCGACCCAGAATCGAGGTTTTTCTTGAGATACTCATGCTCGGCCCGGATCGAATAACTGCCGTCCGTGCCGCTATAAAAATCGGTCGCGCTACGTTGCGCGAAAGATTGCGGCCGAATAAGTCGGGGGGTGATAGTCAGCAGAAGTTCGCTTCTCCCGACCTTATCGGTCGAGGTCGAAAACAGTCTGTCCAGAACGTTCACCCCGCTGCGCTCCACTGGAAGGCCATTCACATTGTGCTTTTCTTCCTCCTTGATCAGTCCGCCGAGCAGCGCTGTCTCGTTCTCTCGCAGAATCATCGTCGTATGGACGTTACGCGAGCCGATGGCGTAAGCTGGCTGTGCGGCGGTGCCGAGGTTTGAACCGAGGGAGCTGACCTCGATTTTGAGGTCGACAAAAATCGAGCCGTCGAGGTGGTATTTCGGGATCACGTCCAGCTGAATGCCGATGTCGTGATACTCGAAAAGCGTACGGGTTTGGCCCGTCGTATCCTGGACGAATGAGGACTGTAAAGGACGTCGCTCGGAACGGCGTTGGCAATACCAGCCCGCTGGACCTCATTTTCATCAGTTTCGAGCCAAAGATAGCCGGCAAATGCACCCAGCGCGACGAGCCCATACGCGGCATAACGGAGACGCTCGCCCATACTCAACGCCATGTCTTTCGGCCCCTGTTCGACTGAAGTCACCCGCGGTCAGCACTCACCAACTCCCCGCGATCCGTGAATCACTAAGGGTAAGGACTTTGACAGGCGCCAGTCCCCCACCGTCGCCAAAGCGCGTACAACGGTCTTGGACAGACGAAGCAGACGCTATCCGAAACCTAGCCGCTCTATCGTGACAGGTTCGTGAACCTTACGCGACGCTGACATCCTGAGCCAAATCCTGTTGCGCGAATGTCGCGACATCAGCAGGGAGGCAAGCTCATTTCGGTTGCTGAAGCGGGCGAAAACTTGTCCCACCTGGAAAGTCCGACCGAAGGAATGTACGAAGTCGTCAGCGGCACAGTGTGCGCCTCACGTGCGTCGATACCGCTGAACTGCATGATGGGCGGCGCCCCATCCCGATCGAGGCGGGATGAATCTCCATCTCGCAGCATGTTTATCGAGAGGGGCGCGAAGGACAAGCTCTCGCCTCGTAAGAGCCGGGACGACTTCAGTACGACATGATTTTCGATGAGCGTTGTAACTACTTGTTCCAGAAGGGCTTTTCAGACCAACCGGTCCAATCCATCATGGGTGCTACGCAGAAGCGCCAATCGGCCTCATATCCAGTTTCTTCTTTTTCAATCAATGCGTTCATACTTCTGATCGGCCACTCGGTATCTGCTCATTTACGCTGACTTGTTGTCGTTTTTGCCCCTTTATGCTCTCGGTACAGCAAATGCTGAAAAGGGGCATGCTGTACCGCGATTGGACGATCATACCACGGAAGCGCAAGGACGGTTCAATCGCTCATATGGCGCAGATCGTGATCAAGCGCGAGGGCGGATTCGTCTATCTATATCGCAGAGAGCCGGAAGGAGATCGGGCGTACGAAGGCGCAAGTGCTGAACGCGATCAAAGGGTGTGATATCGTCGATATACCCTGCGCCGACATCCGCTCTGACGATCTTATCGGGTTTTGCGAAAGAGCTGTCTGCCGGCCGCAGACAGTGGCGAACTATCTCGCACATCTTGGCTGTATTTCGGATCCGCGTGGGGATATGCGCGCGATCCACAGGCCATGAAAAACGCCTTCGTTGTCACCACGAACCTTGGCCAACGGCCAACGGCCTAACGGCCTAACGGCCTAACGGCCAAGCATTTCCCTTGATTCACCGAATCGGAAGGGATTCCGTTTTGCGGCGAACAGCGGTTCATGATGCTGGCTGGGCGGAGGCCAGCATCGATGACGCGCGTCCTTTCGAACTTCGTGAGCGCGCGGTTGTGGCGGTTTCTTCGCGACGTGAGCTGCCGCTGCGGCGCGCTTTAATGCCGCTGTTTCCAGCGTAGTGAAGCTGATGCAGTGTTCGCCCATCTTGCCCCGGTGCCAGCGAGCCGGTCGTCCGGTAGCACCGCAAGCGTTTGCCGCACCGCGAGTTCATTGAGGAGCGGCTCAATCCCCGATCAGAGCCTTGAGCAAGTCGGACTGGCGTCGCGCCATCATGATGCGCTGCCCTCGCAAGCCGATGGCGGCGCGGTATGGGTCATCGGCGACGAGGGCGGCGCAGTTCTCGACGATCTCGCCATAACCGCACACGACGAGCGCGCCTTCAAAGGGGGCGATATCCGGGTCGCCCTCGTCTCCCTCGCTGACGACGCATACACCGTTGGCCAGAAGGTAGGAGACCCGCACGACCTCGAAAATCGCGCTTTCATAGAAGTGAAGATTGATCACCAGCTTCGCGCGGGCGATCGCAGCATCGCGCTCGGCCCCATAGGCGCCGAACAGATGAACGGCGTTCAGACCCCTGGCGCGCAGAGCCTCCAGAATAGTCTTTCGACGTGGGTTCAACGAACCGTAGAAAAGAACGTCGATATCCTTCTCCAAGGCCTTTGGAATCCGGACGAGCCCGGGCGAATGGCCAATCCCCAGCAGTCCGGCATGGGTAATGCCTCGCTCAATCAGGGCCTCGCGGTTTCGGACTGAATAGTCGAGAACTGGGAAGCGTCGCAGCAACGCCAGGTAATTCTCATCGATCCAGCCGCCTCCGCTTACGACCTGTTCGAAATTGACGAGGATGCTGTCGGCCGGAATGGAGACGGAAGAGCAATGCCGAAGCAGATGTGTGCCAAGGACGATCGGAACGCGGCCGTTCAATTGCAGGACATCACGGACGATGGGACATGACCCGCCAAGCTCCGCGAAAGCCTCGCTAAGACCGAGCGCGAATTCATCGAAGGTCTGGTGATGTTTGTAGCCCTCCGGCGTCACGATCCATACGCAATGAGCATGGCGATGCGCCGCCCAGCCGCCTGCAAAGGCCTGCCGGACCTCAGCTTGCTGCGGCGTCACGGGCGACGCTGTCGCCAAACCGGCGGGCGCCGTAGTCGAAGGGGCAATCTCCTGAACCGCCGGTGCGGGCGCGGACCAGCGGCTTTGCGCCTGCCGCTTGCGCTCACGCCAATATTCCCAGACTTGCCGGTCCGCGGGTGTCAGGTCGACCTTGCGGAGCGCGACCGACATCGAGTCGATCATCCGAGGCATGCGCTGGAGTTCGGCGGGCGTGGCGCTTGCAAACGACGCGGCGGCCGGGCTTGGAACGAAGCTCATCCGCTCAAGAACGAACCGTGCCTCGCTCCATCCGAGATACCAGAACCAGTCCGTATAATAGAGCCAGCTGCGCTCATTGAAGGCCCGCACGTGGGTCGGATCCTGCCAGGCGCCGAACGACAAGTCGTAGGGAACGCTGATCTCGAACACGCCGCCAGCCCTCAGCAGCTTCAGGCAATTGGTCATCAAGCGGACGAGGTCCGGCACATGTTCGAGCACGTCGTTGGCGATGATCGTATCGAAGGTACCGGGCCGCAGTTGCACATCTCCGAACCTGTGCGTCGGCACGCTCACCCCGTCAGCGGCGAGATCGAAGCTGGCGAGGTCGATCACCGCATCGGGCGACCAGCTGTTGTCGAGGTCGATATTGAAGCAGTCAGCCCGATAGTCCTTGCCCGAACCGAGGTTGAGGCGGGTCGGCAGCATGGAGCCGGCGGTAACGTTGATGGTCATGGCCTAAGAACCTGATCTCTTGCGTCCCGATCATCACGTCGGGCTATAGCAGCAATACCAGACCAACCACATCCCAAGCTTGCAGCTCCAAGCCACAACGCTTGGAACCCGGCTTTAGTAGCGTGATTTAATACGCAGCATTGCACATAGCCGACGCCGCTCCTGTTGCGACGCACTCAACCTGTACCGAACATAGGTTTCATGCAGTATTGCGAGCGATCTCAACCTACACTGCGCCCAAGTTTTATTGGAGCACCAAGACCACTTCGCAAAACCTACTGCGTGAATAATTTGCAATTATACGTAGTTTACCATTCTTACACTCTATCTATGGTAGAAGCAATCAAGTCAGTACCGTCCAGAGCTGTTGTGTGCAGCGCGGCCCCACGGCCCTCAAGATCAGATAGCAGTCTGTAGCAAAACACTCGCTTCAGTGGCGTCGGTTGTTGCCCATTGGCATGGGACTTCGTGCGACGAAAATTTCAAAACGGGAGCCCCACTCGCTGTTCGCGCCAATGACTGCACAAAAGTCGGAAGGCTTGCATGGCGTGGGGTTTAATCCGGCAGGAGGCAAAGTTGAAAAGACAAGGAACACCATTCGGAAATTCTTCCGAACCCAAGGCCAAGACAGTCGGACTTTGCATGATTGTCAAAAACGAGGCGCACTGCATCAAGCGTTGTCTTGCGAGCGTGAAGCCTCTTGTCGACTTCGTTCTCGTCGTTGATACCGGATCGACAGATGGCACTCAAGACGTCATTCGCGCCTTTCTGGAAGAAAATAGCATAAAGGGCGTCGTCATAGATGAGCCTTGGCGGGACTTCGCGTGGAACAGAACTTTCGCCCTGACCGAGCTTCGCAAATATACCGAAATCGATTATTGCTTGATGATCGATGCGGATGAAGCTCTCGAATTCGACGAAAACGTCGACCTCACCGCTTTCAAGAAAGCGCTTAGCCACGATTTCTATCAACTGCCGACTTTCAATGGCGGAATTATCAACCTGCGTCCGCTCTTGTTCAGGAATAACATCAATTTCAAATATCGCGGTGTGCTGCATGAGTTTCTCGAATCGCCCGGGAAGCATTGCACATGGGGTGTCATAAGGGGTCTTCACAACCGCACGTTCTATGATAGCGCCCGCAACAAAAATCCCCAGAAATACCTTCACGATGCCGAGCTTCTGGAACGCACGCTCAAGTCTGAGCAGGACCCCTTCCTTATTTCTCGGTACACCTTCTATCTCGCGCAAAGTTATCGCTCTGCCGGAGACAAGGCCAAATCCCTCACCAACTACCTGAAGCGCGCTGAACTTGGCTTCTGGGAACAGGAAGTTTTCATAGCCCTCCTGTCTGCCGGACGGCTTATGGAAGATCTCGGCCACAGCGAAGCCGACATCCTTGCAACCTACCTTCGGGCCTTCAACGTGTGCCCGACCCGCGCCGAATCACTGCATGCCGCCGCGCGGTACTGCCGTGTAAACAACAAGTTCCACCAAGGCTACATGATCGCCCGTCAGGGGATCGACATCAAGAAACCGGAAGGGGCGGCGCTTTTCGTAGAGCCTTCAGTTTATACATACGGGATGCTCGATGAATACGCGGTCCTGGCCTATTGGGCGGGCCATTATCCCGAGTCCCTGGAAGCAAGCGAAAAGCTGCTCCAGTTGAAGGACTTGCCGGCGGGTTATCCGGAACGCATCGAGCTCAACGCCAAATTCGCTCGTGAGAAGATCCAAGAGGCGAATTTGCTTCAGAAGGCCTAGGCCTATACTGCATTGGTTGCCATCAGCGGCAGCCAATGCAGGTCACCGCGCGCGGTGACTGTGGCCGTTCACGCTTCTGCTTTCGTTGAATGCATAATTAAGTGGCCGACATTACAGGGAGCCCACGCAGTAAAGCTGGCTTCCGACCGCGACCCAGACGAGATGCCAACGCGTCTGGAATGTAGTTAGTGAGAGTGCACGGCGACTGGCCTGGTAGCACCTCGATCGTTGGCCCGGTCGCCTTGCTCCCGCCTTTCGCAACCGTGACCCCCGAAAGGGGCAGCTGCGTCTACTCAACCTGGGGCACCGCCTGCTGGTGCCCGATAGCGCGATGCCCCCCAGGACGTCCTGTTTTTTTCGCAGGCGCATCATTTTTTCCAATCTCAGGTGGCAGCTTTAATTAGTGCGCAACTACAGCGGGATACCTTGCAAACGCCAGTAATACGCATGTAAAGCCAAAGTACATCTTGAATATTGGCTTGGTTGCAAACGGTAAAAAAAGGGTATCAGCATGGCTGATCAGTTAGTACAAGTCTGGGGTCGCGATATAGCGGGCACCACAGAGTATATTTACTACTTCGATGGCACAAATTATACGCTATTGGGTAGTACAAATAATACGACTGCCGCAGTGGATGCGGCGGTCGGGAGCGCCACGATCGCCGAGTATAAGGTCATCGTCAGCCTGGACGACACACTAGACCCGAACAATATCGTCGTGTTCAACCAGGCCGGGACGATTCAGACACTCGGAAGTCATACCGTAAACGGGCAGTATGACGTTACGCTTCTCGATGTCGGCGCGACAGGTGCCACAGGTGCCACGGGCGATACCGGTGCCACGGGTAGTACCGGTGCCACAGGTGCCACGGGTGCGACGGGCGCCACGGGTGATACCGGTGCAACGGGTGCTACCGGTGCCACTGGCGCAACGGGTGCTACGGGCGCCACTGGCGCAACGGGTGCTACCGGCGATACCGGTGCCACGGGTGCGACCGGTGCTACAGGCGCAACGGGCGCCACTGGAGCTACGGGTGCTACGGGCGCTACCGGTGCAACGGGTGCGACCGGTGCCACTGGCGCAACGGGTGCTA
>NZ_JFZJ01000128.1 GCF_000636015.1 Rhodomicrobium udaipurense JA643
CATCGCAGGAGCAGCGAGCAGCGAGCAGCGAGCAGCGAGCAGCGAGCAGCGAGCAGCGAGCAGCGAGCAGCGAGCAGCGAGCAGCGAGCAGCAAAAACCACAGCCTTCGACTTGCAAATGGACCCGTCGGCACCGGGTCATTCGTTTCATAAGCTCGACCGCGCGAGAGACACGAATTTCTGGTCCGTGCGTGTCAACGCGGATATCCGGCTGATCGTCCACAAGACGGCTTCGAGCTTCCTGCTCGCTTATGTCGATCACCACGACGCCGCCTACAAATGGGCTGGTCGCAGAAAGCTTGAGCAGCATCCCACGACGGGAGCGATGCAACTCGTCGAATTGCGCGAGACGGTCGAAACTGCGCCGGCAGAACAAGACAGGGGCGTCGCTGCGAAGCCTTCGGCAAAGGTCGCCAAGCCGAAGCTGTTCGATAACCTGCGCAAGCTCGAACTCATGGCGTTCGGCGTGCCTGCGGAATGGGTCGATGAGGTGCGCGCCGTCGACGAGGACACTCTTTTCGATGTCCTGGAAAAGTTGCCGCAAGAGGCTCAGGAGCAGCTCCTGAGACTTGCGGTCGGAGAGAAGGCAGAGCCTGTAAAACCGGCGGAATCCGAAGCCGATCCCTTCGCGCACCCCGATGCCCAGCGTCGGTTCCGTATCATCTCGAACGCGGACGAGCTTCGGCTTGCGCTAGATTATCCGTGGGAGAAGTGGACCGTCTTCCTCCACCCCTCGCAGGAAGCGCTCGTCAGAAGGACATTTTCCGGTCCCGCACGCGTCTCCGGTTCGGCGGGCACCGGCAAGACCATCGTCGCACTGCACCGAGCTGTCCATCTGGCACGCACCAACCCTGAGGACGAAATCCTCCTCACGACCTTCTCGCGGGCTTTGGCGAACGCACTTCACTCGAAGTTGAAAATCCTCGTATCGGCAGAGCCGTCACTGGCCCCGCGCATCACTGTCAAGGCTATCGCTGATGTCGGAGTGGACCTTTACACGCAGCGGTATGGCAAACCTGCAATCGCCTCAGCGGGCCTCATTGATGATCTCATCGGCGAGGCAGCGTCCAAGGTGCCGAGCCAGTCCTTAGCGACGCGGGTGCTGCGAGGGGAGTGGCACGAGGTGGTTGATGCCTGGCAGATCCGGAGTTGGGAGACCTACCGCGACGTTCCCCGCTTGGGACGCAAAACACGACTGGGGATCAAGCAAAGGGAGCGGCTTTGGGAGGTTTTCTCGCTGGTGGCGCTCAAAGCTGGAAGTACAGCAGTTGCTTTCTATTTCGGACGTTTTCGAAAGGCTGACCGACGATCTCGCTGCATCGAAAGCCGAGCCTACGTTTGACTTCGCCGTAGTCGATGAATGCCAGGATCTTGGCGTCGCCGAAGCCCGCTTCCTGAAGCAGCTGACGGCCGGTCGTGCGGACGGCCTCCTCTTCACGGGCGATCTCGGACAACGCATCTTCCAGCAGCCCTTCTCTTGGAAGTCCCTCGGCATCGATGTTCGTGGACGCTCGTCGACGTTGCGCATCAACTACCGCACTTCGCATCAGATCCGGGTGCATGCGGACCGGCTTCTTCCGAAAGCTGTTTCAGACGTTGACGGCAATACGGACAGCAGAGACGGAACCGTGTCGATGTTCGACGGTCCTGCCCCCTTGGTTCTTCCATGCAAGGACACGAAAGCAGAGGTCGAGGCGGTGGCGAACTGGCTTCGTGCACGGCACAGGGAAGGCGTGCGCCCGGAGGAGATCGGCGTCTTCGTGCGTTCCGAGGAAGAGCTTCCTCGCGCTCGATCGGCGCTGGACGCTGCCGACCTGAAATATGTGGAACTTGCCGAGGACACCGAAACCCAAGGCGACGCGGCGGCGCTCAGCACGATGCATCTCGCGAAAGGCCTCGAGTTCAAGGCAGTTGTGGTCATGGCTTGCGACGAGGGCGTCATTCCTTCCGAAGAGCGGCTGGCGAACCTAGCTGACGAGGCCGAACTGGAAGAAACCTACAACACGGAACGACACCTCCTTTATGTCGCGTGCACGAGGGCGAGGGACTTCCTCCTCGTTTCTGGCATCCAGCCAATGTCGGAGTTCATCGAGGATTTCAAGATGAAAGCCTGAGCGGTGCATCTGTCGTCCGTGAGGAAAAGTAAGAAGGCATCTTCTTGAAGGAGCCGACCCGCAGCATTAGCTAAGCGCTGGTTAACGCGGAGGGGGCAATGCTGTTCGACGAGCAAGTGGCAGCGCGCATTGGCGGGCTCTGGGTCACTATATCCGAGGCGTGCAGCACCCGCACCAATCTCTGGGATGAAAGCTGTGTTTGATCCCAGCGGGCAAGCGTTACTATGATGCTATTCAAAGCGGCAGGACGGCTAAAGCGCTTTGAGGAATTCGATGAGTGCCTGGCGCTCTGCTGGCGTGAAGTTGAACTTTTTTACGAGCGGCGAGGTCTTCGCGGCAGCGCGCATGAGATCGTCAGTAGCTTGCTCGTCGTTGAGGGGTCGCGTCTTGCCGCCTCCAATCTCGTAGAAGATGACGACACGCCGAAGATCCGGGATCAATCCGTTGTGCATGTAAGGCCCCGTCTTCGAAACGTGCCGCAGACTGGCCGTGCGGAACCGGCCAACATCGTCCTCAAGCCCTGTCACTGCTTGACGGCCGGGGTCGCCCAGCGGTCTGCCGAGCAGGGAAAGACCGAGATTGTGATAGCGCTCGTCGGTGAGAAGCGGGCCGCTGTGGCAGTTCATGCAACCGGCTTTCGTGCGGAAAAGATGCATACCCCACACTTGTTCATCGGTCAGCGCTGCCGTGTCGCCCTTGAGGAAGCGATCGAAGCGGGTCGGGCGCTCAAGTGTCGTTTCGAAGGCGGCGAGGGCGTCTGCTACCCATGCGATATCGATCTGATCCGAACCATAAATGCTGCGGAAGCGCTCTCGATAGATATCGTCCTTTCCGAGACGCGCGGTCACTGCGCTGAAATCGTGAACCGCCATCTCGATCGGATTCGTCATGGGCCCGAGCGCCTGCTCCTCAAGCTTGGTAACGCGACCATCCCAGAAAAGGGCCGGACGATAGGCGGCACTGAACAGCGGCGGCGCATTGCGCTTGCCACGCTTGCGGTTGTGGCCGAAGGACGAGCGCAGACCATCGCCCCAGCCGAGTTCCTGGTTATGGCAATTCTGACAGGCGATCTGCCCGGATGCGGACAGGCGCGGGTCTTCGAACAGCATTCGGCCAAGCTCGACCTTCGCGATTGCGATACCGCTTGGCTTCGGCCGGATGTCGAGCGGCGCGAATTCGGCGACCTTGGCGTCTGGAAGCAAGACGGGCGCGGGCCAGGCAGCCCGTGCCCTTTCGTAAGCCATGCGAACGCGACCGAGCGCTTGAGCGTCGGGGCCCGACGGAAAATCCGCTACCAGTTGCTCGGCCTCTGCCTTCAGCGAAGCAAATCGCGCCGCTTCCGTGCGAACGACCTCAGCCTTGTGGTCTTGTTCATGGGTGTGAATGAGGAACGACATGGCGACCGCAGCGGCCGCCACGCCGAAGAAGAGACGTCGGGAAAAGAGCACGTGTTTCATGTGATCGCAATCTTCAGAAGGTTGCCTTCGCCCCGACCCAGACCGTGCGCCCGATAATCCAGGGGCGCGCGTTTGTGGCGGTGGCATTACCAGTCTCGTTGAAGACGTTGTCGATACGCCCGTCGACGGTGAAGCTTGTATCGCCCTCCTTGAAGAAGGTGTACGCGCTCGCAACGTCCACCGTGAAACGAGAACTGTAGTCAAAATCCTCGTATATATCGTGGGTTACACCATCGATACTGATTTTTTCTTCTGTGTCGCGAATGCCGCGGAAGGCAAGGTTGTAGTTGCCGAAGATATCGAATGACAACGCGTCGTCGAACCACTTGCTTGTGAAGCCCATCTGAAGGCGCATCGGAATATCGAGGTTTCCAAGCACAGCGCCGAACCCACCGAGTGAGTACGATTTGCCATTGTACCAGATGCGATCGTCGATAAGATCATCCACGTAATAGTTGTTGTGTGAAACCCTCTGGCGGGACCAGGTGAAAGACGCGTTGAAGGCGAGCGCGTCCATGTGCGGGATTGTCAAAGGATTGAGGCGTTTCAGATATTCGCCCGTCACCGACTCATAGAAGCCCTTGCCGTTATTCGTGAGAGTGTACGTCGTGCCGTTAGCGTCGGAGGCATATTGGTCGAACGACCGACGGTCGAGGAAGCGAATACGCCATGAGCCGTCGAGAAGCGGTTCTTTTCCCGCCACGGAGATCGTGCGCTCGTCGCTAAAAGGCGTGTCGAGGCCGGACGCGCTGTTGGTGTAATTGCCGGTTATGGGCCTGGTCGTCCAGCTGTTGCTGACAGTGCCAGAGTCATGCGCTCTGGCGTAGGACTGTCCGCGCGGTTGCTGATCCCGGATGGCATATGCGAGGCTGTTGGCATTATAGTATCGATTGTAGCCCCCAGATACGGATAAGTCCTCGAAAGGTGTCACGGTCGCAACCAGGCGAGGCGCGATGTCAAGATTGTGCATGTAGCTGTCGAGGCTCGCACGCGCACCCGCCCGCACGTTGAACCACCGCCATGTCTGGTCCAGTTCCGCGTAGCTGCCGAAGTCGTGCAATTGGGCGTCGATGTCGTAGGCTTGCCAGATCGTCTTTGTATTTGAGAACTGCTCCTTGCTGCATTCCTCGGACGTTTTGCTGCAATCGAACTGAGAGACCTTCGCGGTGTAAGCGGTTGTGTACTGGCTATAATAGATGAAATCCTCGGGACGCGCGCGTTTCGCATCGGTGTAGGCATAATCTGTACCGAAGGAGAACTTTCCGAGAAAGACATCGCCCGTTACCGCTTCGGACCACGAGACCTGTTTTTGTTTCTGAAGGGAATCTCCCCACGCGCCATCGTAGCAAAGTGTCGCCTGTTTCAGAGTAGGGTCTGTGCGACACCAGTCCGACAGCTCGGTAGACGTCCAAACGACTTTTCCGTTAGCGCCGGCCGGCGACCACTCGGTCTGCTTCATCTGGCGCGCAATATTGCCGCTGGCGTCGTCAGTTGTTTCGCTGCCGCTGTAGCTCATCCGCGAGGTGAGCTTCACATTGCCGAAACTGATACCCGCAAACGCCTGATCTCCGATTTTGTATGTGTTTTCGAGCTTCGCCGTGAGCGTATCCTTGCCGATATCCATCTTGAAATCCCGGTAGGTGTGGCTCTCCCAAAGCTGCCGGTACGTATCGTAGATGACTTCGGCCGAGAACTCGCCGTAACGGGTGTCCGCATTTGCCTTGAAGCGGTAGAAATTCTTGTCTGAATCCTCCTCCGCACGCTGGGAATAATACCGATACTGCTTATCCTTATGGGTGAGAGCCTCTTCATGCGAGACCTGACCCAGGATCGACAGCCAGTCGTTGACAGGGCCGGTGACGGTAAGGCTCCCGCGCTTTTTGATGAAGTCCGGTTGCTGGACATTGTTCGGGTTGGTTTTGGTCTCAGTCTTGAGGTTGTATTCGGCCCAGTCGCTCGTCGAATAGTCGGTCGTGACCGTTGTACGCAGGCGATCTTTGGCCGGTTCGTTCAGTTTGTAGGATACGACGCCGCCCTGGAAGTTACCGTACTGCGCGGACACGTTGCTATCCATGACCGTTGCGGTATCCAGAAACTCGGCCGGTACATAGACCGTCTGCGAGTGAAGACCGTAGATGCGGTCCGCATTAGGAAAGCCGTCAGACAGATCTTCGTCGCCAAAGCGTTCAACACTACCGGCGACGTTGTTGGTCGGCATGCCGTCGATTATGAAGTTGTTCTCGTAAACTCGCGCACCGGAGATGGACATTTCCTTCGGCTTGAGGTCGATAACCGACTGATCGTCATCGCCGCCATCCTTCTTCGCTTCGTTCTGATACTGCACATTTGGAAGGTTTTTCAGGATGGCGTTGGCATCGCCGGTTCCATCCTTCCTGACCTGCAGAAGGTCTCCGGACATGACGGTTGTCCCGGTGTCCGCTGGCGCCGTGCCGAAGAATTGCTGCCCGGCGCCATCCTCCACCACGATCTCGTCCAGCGTCTCACTCCCGTTAAGAGGGGTGACTGCTCCTCCAGCGACAACCTTCGCTGAGGTCGCGGAGGTAAAAGTGTAGGACAAGCCGGTGCCTGCGAGCAGAGTGCGCAATGCTACATCGGGCCTCATGTTGCCTCCTACCGCGGAGGAGCGCTTACCCGATGTCACCGATGAAGCTGCGAAGATTGCAACCCCTGTCTGTCGCGAGAAAGCGACGAGGGCAGAAGCCAGTGGCTGCGCCGGGATGCTGATTTGTCTGCCGGCGCTTTGCTGCGCAGACTGCGCCAAAACACTATCGAAAGACGTTGAAAAGAAGAAACCGACCCCCGCGACGCAAGCCGCGATGGCTCTCGGCGCGCGCTTTACGCGCACGCGTGCCTTACTCATGCCCCAACCCCTTGCCCAGTTTCAAGGAGGCGGCCCAGTGCCTCCATTTACGGAGACACCAGCCGCGGGCGGAGTAATTAGCGGCTGCGGTCTTTTTTTGGGGGCGGTGCTAGTTGGCCACGAGCGCGGTGAACAGGCTCGTTGCGCGGATCACGCGAAGATCGAGGCTTTCCGCTATGGTGTCGAGCGCATCGTCGATACGATTTTTCTCGAAAACTGCGGTGATCCTCTTCTGGCCGGCCACGGCGCTCAGGAGGTCGATGCGTCCGACACGATAGCGGCGCAAATCTGCCAGCACGGCTTCGAGCGGCGTATCGATAAAAACAAGCTGATCGCGCCGCCAGGCCTGAATTGCGTCGAGATCAACGTTTGAAGGAGGCGAGACGGCTTTCCTGTCGAAGCGCACTATCTTGCCTTGCTGAACGGACGCGGTATTACCACCCGCCGATGTGACCGACACGCTATGCTCGGCGACTGCGACGGCTACCGCGTCGGTGATCTTCACATTGAATGCGGTGCCCCGCACTTCGATCTCGCCTTGAGCCGTCGCAACGATGAAAGGTCGCGCAGCGTCTTTGGCGACCGTGAAAAACGCCTCACCTTCAAGAAGGCGGACTTCACGATGCGTGGGTGAGAAAGCCACATCAATAGCGGTCGCCGAGCCAAGCTCGATTTCCGAATGGTCGTCCAGAAGCACTGTGCGGCGCTCGCCGATGCCCGAACGGTAATCCGCGAAACTGTGTGGCATCCATGCCCATATCAACAGCGCGCATAACACAAGCGCTGCGGCCGAAACCTTCGAACCGAAGGACAGCGCACCGCGGCCGATGACGTGGGGTGGCGGTTTATGCGAGGGCATCAGCAGCGAAACGTCTTCCCTGCCTGACCCGCGCAGGACTAGAGATTGTGGGGACACATGATCGAGATTGCTCCACAACCGTTCGATCTCACCCCATGCGCGGGCGTGAGCCGGGTCGGCATCGCGCCAGGCAAGAAAGCGCTCACGATCCTCGTCGGTGGCGGAAGCGTCGCGAAGCAATACGAACCACTCAACGGCGTCATCTTCGACGGAATGTCCATTCTTCGCGGCCATAGGAATTCTCGGATGGCAATATGCATCAATGAAGTCGAAAAGTTTCAGTGTTCCTGGAGACACGCCCGAAGGCGGCCAAGCGCCTTCACCATATGCACCATCACGGTGTTTTTTGCGATGCCGAGATGTGCGGCGATCTCCGCATAGCTCAGCCCCTCATATTTGTGAAGCAGAAGGACTTCCCGGCAGCGCGCGGGCAGTTCAGATATAGCGGCTTCAAGCGCCGCTATTTGCTCTTGTGAAATTATCTTGGCATCGGCGAGCGGCGCCGCATCTGCCACATTGTCGTCAACCTCCGCGCGCGGATCAATGACCGCCGCCCCGCGACGCGTCCCTCGCATGGTGTTGCTGGCAACCGTTTCAGCTACCCTGTTGATATAGGCTCGCTTGTCCTGAATATCGGCACCTGAAAGGCGCAACAGGCGAACGAAGGCATCCTGCACAGCGTCGTCTGCGGAAGACGCCGATAATCCTCGTCGTTGCAATTTGCGCTTTAGCCTAGCTTGCTCGTTCGAGTATAGAGCGGCGATACCGAAATGATCGATGGTCATGATAAGGAGGTGGCCAAACGCACAAAAACGATTATTGCGTGAATATCGCAGGAAAATTTATTACGCAATATCAATATATTATAACTATTATAATAATATCTCCGTCCTCGGTGCGCTTTCCTTGGTGTGCGTCTTAAAACATGTTGCAGGCATTGAATCGGTTGCGTTTCCCTGGCGGCGATGTGGACGAACGAGAGCCGCAGTTTATCCGACCGCAGCCAGCTTCGCTATCCGAGCGACTTGACCGATGAGAAATAGGCGCTCATCGAGCCGCTGATCCCGCCGGCAAAACGCGGCGGCGGCAAGTGGACGGTCGTCAGGCGCGAAGTCGCGAACGGCTTGAGTGTATGTCCTTTCCACCGGCTGCCAGTGGTTATGTGATACCGCGCAACTGCGCGATACCAGCCCAACAGCGGCCTTTATCGACAGCCAGAGCGTGAAAGGCGCTGAAGAAGGGGCGCTGCATCGATCTTGCGGGTACGATGCGTGCATAATCTATCACGGGCATAGCGCAAAATGGCCGGCCGCCGCCTTCCTCAAGGTGCTCGTCGCCGCCGTTCCCTACAAGGTGCACACCGTCTTGACCGGAGCGAAGGTTTATCCTGAGCGACAAGCGCCAGGTTCGGCGTTCAGTTCGTCCAGCGCGGCAGGTCCGGCGACTTCGTCGTTCAGGTCTCC
>NZ_JFZJ01000129.1 GCF_000636015.1 Rhodomicrobium udaipurense JA643
CGTCGCTCATCATCGCAGAGGGCATCCGCTTCGGCCAACGGCGAACTGAGCCGCCACACCGGGCGCCCGAAGCCCACACTGCAATGCGGCTTCGCGTCTTTAATCAGCCGCGGCGCGCAACCCATGTGGTGATCTCGGCGGCCACCTGCTGGAATGCGGTATTCAATGCGTGGATGCCGGCGTTCGGATCGGGTGCCGCAGCAGCCACGCGGGCATGGAAGCGCTTCGTCGTGATGATCGAAGACGTCCGCTCGTCCACGAGCTTCACATAGACATCGACCACGGCTTCCGGGGCGCCAGAGGTCGCATCCACCTGAAAATCGCGGATCTCGATTGCAAGAGAAAGATCGCCCGTCACGCGATCCTGATTGGTGAGCACAGCGCGGAAGGCGCCGGAATTGGCAAGCGTTTCGACAAGCCGCGCCTGGAACAACGCAGGAAGCCGGTCGCCCCATGCCGCGCCGGAAAAGTACGCAACGCGCCCGTTCGCGCCCTTGACGAGGATTTCCACGGTGTCGATGGTTTTGACTGCGACCGGAGGATAAACGGTGATTTGTATACCGCGCGCGCGCATCCGCTCCACCTGCGGCGCTTCGAGATCGAACGTCGCGGGCGCAGACGCGCCAACGAGCCCGCCCATGGCACAGCCGCCGAGCATTCCTGCCGCCACGATGGCCGCTATCTTACGCATCAGCCGCATGATGCCTCAAAGCCCCTCTCGATTCGCCCGACCGAATATAGGCGAAGTTGCCCGCTTCGATGTTCAATTCCTCGCATGCCTGAAAGCGTTTCCCACCCATACCAGCCACGTTAAGGAAACGCGATAAATCAGATGTATAGAAATTTGTCTGCATTACAAAGAATGCAAATGAAGCTCCAGTGGTCGGCATCGTACCGACCTCTAGTATTTTGGCGACTGCTGACCGCCGAGAAGAAAGCCCGTCGGATTGCGGTCGATTTTCTGGACGACGCGGTCGAGGCTATCGACCAAGCGCCTGCCGTCTTTGGCCAAAAGCTCGAACTCTCGAAGCGAGCGATCCGCCTGCTGTGTAAGTGCACCAGACTTGTCACCGACCGATTTGTCGAGCTTCTCTGAAAGCTGCCGAATGGAAATCGCAGCCTGTTGCACTTGCGACACAATCGAATTGGGGTTGTCCGAGGATTCGCCAGCAAGTCTGTCGACCGCAGAGTCGATCTTCGCACTGACGGCCGCAAGTTTTTCCGAAAGGTGCCGCACGTTTTGAATGACGGAGGCAATGTCATCCTTCCGCTCGGCTATCATGCCCGTGAATGTTTCGAGGTTGGTGACGGTGCGATGGAGAGAGTCTTCATTATTCGCAATGAGGTTGTTCAGGCGCACGGCGAGCGCGCTCGCCTGACCTGCGGCGTCCGACACGCCGGCGAACAGGGAACCGCCCGCGCCCGGATCGGCGGAAATAACCGCGATCTCCTCGCCCGGCTTCGGCTCAAGCATCGGCATGTCCGGCGTGCCGGGCGTGATCTCCATCGCGACCCATCCCGCGAGCCCCTGCTGCGAGATGCGCGCGTGGCTGTTGGTGCGAACCGGCGTGTCCCGCCTGACCGAGATCAGGATGCGGACCTTCCGCGTATCTTCCGGCAACAGCTCGATCTTGCGCACCGCGCCGAAGCGGATGCCGTTGAACATCACGGGAGAGGCAACGGTAATGCCCTGCACCGAGCCGTCGAGAACTACGTGATATTCCTTGCCGTCGCCGCCGTCCGAGTCATGCTTCATCCAGTAGATAAAGCCGAGCAGCGCCGCGATCAGCCCGAGGACGAAGACGCCCACGATGAGGTAGTTTGCCCGTGTTTCCATCTCAGGATGCCTTTGCGATTTGTCGGCCGCGCTCGCCGCAGAAATACTCCCGCACCCACGGATGGCCGGGATCGCGGACGAGGTCCATCGGCGCGCCCTCGCGCACGACGTGCTTGTCGGCCAGAACCGCGACGCGGTCGCACACAGCGAAGATGCTGTCGAGGTCGTGGGTGATCATGTAGACGGTGAGGCCGAGCGTTCGTTGCAGGCTCTGGATCAGCCGATCGAACGCCGCGGCGCCGATGGGATCGAGGCCTGATGTCGGCTCGTCGAGGAAGACGATGCGCGGATCGAGCGCGAGCGCTCGCGCCAGCCCGGCGCGCTTCCTCATGCCGCCGGAGAGTTCCGATGGGTATTTGTAGGCCGCGTTCGGGGGCAACCCAACCATCGCGATCTTGAGCAGCGCCAGCGCGTCCATTGTTTTCTGCGGAAGGTTCAGGTGCTCGCGCATCGGCACCTGCACATTCTGAAGCACCGTAAGCGACGAAAAGAGCGCGCCGTCTTGAAACAGGACGCCGACCTGTCGTTCGATCTTCACGCGTTCGGTCTTGGAGAGTGACGCGAAGTCGCTGCCGAGAATTTCCACGCTCCCCGCCTCGAAAGGCAGAAGCCCGAGGATCGTGCGCAGCAGCACCGATTTGCCCGTGCCCGATCCGCCCGCGATGGCGAGGATTTCGCCCGCATGCACGTCGAGGCTGAGGTTTTCAAAGATGAGCTGCGTGCCGAAGTGCTTCGTCAGCCCGCGAATGCGGATCGCGTATTCAAGCGGCGCGCCGTTCAACTGCGGTGCCGTCATGTCAGAATCCCGCCGCCGAGAGGAAAATGGCAAACACGGCGTCGAGTACCAACACGAGGAAGATCGCCTTCACCACCGCCGTCGTCACCTGTGTGCCAACCGACTCCGCGCTGCCCTGAACGCTCAAGCCTTCCAGACAGCCGACTAGCCCGATGACGAGAGCGGCGAACGGAGCCTTGATGAGCCCGACATAAAGATGCTTCGCCTGCACCGAGCTGTTCAGCCTTTGCAGATACATGTCAGTGTCGAGCGAGAGATAAAGCTTCGCCATGACGGCACCGCCTGCGAGCGCCATCATGTCGGCCAGGAAGACGAGAAGCGGCAGCGCGATTATCAGCGCAAGCACACGCGGCAGCACGAGCGTTTCGATGGGATCGATGCCGAGTGTGCGCATGGCGTCGATCTCTTCGCGCATCTTCATGGTGCCGATCTGCGCGGTGAAGGCCGAGGCCGAACGCCCTGCGACCATGACCGCAGCGAGGATCACGCCCAACTCACGCAGCGCGAGGATGCCCAGCATGTCGATGGACATCGTTTCCGCGCCGAATTTTTGCAGCTGGAAAGCGGATTGCTGCATTACGACGCCGCCGATGAGGAAGCTCACAAGCGCGATGATCGGCACGGCGGAAAGGCCGGTCTGCTGAAGCTGGTGGGTGAAGGCCTTTATCCGAAAACGCCCCGGGTGCACGACGACGCGCGCTAGGGCGGCAGTCGTCTCGCCGAGGAACATCGTGAGGCGGATGGCATCGCGCCCGATGGAGGTCGCGGCGGAAAGGAAGCGGCGGAGGATCTCGACGGCTGCGCCTGCGCGCGGCGGCGGCGGCTCGTACGCGGCCGGGGCGGCGCGCGCGATCTCGTCGAGCAGGATGCGGTGCTCCGGGCGTGCGCGGGAGAAGTCGGCGGTTTTGGCGGCGGCCTTGCCATCCCTCAGCCCGATAAGGGTCAACGCGCCCGCTGTGTCGAGGCGCCGCATATCGCCGATGTCGATCTCGTGAGCGGGGCCGTGCGAGGCTTCAAAATCATCTACGGCGGCCTGCGCATCACCCAGCGCAGCGAGCGTCCAGTCGCCGGACACGATAAGCCGGCGCGTCCCGCGCTCCTCGGCGGAGCGAAGGGCCGGTTCTATGATCCGGTCCAGAACAGCGTCGTTGTCAGGCATTCCCATCAGACTTCTGAAAGAATTGTTAAGCCATAGCGAGGATTGGGTGTCGAGTCTGTGAAAAACTGTCGCAAACCTTCGCGCGACGTGTTCCTGCCAGCCAACCGTGACAAGAACGAGACGCCAAGAAACCGTGCGATTTTGTCAAGCGTTTGGAAAGGTTTACCCGCTAGTGTTTCTACAACCGATTTTCGAACACCCGGCGGCGAGTATGACAATCCTCACAATGGCTCCCCTGTCAGAGGCCGACTACTGCGCGATCGAGAGCGCACTTCTCGCGTCGGACAAGGGCCGACGCTTCCTGCGCGCCTATGTCGACCGCAATCGCGGGCTTGAGACGCTTCGCCTGCTTCGGTCGATTTCGCGGCTGCATCGCGCGGCGCTCGGTGTGCCCGGCCTCAACGCAGAGGTCTGCCGCGATCTGTCGGGCATTCTCAGCACGGTCTCGAAGCACCGGCACAAGGCGTTCGATTGTTTCGACGAAGGAGACAAGGCTGAACTTCTGCTGAACGGTATGGAGGAAATCGAGGCCGCCGTAATCGCCCTCATCGAATCGATTGAGGATCGCATGGCGGACTCATTGAACGAGGAACTCGAATCGCAGGCGCAGCAGCCCGGTTCGCCTGCCGCTCCTTATGCCTCGGACCGCACCGCGAAGCTTTTCGGCGAGCTTTCCTCCTATTTCACGACCGAATCGCGCTGAAGCGCTTTCCAGCGAAGCCGTTATCCAGCGCGCTTCTTACCGCGCTGACGCTCGAATCCGACAAGCATTTTCCCGACGAACATACGCGGGACATACAGCTCACGGGCATTTCCCGCGCGTCTTTGCGCCATATTCGCGCCCTTCAAACTCCCGATGAGAACGTATCTTTCCTAGTGGAGCGAATTTGACATTTGAGTCCCGTTTGCAGCGAGCTCTCGCTCAAATGTCAAATTCAAAAGCTCCGCTAAAATCATCACGTTCCTAGTGGTCCCTGTCCGGCATTTGGTCACGAGGTGCCGCGAACGGATGCAAATGTCGGAATCGGACCACTAGCCGATACCGGCTTTCAAAGCTGGCGGATCTGGTACGCCAGCGGCCCGGCGGCCCTTCCCCCAAGTTTGCGCAAAACCTACCCCAAGTTGAAGCGAGGCATTCTTGCAACGCTCGACTACTTAACTGATTGCGGGGCGCTCGATGGGACAATCAGAGGTTGATGCAGCTAAAGGTTGCAGCTAAGTCGTTAAGCAGACCTTAGTTGTTTCGAATCGGAAAAAGCCATGATTGTCATCGTCGACGACCGCGAAACGGTGTTGAACGGATATGCCGCCTGGTTCTGCCGGGAGGGTGTTTCTGCAACCGGGCTGGCACCGCATGACTTCCGGCAGTGGGTGAATACTGCACCGGAGCCGGATATCGACGCGGTTGAAGCCTTTCTGCTCGGCGACTTTCAGAATCGCGAGGAAGTGCCGCTCAAGATCAAATCGCGGTCCGGTGCGGCCGTCATCGCCATGAACGAAACGAAATCCCTGAACGATACGCTCGATCTTTTCGCCGCTGGCGTGGACGACGTTGTGCGCAAGCCCGTCCATGTGCGCGAAATTCTTGCCCGCATCCGCGCCATCAGCCGCCGCTCTCAGCAGGAGGCGCAGTCTCAACCGCTTTCCGGTCGCATCCGCGTCTTCTCTGACGGTCGCGATCCCGAGATCGATGGCGAGCCGCTCCCGCTCCCGCGTCGCGAACGCCGCATCCTCGAATATCTGATGACAAACAAGGGCCGGCGCGTGACGAAGTCGCAAATATTCAACTTCGTCTACGGATTGTTCGACGACGGCATCGACGAGAATGTCATCGAAAGCCACATCAGCAAGCTGCGCAAGCGGTTGCGTCAGCGGTTGGGGTCAGACCCGATCGATTCTCAGCGCTTCCTCGGCTACCGGTTGACGCAAGACTGAAGCGGGACTTTGAAACATGGCGTCTATTTGCTTCTGGCGCCTTTTTCCTCAAATTTCAGTGGTAGCGAGGCCGTGTCCGGTCTACGGCATGGCGCTAAAAATCAGACGTTGCCTTTGGTGGTATGAGTTCCATCGTGCGCCCGCTATAAGCATTCGGATCGCGAGGCAGGACTCTTGGATATGGGTCGACGACGCGATCACATGTTGACGGTCAATAAAAGTATGCCGTCAGATCAGGCGCTGGCAACTAAGCGTGATTCGCGCTATCCCGCCCAATCCACTGCTTATTCGATGAACAGCGGCCGCAACTTCGTCTCTAACTTTAAGCTAAAGACCGGCTCGAAGGACCGAACTCTACGGTTTCCCCGCGCGGTCCCAGAACGCCTTGATCTTGCTTAGGAAACCGATGGTATCCGGATGCGTCGTGTCGTTTGACGCCTTCTCGAATTCCTTCAGCAACTCCTTCTGCTTGCGCGACAGGTTTTGCGGCGTTTCAACCTCAACCTGCACGTAGAGATCGCCGGTCAGCTTTGACCGAAGCACTGGCATACCTTTGCCGCGAAGGCGGAACTGCTTGCCGGTTTCCGTCCCCTCGGGGATCTTCACCCGCGCGCGACCGCCGTCTATCGTCGGCACTTCAACCTGCCCGCCGAGCGCCGCCGTCACCATGGTGATCGGCACGCGGCAGAACAGATCTGCCCCGTCGCGCTGGAAGATGTCGTCGGGCATAATCGACAGGAAAATGTAGAGATCGCCCGCCGGACCGCCGCGAATGCCAGCCTCGCCCTCGCCCGCAAGCCGGATGCGCGTCGAATCCTCGACGCCCGCCGGGATGTTGACCGAGAGCGTACGCTCGCGCGTCACCCGACCGCTGCCGGAGCACACCGTGCAAGGCTTCTGGATAATCTCGCCGCGCCCTTGGCAGGTCATGCAGGTGCGCTCGATGGTGAAGAAGCCCTGGCTCGCGCGCACCTTGCCGAAGCCTTGGCAGGTCGGGCAAGTCACGGGGCTGGAGCCCGATTCCGCGCCAGCGCCGCCGCACGCCTCGCATGTGACCGACGCGGGCACGCGAATCTGCGCCGTCTTGCCGTAAAAGGCTTCCGCGAGAGAAATCTCCATGTTGTATTTGAGATCGGAGCCGCGTTCCTTGGCGCTGCGTCCGCGCGTGCGGCGGCCGCCCATAAACTCGCCGAACAGGTCGTCGAAGATCTCCGACATCGAAGCCGAGAAGTCCGAGCCGAAGCCGTAGCCACCATTCGCTCCCGCGCCTTCGAAGGCGGCGTGGCCGAATTGGTCGTAGGCGGCGCGCTTCTGCGGGTCTTTCAGCGCCTCGTAGGCTTCATTAACTTCTTTGAACTGAATTTCGGCCGTGGCGCTGCCCGGGTTGCGATCCGGGTGACATTCTTTTGCAAGCTTCCGAAAAGCGCTTTTGATTTCGTGATCGGCTGCGCCCTTTTTCAGCCCGAGCACCTCGTAATAATCGCGCTTCATGGTGTGTTGTTAAGATCCTTGATCATCAACCTTCGCCTGCAAAAGATCAGCTTAAGCTTGGCGGACGCAATTTGTGCGCCGGTCCGGCCAAGCCGGGCTGCGGAATCGCGGAGAGACTTGGCGTCTCCCCGCTTCTTTATTAGGCCGACTTCTTCTTGTCGTCCTTAACTTCCTCGAACTCGGCATCGACCACGCCATCGGAGGCAGTCGAGCCACCAGCGGCACCGCCCTGCGGGCCGCCCGCTCCGGGCGCCGCGCCGCCTGCGTCACCACCAGCCTGACGGTAAAGCGCTTCACCGAGCTTCATCGCGGCCTTGGCAAGTTCGTCCGCCTTGGCGCTGATCTGCGCGGCATCTTCGCCCGTCGAAGCGGTCTTCAGCTCCGCAACAGCAGCTTCGACCGCCTTCTTGTCGCTGTCAGAAACCTTGTCGCCAAGTTCCACCAGCGTCTTCTCGGTCGAGTGAATGAGCGCTTCCGCCTGGTTTTTGGCCTCGACCAGCTCGCGGCGCTTCTTGTCCTCCGCAGCGTGGGTCTCGGCTTCCTTGACCATGCGGTCGATGTCGTTGTCGGACAAACCGCCCGACGCCTGAATGCGGATCGACTGTGCCTTGCTCGTGGCCTTGTCGAGCGCGGACACATTCACGATGCCATTGGCGTCGATGTCGAACGTAACTTCGATCTGCGGCACCCCGCGCGGTGCGGGCGGGATGCCCACGAGGTCGAATTGTCCGAGCATCTTGTTGTCCGCCGCCATCTCGCGCTCGCCCTGGAAGACGCGAATGGTCACCGCGTTCTGATTATCCTCGGCGGTCGAGAAGACCTGGCTCTTCTTCGTCGGGATGGTCGTGTTGCGGTCGATAAGGCGCGTGAACACGCCGCCGAGCGTCTCGATACCGAGCGAAAGCGGCGTGACGTCGAGCAGCAGCACGTCCTTCACGTCGCCCTGAAGCACGCCCGCCTGAATGGCAGCGCCCATGGCCACGACTTCATCCGGGTTGACGCCCTTGTGGGGCTCCTTGCCGAAGAAGTTTTTCACGATCTGAACAATCTTCGGCATACGCGTCATGCCGCCGACGAGCACGACTTCGTCGATTTCGGCCGCTTTCAGCCCGGCATCGCGGAGGGCCGCTTCGCAGGGGCCGATGGTCCGCTGCACGAGATCGTCCACGAGGCTTTCGAGCTTGGAGCGCGTCAGCTTCATCGTCAGATGCTTCGGGCCGCTCGCATCGGCGGTAATGAACGGCAGGTTGATTTCGGTCTGCTGGGCGCTGGAAAGCTCGATCTTCGCCTTCTCGGCTGCTTCCTTGAGGCGCTGAAGCGCCAGCTTGTCGCTGCGAAGGTCGATGCCGTTCTCGCGCTTGAATTCGCTGGCGAGGTAATCGACGAGGCGCATGTCGAAGTCTTCACCGCCGAGGAATGTGTCGCCGTTGGTGGACTTCACCTCGAACACGCCATCG
>NZ_JFZJ01000130.1 GCF_000636015.1 Rhodomicrobium udaipurense JA643
GCGCCTTATGTCGAGCCGGTCTGGCAGCTTCTCGACCGCTACAAGCGCGAGGGCAAGCGCATCCTGTTCGAGGGCGCGCAGGGGTCGCTTCTCGATGTCGATCACGGCACTTACCCTTATGTGACGTCGTCCAACACGGTCGCGGCGAGCGCTGCCACCGGCTCCGGCCTCGGCCCGAGCTCCATCAATTACGTGCTCGGCATCACGAAAGCCTATACGACGCGCGTCGGGCAGGGGCCTTTCCCGACCGAACTCACCTGCGAGGCAGGCCAGCGGCTCGGCGAACGCGGGCACGAATTCGGCACGGTCACGGGGCGCGCGCGCCGCTGCGGCTGGTTCGACGCGACGCTCGTGCGCCAGACGATCAAGGTTTCCGGCATGAACGGCATCGCGCTGACAAAGCTCGATGTGCTCGACGGCTTCGACGAGATCAAGGTTGCCGTCGGTTATCGCCTTGGCCACACCGAGATCGACCGTCTGCCGGCGTCGCAGGAAGCGCAGGCGAGCGTGCAGCCGATATATGAGGTCATGCCGGGCTGGCAGGAATCGACGCAAGGCGCGCGGTCGTGGGCGGATCTGCCCGCGCAGGCGATCAAATATGTGAAGCGGCTGGAGGAACTGATCGAGGCGCCCGTCGCGCTGCTCTCGACGAGCCCGGAGCGCGCGGACACGATCCTCGTCCACGATCCGTTCCAGGATTAAATGTCAAAGCCCGCCTTCGTTGGAAAAGCGGGCTTTGATTATCTTGCCGGGCAGTGATTTACAGGCCGCCCATTTTGCGGACCACGGCCTATAATCCGCACCAGCGCACGATGAGGTCGGTGTAGATCGCCTCGGCCTCCTCGATGCGCTGGACGGAGCACCATTCATCGGTCTGGTGCGCCTGTTCCGGCTCGCCGGGGCCGAGGATGACGACCGGCGGATTGCCCATGCCGGGTTTTAGCGCGCCCGCGTCGGTGAAATAGGGCGCGCCGCCGAATGTCGGCTCGTCGCCCGTCACGTCGCCCACCACATGAATGACGTCGGCCATCCACGGGTCGTTCGGATCGGTCCACACAGGGTCCGCCGTGCTCGTGACGTGGAACGACACGCAGCCGCCCGCCGCACGCGTGAAGCGCTCCACAAGTTCCTTGCGGTCGAGGCCGGGCACGATGCGCACGTCGAGGCCGAGCCGCGCCTCGTCCGGCACCGAGTTTATATTCATGCCGCCCTTGAGCCAGCCGACATTCACCGTCGGGCGGCCGAGCACCGGATGCGCGTCGCCCGAAAAGTCGAATGTTTCGAGCGCCAACGCCGCGCGCGCCGCCTTGTAGACCGCGTTCACGCCCTGCTCGGGCATGGAGCCGTGCGCGGTCACGCCCTTCGCCACGCCTTCAAGCCAGAACACGCCCTTGTGCCCGGCAAGCGGGCGATTGGCCGTCGGCTCGCCGATGACGATCGCGCCCGCGGGCGGCAGCAGCCCGTGCTTTTTCATATGGTTTGAGCCTTCGCAGCCGCGCTCCTCGCCCGCCGTAATGACAAGCACGAGACCGGGCGTGCCTTCGAGACGCGGCGCGAGCTTCACAGCCGCCGCGACAAAGGCCGCGACGCCGCCCTTCATGTCGCTCGACCCGCGCCCATGGACGCGCCCGAACGCCAGTTCACCGCCGAACGGCTCCACCGTCCACGGCGCGGCGCCGAGCGGCACGACATCGGTATGGCCGGAAAAGCAGATCGGCCGTTTCTCGGACGTGCCGCCGATGACCGCGATGAGGTTCTCGCGGTTGTCGCCGATGCTGGGGTGCTTGATCGAGAAGCCCGCCGCGTCGAGGATGCCGCCGAGGTAGCGCGCGCACGGGGCTTCGTTGCCCGGCGGGTTGACGGTGTCGAAGCGGATCAGCTCCTGCGTGAGGTGGATGGCGGAAATCATGCGGCTTCGCGCTCTCCGTTTGCGGAAAGACATACGCTATCGCATGTCGCCTTGCGCGGGAATAGCGCCTCGATTCCTATTTTAGCGAAGTCAGGATGATGTCGCGGATCTCGTGCGCAATGAAAAATTTCGGATTCGACCATGTGGGAATTTCTTTAAGAACCCCGATGTCGACAAGCTTCTCGACGTGGAGCTTAGCCGATCTATACTGCACGTTAAGAAATTCAGCAACCATCGGTATAGATACGACCTGCTTCGAAAATAGGTAATCGGTCAGTTCCATCAGCTTGCTGGAGCGACCGGCGTTGCCTGCCTGAACTCTATATTTCTCTTGAATTCTAAGGAGCGCTTCGGATGTTGTGATCGCGCTTTGACATGCTTCGCAAACGACATCCAAAAAAAATGCTATCCAGTCTTCCCATTTTCCCGACCTGGAAACGTTAAACATCAGATCTATGTATTCGTCCTTTCTCTTCTCGAATACGGGACTGAGATAGAGGATTGGCTGCCTGATTGCACCGCGCATATAGAGGTGCAATGTAATCAGCATTCGCCCGACGCGGCCATTGCCATCCGAAAAGGGATGAATGGTTTCGAATTGATAATGGATCAGAGCTGCGTCGATAAGATCGGGAATTCCCAACCTGTTGTCACGGTGAATGTATTTTTCTAAAGTTTCGAGAGCAATCAACGCGTCCTTCGGTGGAGGCGGTATAAATCTCGCGTTTTCAATCAGCCCCACCTTTCCGCCAATGAAATTTTGATGACGCTTGAACTCGCCGGGCGTGGCCACGTGCCCTCTATGACGGGCCACCCCTCGTAAAAGGGTGCGATGAGCGTCCTTCAAGGTCCGAATGGATAAAGGCAGTTTTTCGAGACTGTCGATAGCGGCACTTAACGCCCGTCTATAATTAGATACCTCACGCGTATCCGAACCATCGGGGTGTTCCGACGCGCCAGCTTCAAGAAGCAGGAGGTCATCGATCGTTGTATATGTTCCTTCCATGCTCGACGATGTCAGCGCTTCGCGTGTTTGCAGCGGGCGAATGAGGATATAAGGATTTGGCAGTACGCGACCGATGCCGTTCAATTCACCGAGAAGCTGAGAAGCCTTCTCGAGCGGCAAAGCAAGCCTCCCCATATCGAGCCCCGAAGGGGGCAGATCATTCGGAAGAAAGGCCCATTGGTCCCGTTCTGTCGGAACGAGCGTGCCCGAAGGAGATTCAGCAAACTCTTCGCGGTTCATGGGCGGCGTCCGTAATTCGAGATTGAATCAACAACGTCTTTGATACCATCTCTACACATCAGATTATAACAAACCCCCACTTTGTTATAATCCGAACTCGGACGATTGTCATTTCCGACCTAAGCCGCGCCGCCGGCCTCCGTCTTGAGCCACGCCGCGCAGCACGCTTTCGCGAGGTCGCGCACGCGCAGGATATAGCTCTGCCGCTCGGTCACGGAGATCACGCCGCGCGCGTCGAGCAGGTTGAAGATGTGGCTCGCCTTGATGCACTGGTCGTAGGCGGGCAGCACCTGCAAATGGCGCGCGCCCTCCTCTTTCGGCTCGCCCGCGGCGAGCAGCGCCTTGCACTCCTTCTCGGCGTCGCGGAAGCGCTGGAGCAGGATCGCGGTATCGGCAAATTCGAAATTGTGCCGCGAATACTCCTGCTCGGCTTGCTTGAACACGTCGCCGTAGAGCACGCGCTTGTCGTCGTCGCGGCCGTTGTAGTTCAGCTTGTAGACGCTATCCACGTTCTGGATGTACATCGCGAGGCGCTCAAGCCCGTAGGTGAGTTCGCCCGCCACGGGATCGCAGTCGAAGCCGCCGACTTGCTGGAAATAGGTGAACTGCGACACTTCCATGCCGTCGCACCACACTTCCCAGCCGAGGCCCCACGCGCCGAGCGTCGGGCTTTCCCAGTCGTCCTCGACGAAGCGAATGTCGTGCACGCGCGGATCGATCCCCAGCCGCACAAGGCTTTCGAGGTAGAGTTCCTGAATGTTATCCGGCGACGGCTTCAGGATCGCCTGAAACTGATAATAATGCTGGAGGCGGTTCGGGTTCTCGCCGTAACGCCCATCCTTCGGCCGCCGCGACGGCTGCACGAAGGCGGCGGACCATGGCTTAGGTCCGAGCGCGCGCAGCGTCGTCGCCGGGTGGAACGTGCCCGCGCCCACTTCCATGTCGTAGGGCTGAAGGATGACGCAGCCCTGCTCCGCCCAGTAATGCTGGAGCGTGAGGATCAGATCCTGAAAGGAATGGGCGGGATCGAGCGTCGTTGTGGGCTTGACGTGTTTCATAGGGCGGAACCGATGGGTGCGATTTGCGCGCACGGTAGCGGCGTTTTGGCGTTGGAACAACGCGTTTAGCGTTAGAAAACGCGCTTCGAGCTTTAGAAAAACGTTTGGCGTTCTGATGAGAGCTTCGCAGAAGCGATCTAAAGCGGTGCGCTCGTTTGCCATTCACCCGCACCCGGCTTATCTCAGCGGCGATGCAGCAAAGCTTAAAAACGCAGAGTGTGCCCACAATCACGCTCGCCAACCTCGTCACGGCGTCGCGAATCGCTGCCGCCGCGTTGCTCGCGCTTGCGATGCTGGGCGGATGGCCGCCCGCGCTTGCCGCCGCGCTCGTCGCCTATGCGGCGGCGACGGACGCGCTCGACGGGCGAATCGCGCGGGCACGCCGCGAGGTTACAGCCTTCGGTGCGATGCTCGACCAACTCGCCGACAAGATCTTCATCGCCACCGCGCTCGTCCTCCTCATCGCGAAAGGCGCAATCTCGGGCGCTGACGTGCTCGCCGCACTCGTGATCCTCGCCCGCGAAACCGCCGTGCTCGCGCTCCGTCGCATGGCCCGCCTCGACGGGATGGCCGCCCCGGTGAGCGCTCTCGCCAAGGTCAAGACCGCGTCTCAATATCTCGCGGTTTTTCTCCTTTTCGCCGCCGCCATCGAACCGGGCGCGCGGGTTCTCCTCGAAACCGGCCTCGCCGTCCTGTGGATCGCGGCGGGCTTGAGTCTTGTCACCGCCACACACTATTTCATGCGAATGCGGGAGAACCGATGGACGTAACGATCAAATATTTCGCCTGGATGCGCGAACGCGTCGGCGTGTCGGAAGAGCGCGTCGCGCTGCCCGCACATGTGGCGACCATCGCCGACGTCGTGGCGTGGCTCACCATGCGCGGGGAAAACTACGCCGTCGCCTTCGCGCGCCCCGCGCTCACCCGCGCCGCCGTCGATCAGGTTCACGCGTCGCATGAGACTTCTGTCTTAGGTGCGCGGGAAATCGCGTTCTTCCCACCCGTGACCGGTGGATGATATGACGTGCCCCAACATCTTCGGACGGGGAAAACCATGAGCAAGGCACGTCAGGGCAACTATTTCGAGGATTTCAGGCTGGGGCAGGTGATCGCGCATGCGACGCCGCGCACGGTCACGGCGGGCGATGTCGCGCTCTACACCGCGCTTTACGGCTCGCGTTTCGCGGTGCAATCGTCGGACGCGTTCGCGAAGGCCATCGGCTACGCGGCCGCGCCTATCGATGACCTGCTCGTGTTTCACATCGTCTTCGGCAAGACGGTGCCCGACATCTCGCTGAACGCGGTAGCGAACCTCGGCTACGCGGAATGCCGCTTCCTGAAGCCGGTTTTCCCGGGCGACACGCTGTCATCCACGTCCGAGGTGATCGGGCTTAAGGAGAACTCGAACAAACAATCCGGCGTCGTCTACGTCCGCACCACGGGCCGTGACCAGACCGGCGCAGCCGTGCTGGATTATGTGCGCTGGGTGATGGTGAAGAAGCGCGACGAGGCAGCCGTTGCGCCCGCGCCGCACGTGCCGACGCTCAAGGCGGCCCTCGAACCCGCCGACCTCGGCGGCGCGCTCCCGCCGCTCACGCTCGAAGGCTACGACACAGCGCTTTCCGGCAATCCCGCGCGCTGGGACGATTACGAAATCGGCGAGAAGATCGACCATCTCGACGCCATGACGCTCGAAGAAGCCGAGCATCAGCTTGCAACCCGGCTCTACCAGAACACTGCGAAGGTGCATTTCAACCTGCACGAACAGGCGCAGGGCCGCTTCAAGCGCCGCCTCATCTATGGCGGGCACATCATCTCGCTCGCCCGCGCGTTGTCGTTCAACGGGCTTGAGAACGCGTTCCACGTCGCCGCGATCAACGCGGGGCGGCACGTCTCCCCGGCGTTCGCGGGCGACACCGTCTACGCGTGGAGCGAGGTGCTCGACAAGCAACCGCTGCCGGGCCGCGACGATGCGGGCGCGCTTCGGCTGCGTCTCATCGCGACGAAGGACAAGCCTTGCACCAGCTTCCCGTACAAAGCTGGCGATCAATACGATCCGGCCGTGTTGCTCGACCTGGACTACTGGGCCGTGCTGCCGCGCTGAGTTCGAGGTCGGCGGGCGCTGCCTTGGCGGCGTTCGCATTGGCCTGCAACCGGCGTCCAACCTCGCGATAGGCTGCGACGCGTCGCCGCCATGGCTGGTATACATAAAGCGGGGGCGGAGCCGGACCGCCCGCAAACCTTTGCTACGCTTGCGGTTGTACGCAATCACAAGACGGCGAGGCGGCGCAAGCGCGGCAAATTGGATTTCCATTTCACCGCCAGAGCCTGTAAGAAGTGGCAACCCTAGACCGGTTCCAGAACCTTGGCTAGGGTCGAAGTCCCGCCCGGATCTTGTCGCCAAAAGCCTAAGCGGTACCACGCCGCCGTTTGTTGCTGCCCGTCGGCCTGAGGGGTATAGTCCCGGACGTTAAGAAAAACTGCATCGAGGGTTAAGAAGGATTGCATGATGGCGGAAGCCAAGCCCATCGCGGGCACACGGCCGCTGGCGCCGAAACCGATGTCTCCGCATCTGTCGATCTACCGTTTCAAGATCAACATGATCCTTTCGATCATGCATCGCGTGACGGGGATCACGAATTATTTTGGCAGCCTCATCCTCGCGATCTGGATTGCATCGGCCGCGACAAGTGAACAGGCCTTCAACACGGTCAGTTCGTACCTCGCGACGCCGCTCGGTCTCGTCATTCTCATCGGCTTCACCTGGTCGGTCATGCACCACATGCTGGGCGGCATCCGGCATTTCGTATGGGATGTGGGCTGGGGCTTCTCCAAGTCGGCCGTCCAGTTCCTGTCCTGGGCGACGCTCTTCGGCTCGCTCACGCTGACGGCGATCATCTGGGGTTACGCACTTTCGCATTGGGGCCACGCCCTTTCGCTTTGGGGGGCCCGCTGATGCCTTCGACAACCTATAGAACAGAACTCAAGAAGGTCCGCGGCCTCGGCTCGGCCATCGGCGGCCCCGGCACAGACCATTTCTGGGCGCAGCGACTCACGGCTGTGTCGAACCTCTTCGTGGTGGCATTCCTCGTCTACACCGGCCTGACGCTGGCGGGCGCGCCGCTCGGCGATGTGAAGGCGTTCTTCGGCCACCCGTTCAACGCAATCGCGTCGATCCTCGTGGTGATCTCGACCGCCATCCATATGCGCCTCGGCATGCAGGTTCCGGTCGAGGAATACATGCCCCACGGCCTCAAGGTTCCGTTTCTCTTCCTGAACACATTCTTCGTGATCGTGATCGCCGTCGTCGGCGTGCTGTCGATCCTGAAGCTTTTCCTTGGAAATTAGTCTCATGGCGGATGCAACACTGAACGGCGTGGCCGCTCCCACGGTCAACGGGCGCGCATACAAGATTCACGATCACACCTTCGACGTGGTCGTGGTCGGCGCGGGCGGCGCTGGCCTTCGCGCCACGCTCGGCTGTGCGCAGGCTGGCCTCAAGACGGCGTGCGTAACGAAGGTTTTCCCGACGCGCTCGCATACTGTCGCGGCGCAGGGCGGCATCGCCGCAGCACTCGGCAACATGGGACCGGACGATTGGCGCTGGCACATGTACGACACCGTGAAGGGGTCGGACTGGCTCGGCGATCAGGACGCGATCGAATATCTCTGTCGCAACGCGCCCGCGGCCGTGTACGAGCTTGAGCATTACGGCATGCCCTTCAGCCGCACCGAAGCGGGCAAGATCTATCAGCGTCCGTTCGGCGGCATGACCACCGAATTCGGCGAAGGCCCGCCGGCGCAGCGCACCTGCGCCGCCGCCGACCGCACCGGCCACGCCATGCTGCACACGCTCTATGGCCAGTCGCTTCGTTACTCGGCCGATTTCTTCGTGGAGCACTTCGCGCTCGACCTCATCATGGAGGACGGCATCTGCCGGGGCGTGATGTCGTTGTCGCTCGAAGACGGCTCGATCCACCGCATCCGCGCGAAGAAGACGATCATCGCCACGGGCGGTTATGGCCGCACCTACTTCTCGGCCACGTCCGCGCATACCTGCACGGGCGACGGCAACGCCATGGTGCTGCGCGCGGGACTTCCGTTGCAGGACATGGAGTTCGTGCAGTTCCATCCGACCGGCATCTATGGCGCGGGCGTGCTCATCACCGAGGGCGCGCGCGGTGAGGGCGGCTACCTCACCAACTCGCAGGGTGAGCGCTTCATGGAGCGCTACGCGCCGCATGCGAAGGATCTCGCGAGCCGCGACGTGGTTTCGCGCTCGATGACCATCGAGATTCGCGAGGGGCGCGGTGTCGGGCCGAACAAGGACCACATCTACCTCCACCTCGACCACCTCGACCCGAAGATCCTGGCGGAGCGTCTGCCGGGCATCACCGAGAGCGCGCAGATCTTCGCGGGCGTAGACCTTCGCCGTCAGCCGATC
>NZ_JFZJ01000131.1 GCF_000636015.1 Rhodomicrobium udaipurense JA643
TTTCGGTGGTGCTCATCGCCCATATATGCAGATCGTGGATGCAGGCGACGCCGGGCAGCGCTTCGAGATGGCGGCGCACCGCGACCGGATCGATACCGGGCGGCACAGCTTGCAGCGCCATGTTCACCGAATCGCGCAACAGGCCCCAGGTTCCCGCCACGATGACGCCCGCAATGGCGAGGCTGACCAGCGGGTCGACCCACATCCAGCCCGTCTGCCAGATCGCGAAGGCCGCCAAAAGCACGCCGACCGACACGCCCGCGTCCGCCGCAAGATGCAGGTAAGCGCCGCGAATGTTGATGTCGCCGTGCCGCCCGCGCATGAACAAAAGCGCCGTTCCGCCATTGATGACAATACCGATGGCGGACGCGATCATTACGCCGCCAGCAGCCACCGGCTCGGGATAGAAAAACCGGCGCCCGGCTTCGAGCGCGATGGCACCCACAGCGATCAGCAGGATGATGGCGTTGGCGAGCGCTGCGAGGATCGACGTGGAGCGATAGCCATAGGTGAAGCGTTCCGTCGGCCGCTTCTTCGCCGCCGTCGCCGCGCCCCAGGCCAGCAGAAGGCCGAACACATCGGAAAGGTTGTGTCCGGCGTCGGCGAGGAGCGCCACGGAGTTTGCGATCACGCCATAGACGACCTGCGCCACGACAAGCGCGATGTTGAGCCCCACGGCGATGGCGAAGGCCGACTGGAAGTTCTGCGGGGCGTGGCCGTGAGCATGGGCGTGCGAGTGACCGTGACTGCTATCGTGATTATGTCCGTGCATGCGACCCGCCGAGTTTTGCTTGCTTTCGGGACACCGTAGCTTGCGGAGACGTTGGTGGATACTAAAGAATTCAGCTCTTCGGTTGATGCGAGATGAACAAAGACTTGGCGCGCGCGGGGTGGCGGGGGAGCGACACCGCCAGCGGGGCGATTTTGGCGTTTGAGTCACCGCCGCGCCGCCGCAGCCCAAACTTGCCTTGGACGCCCACTTTACTTTTCCGGCGCCATCGTCAAGATTCCGCGGAACGCGGCTGGAGGCTTCATGAGCGTATTTTCATCGGATGGCGTGGACATAGCCTACACGGTCGAGGGCGAAGGCGATCCGATCCTGCTCATTCACGGCTTCGCGTCCAACGCGGCCACGAACTGGAAAGACACGGGCTGGGTCCGCTGGCTTACCGGCAACGGCTTTCGCGTCGTGACCTTCGACAATCGCGGCCACGGCGCAAGCGGCAAGCTCTACGAGCCCGACGCTTACGCGGGGCCGCTGATGGCGGAAGACGCGCGCCGCCTGCTCGATCACCTCGGCATCGCCCGCGCGGACGTCATGGGCTATTCCATGGGAGCACGCATCGCGGCGTTCCTCGCGCTGGCCCATCCCGGGCGGGTGCGGCGCGCGATCTTCGCGGGGCTCGGCGCAAACATGATCCACGGCGTCGGCGACCCGCAGCCCATCGCCGACGCGCTTATGACCGACGATCCGGCGCTCGTGGCCGACTCGAACGCGCGCGGCTTTCGCATCTTCGCGGACCAGACGAAGAGCGACCGCCGGGCGCTCGCCGCGTGCATCAAGGCATCGCGCGACCGCATCCCCGGCGACGAACTCGCCACGCTGACAATGCCGGTCCTCGTCGCGGTCGGCACCGACGACACAATCGCCGGACCGCCCGGACCGCTGGCCGACGCGATCCCGGGCGCGAGAACGCTCGATATTCCGGGTCGCGATCACATGAAGGCCGTCGGCGATCGCGCGTTCAAGGACGGTGTCCTGGCCTTCCTGCGGCCGGGACCATGACTATTTTCTATGCAACTGCAACGACTGGCAAAACTTTGCACAGTTGGAAGCGATCGGTTAGACTGCGGGAACTTTTACGGGCGTGAGAGGGCTTTCGCCATATGTTGAAAAATGAGCGGAAGGGCAGACCTGCGAAAGTGGCGCCCTACGATCCCGTTTGGGAGGTGATCCGCGACGAAGCGCGCGATATCGCCCAGCGAGAGCCGGAGCTGACGGGCTTCGTTTATGCCACGGTGCTCAATCAGCGGACCCTTGAACAGGCGGTCTGCCACCGGCTTGCTTCCCGCCTCGGTCATGAGGACGTGAACGCCGATCTCATCCGCCAGATCTTCAACGGCGTGATCGAGACGAATCCAGAACTCGGCGTCGTCTTCCGCGCCGATCTTTCGGCCGTCTACGATCGCGATCCGGCATGCAGTCGCCTCATCGATCCGCTTCTCTATTTCAAGGGCTTCCACGCGCTGGAGACGCAGCGATTCGCGCACGCGCTTTGGCAACAAGGTCGCCTCGACTTCGCCATGTACCTGCAAAGCCAGTCCTCCCGCGTCTTCGGGATCGATATCCACCCTGCGGCGAAGATCGGGCGCGGCATCATGTTCGACCACGGGTCCGGCATCGTCATCGGGGAGACGGCCGAAATCGGCGACAACACCTCGCTCCTGCATAGCGTCACGCTCGGCGGCAGCGGCAAGGAAACGGGCGACCGCCATCCGAAGATCGGGCGCGGCGTGATGATCGGCGCGGGCTCGAAGATCCTCGGCAACATCCATGTGGGCGATTGCGCACGCATCGCGGCCGGCAGTGTCGTTTTGAAGGACGTTCCGCCGAAAACGACTGTTGCGGGAGTGCCTGCGAGAGTGGTAGGCGAAGCGGGCTGTGCGCAGCCCTCCCGTATGATGGATCAGGCGCTCAACGGAAATTGCGGCTGCTACGAAGAAAGCGCCGAACAGACAGGCAGATCATGACGCCCGCAGAAACAAAGGCCCTCGAAAAATACCTCCGGAAAACTTTCAGCCTGGAGGCAATTGAGGTCAAGAAACGCCAAAAGAAACAGGACTCCGTCGAAGTGTTCGTAAAAGAGGAGTTCGTCGGCGTTATCTACAAGGACGACGAGGATAATGAAGTCAGCTATCAATTCCAGATGGCGATCCTCGAAGACGATCTGAAGGAATAGGAAAGGCGCGCCATGGCGATCTACGCTCTCGACGGTATTTCCCCGGAGTTGCCGCATGAGGGCGATTACTGGATCGCGCCGACAGCCGTGCTTCTCGGACGCGTTGTGCTCGGCCGCGACGCTTCGGTGTGGTTCGGTTCGGTTCTGCGCGGCGACAACGATCCCATCGAGATCGGCGGCGGCACGAACATCCAGGACATGACGATGATCCACACGGATCTCGGCGCGCCTACGCGTGTCGGACGCGGCTGCACCATCGGCCACCGCGTCACGCTGCATGGCTGCACGGTTGGCGACAACTGCCTCATCGGCATGGGGGCGACAATCCTCAATCACGCCGTGATCGGCGACAACTGCCTTATCGGAGCAGGCGCGCTCATCACCGAGGGCAAGCAGATCCCCGCGGGATCGGTGGTACTCGGATCGCCCGGCAAGATCGTGCGCGAGGTCACAGCGGCGGAGATTGAAGGGTTCAAGCGATCGGCGGCGGGCTACATGGCCAACGCGCGCCGTTTCCGTACCGGTCTCGCCTCGGGGAGCGTCTGATCGCGACGTCGCTGCCGCAGGGCGGTGCCGTCCCACAAAAAATTTGGCCGGTGCCTTGGCGTGAGGCACCGGCCATATCCTTTGACACCGGCGGGGACGGGACTTGGGGGGCAAGGGAGCCGGCGTCATCGGTTCGTGTGAATAACGCCTGCGAGCCATCCGGGTTCCGGCGCGTTTGAAAATTCTCTCCGCGCCCGCTCGAACGCGCTATCGAGGCCCGTTTCGCGTCAAGTAACGCGCGCGCGACACCGTCCGGTCCAGAAGCGAAAGCTCCCCCGAATTTGCGCGGAAGGCATGCGCGATGGCATGCTTGCGCGTTTCCCGCTTCGCGCGCATCATGAGAGTTGCCCGAAACGCAAAAATGCGGCGGGCACTGCGGCATCAGGCTCGCCGCGACCGTATTCTGGGAGGAATACCATGAGCGTTGCAGGAATTCTCAAAGGCAAAGGCCGCAAAGTGCTTAGCGTGCTGCCGGATCGAACGGTTTTCGAGATCGTTCGTCTGCTTCACGCCAACCGCATCGGCGCCGTAGTGGTGGTCGATGAGCAGCATCACGTGCTCGGCATCGTTTCGGAACGAGACATCGTGCGCATTCTGGCGGAACGCGGAGTCGCCGCGCTCGAAGAGACTGTGGCCGACCACATGACGCGCCCCGTCTCCACCTGTTCGGAGCATCACAGCATCGATTGGGTCATGGAGGAGATGACACAGCATCGCTTCCGGCATGTTCCCGTCACCGAGAAGGAGCGCCTCGTCGGCATCGTTTCCATCGGCGACGTGGTGAAGGCCAAGCTTGACGTAGCGGAAGCGGAAGCGGCGCAGATGCGGCAGTATTTCGCCGCGAGTTAAGCCGGGTCGCGCAGTTTAGTTACGAATGCGAAGCGCCTCGCTTCCCTGACGAGGCCCCCCCGATTGAGAAAAGCGCATCGGCGCTTTTCCTTCGATATGGACGCTCGGGCGCAGCCTTCGCGAGCGGGATTGATTTGATGGGACCGGGTGCTGATATCAGGTGCCAGTCCTTCAGGCGTAGACGATTGCTTGGCGGCATTAGGCGGAAGCGGCCAGACCACTATGCGCTGATGCTCGGCCGCTCGACGCCTTCACGCCGGAGCGACGCAAGATAGCGCTGCGCCGCAAGACGCCCCTGCTCGATCGCCTGTTCGGCCTTGTGGAAATCGAACAGCCCGATGCCATCGAGATGAACCTGAATGGTGGCGTCCGGCGGATCGCCCGCGAGCCGTGAGCGCGCGATGCGGTTCTGCGTGATGTTGAACGCTTCGAGCACCACGCGCGGAATACCCGGCGACGCGTCGCGGTCGCGCTTGCGCCCGCCGCCACCGCCCCACACCTGCCGCCGTACCAGCGCGAAGCGGCTTTTCCTCGTGGGCTCGTCCACCTCGGCCCGCTCTGGCCTCTGGTCGAACGACGCTTCCGCTTCGATGGGATACAACGTGTTGCGAACGTAGTGGCCGGAATGGAGCGTCACCGCGATCACGAAATGCGCGCCCATCGCGCGCGCCGCCGTCACGGGAACCGGGTTCACGAGCGCGCCGTCCATGAGCCAGCGCCCACCGATTCGCACAGGCTTGAAAATCCCCGGCAGCGCGTAGGACGCACGAAGCGCCGCCGCGAGCGACCCCTTAGTGAGCCACACTTCCTGCCCTGTGCCGAGTTCGGTCGCGATGGCGGCGAATTTCTTCGGCAGCTCTTCGATGTGAAGATCGCCGATATGCGAGGCGAGCGTCTTTTCCAGCCGCTTGCCGGACACGAGGCTCGATCCCGCGAGATTGACGTCGAGATACCGGATCAGCTTGCGCATCGTCATTTCGCGCGCGAAACTTTTCAGGTCGCTGAGTTGGCCCGCCGCGTAATATCCGCCGGCGACTGCACCGATCGAGGTGCCCGCAACGATGTCCGGTTCAAACCCGGCTTCGATCAGAACTTCAAGAACGCCGATATGGGCAAGCCCGCGCGCCGCGCCGCCGCCAAGAGCAAGTCCGACCTGTGCCTTCCTCATGCCCTGTCCCGCCTGTGAATCGCCATCCCAACGGACAAGGAACGGGATTTAAGGAGCGAGTGCGACGTTCTGACGACAGTTCTGTGGTTCGCGGTTCGGTAGCTCGACATTGGTCCTTCGTTTCGACCGGTGTCTCCGCACTGTAACCGATCCCGCGATAAGAAACGGGTTAAACCCTTCTTTCCGGGCACTTTATTTTGTAACGAATTCGAGAGCGACCCCGTCGGCGCCCGCCTCGACGCGCCGGTAGAAGCACGAGCGGCGGCCCGTATGGCAGGCGGCTTCGCCCTGAAGCTCCACCTTCACCAGGAGAATGTCCTGATCGCAATCGGTGAGAAGCTCGCGCACGCGCAGCACGTTGCCGCTCGTTTCGCCCTTCTTCCACAGCGACTTGCGCGAACGGCTGTAGAAATGCGCCTCGCCCGTTTCAATGGTCAGCCGCAGCGCCTCCGCGTTCATGAAGGCGAACATGAGGACGACGCCATCCGCACCCGTCACGATGGCCCCGATCAGGCCGTGTTCATCGAAGCGCGGCGTGAAAGCCGTGCCTTCCTCAAGCTCCGCCTTGCTCGTGGACGGCTTGGCGAACGAAAGTTTGCTGTCGGCGCTCATTATTCCCTCATCGGCTCGCCAGAACGCGCGTGCCGTTCACAAGCTGCATGAAGCGGTCGCGCTCGGCCTTGTCTTCGCTGAACACGCCCGTGAAGCGCGTGGTGATCGTCGTCGTGCCTTTCTTGTGCACGCCGCGCATCGTCATGCACTGATGCAGCGCGTCGATCATCACGGCGACGCCTTTCGGCTTCAACGCCTCCTGAATGCAGTTCGCGATCTGCGCCGTCATCGTTTCCTGCGTTTGCAGGCGCTTGGCGTAGATGTCGACCACCCGCGCGAGCTTTGAAATGCCGACGATACGCCGGTCCGGGATGTAGGCCACATGCGCGACCCCGATGATCGGAACCATGTGATGCTCGCAATGCGAGGCGAAATCGATGTCGCGCAGCATGACGATGTCGTCATAGCCCTGCACGTCCTCGAAGGTACGCGAAAGCTCATCCACCGGATCGCCGTCATAGCCCCAGAAATATTCGGCATAGGAATCTACGACGCGTTTGGGCGTATCGAGCAGCCCTTCGCGGGTTAGATCGTCGCCCGTCCATGCGAGGAGCGTGCGAACGGCGGCTTCGGCCTCCTCGCGCGAAGGACGGCGCGTGTCACCCGATGCGCGCAAGCCGGTCTGCGGTTCCCGCAATGGCGGTACCGGCGCTGAGGCTTTTCTTTCCATGAAGCGAACCTCTGCGCGGGGCGCGGGCGTAAAAAACGGGGCCCCGCGATGATCGGTGAAACCGGACGAAGAACCACCTCCAATTGGTGACGATTGCATGCGTCGCGTCAAAACAGCATATAATCGTAACGGAGAGGGCGGCAAGTCCGCAAGGCCGCGCTTCAGGCGGGCGGGTGCCGAGTTCAGGATCAGGATGGCCAATCTGGAAGACATCTACACCGGAAGAGTGCTTGAGCTTTCGGCGAACATGCCTCGCGCGGGGCGCCTCGAAAGCCCGGACGCGACGGCATCTGCGCATTCGCGGCTGTGCGGCTCGCGCATCACGGTCGATCTCAGGATGGAGGGCGACCGAGTGACGGATTATGCGCAGGACGTGCGCGCATGTCTTCTCGGCCAAACGTCGGCGGCGGTCATGGGCGCGAACATCGTCGGCTCGTCGGCGGCGGAGCTTCGCGCGGTGGGAGGCCAAATGCGGCGCATGCTGAAGGAGGGCGGCGAGCCGCCGTCCGGGCGCTGGGCCGACCTCGCGATCCTCGAAATGGTGCGCGATTACAAGGCACGGCACGCCTCGACGCTCCTCGTGTTCGACGCGGTGGAAGACGCGATTGCCGAGATCGAGGCGAAGCACCAGCGCTGACGCGACATTTTTGAACCGCGCGTCGCGCCGCCGCTGTTGCAAGCGCCGGGCGTTCGTGGGAAAGCTTTCGCAAAATTCCCGCCCAGTTCCAACGGCACGCACCCAGGCACGCTCCCCATGAAATTCACGCTTTCCTGGCTCAAGGACCATCTCGAAACCGATGCCACGCTCGATGAGATCGCGGCGAAGCTCACGCTCATCGGCCTCGAAGTCGAAGGCATCGAGAACAAGGCCGCGAAGCTCGAAAGCTTCATCGTCGCGCGCGTCGTCGAGGCGGAGCCGCATCCGAACGCCGACAAGCTGCGCGTGCTGAAGGTCGATAACGGCACTGAGCTGTTGCAAGTCGTCTGCGGCGCACCGAACGCGCGCGCAGGGCTTATCGGCGTGTTCGCCCAGCCCGGCACCTATGTTCCCGGCCTCGACGTGACGCTCAGCAAGGCGAGCATTCGCGGCGTCGAATCGCTCGGCATGATGTGTTCCGAGCGCGAGCTTCTGCTTTCCACCGAGCATAACGGCATCATCGAGTTGCCCGAGGCGGCAGCGGAGCATGTCGGCAAGCGTTTCGTCGATTTCGCCGGTCTCGACGATCCGGTGATCGAAATCGCCATCACGCCGAACCGCCCCGATTGCCTCGGCGTGCGCGGTGTGGCGCGCGACCTCGCGGCGGCGGGTGTTGGCACGCTGAAGCCCGCGCCGGAAGTCTTCGAGGGGGGCTCGTTCCCCTCCCCCATCGCCATCGAATTGCCGCTTCCCGAAGGCGCGGAAAACGCCTGCCCGCATTTCGTCGGGCGCCTCGTGCGCGGCGCAAAGGTCGGCCCGTCGCCCGAGTGGCTGCAACGCCGCCTCAAGGCCATCGGCCTGCGCCCGATCAATGCGGCGGTGGACATCACGAATTATGTCTCCTACGACCGCGCGCGCCCGCTCCACGTCTATGACGCGGACAAGCTCGAAGGCCCCATCGCGGCGCGTCTCGGCCGGGCGGGCGAAAGCTTCGTCGCGCTCGACGGCAAGACGTATGAGGTGGACGACACCATGTGCGTGATCGCCGACGCGGCGCGCGTGCTGGGCCTTGGCGGCGTCATGGGCGGCGAAGCCTCCGGCACGACCGAAGCGACGACCTCGATCTTCATCGAAAGCGCGTATTTCGATCCCGCGCGCACGGCAGCGACGGGCCGCAAGACCGGCATCAATTCGGACGCGCGCTTCC
>NZ_JFZJ01000132.1 GCF_000636015.1 Rhodomicrobium udaipurense JA643
AGCAGCCTTTACCTAAAGGTATAGACGTTGACGCAAACGTCAACCGGAAACCGCCCTCGCGAGAGCGGGCGGATTTGACGCACCTCGCCGCGACTGCGCGCGCCGCTCCCGCCGAACTGCCCGCCTCGAACGACGTCATGGCGGCCCGCGAACTCGCCCGCAGCGCCAAAAGCCTCGAAGAGTTACGCGGACTCCTCGAAAGTTTCGAAGGGTGCGGCCTCAAGGCCACCGCAAGCCGCCTCTGCCTGTCGCGCGGGTCGCCCTCCGCCCCGCTGATGCTCATCGGCGAAGCGCCCGGCAAGGACGAAGACCGGCAGGGCCAGCCCTTCGTCGGCCGCGCGGGGCAACTTCTGGACCGCATGCTCGCAGCCATCGGCCTCACCGAAGCGGACTTCTACATCACCAATATCGTGTTCTGGCGTCCGCCCGGCAACCGCACGCCCTCACCGGAAGAAGTGCAGGTGTGCCAACCTTTTGTGGAAAGGCAAATTGAACTCCTCGCGCCTAAGATCGTTGTGTTCCTGGGAAATGCTGCGGCCAAGCAACTCACCGGAGCAACGGAGGGAATCATGAAGCTGCGCGGAAAATGGCTGGAACTGCCGGGGCACCCCGGCGCGCGCGCGATGGCGACGCTTCACCCGGCCTATCTCCTGCGCACGCCCATCGCCAAGCGGCTCGCCTGGCGCGACCTGCTCGCGGTTCGCGAGGCGCTCGACACGCTTGAGGGGCGCCCGTGAGGCCGCCGGCAACGGCTCAGCGCATTGGTGTCGTCGATGTGCTTCGGATCGTGGTCCCGGTCGCGGCGCTGGCGCTTTACGCAGCCATCACCTTCCTCGGCGGACAGGCGATCAAGGACCAGCCGCCGCTATGGCTGTCGCTCGTCGTCTTTCCCATCCTGTTCGCGACCGTCATCGCGGCGGTCGTCAGCGCCGAGGAGATCGCGCACGAAATAGGCGAGCCGTTCGGCACGCTCGTGCTCACCATTTCGGTAACGATCATCGAAGTTGCGCTGATCATGTCGATCATGTTCGAGGAAAAGGGCAACCCCACCCTCGCACGCGATACCGTGTTCGCGGTGGTCATGATCGTCGCCAACGGTCTTGTCGGCATCTGCATGCTGGCGGGAGGGCTCCGCTATTACCAGCAGGATTTCGAGACGAAGGGCGCGAACGTCTACCTTGCCGTGCTGACCGCGCTTTCGATGCTGACGATGGTGCTACCGAATTTCACCATATCGTCGGCCGGGCCCGTGCTGACCTCGTCGCAACTCATCTTCGTGTCGATCGTGACGCTGCTGCTTTACGCCTTGTTTCTATACATCCAGACCGTGCGGCACACGGAATTCTTCAAGACGGAGATCGAGGATAATGGCGACAAGAAAAGCGGGCACCGCCTTCGCGCCCGCGCGCCAATCCTCCTCATCGCGTCGCTCGTGGCGGTGGTTCTGCTCTCGAAAACATTCACCGCCTCGTTGCAAGGTATCCTGACGGACCTCGGCGCACCGGAGCCGTTCCTCGGCTTCCTCGTCGCGCTGCTGATCCTTTCGCCGGAGGGCATCACGGCGGTTCGGGCCGCGCGCGCGAATGAGCTTCAGCGGTCGATAAACCTTGCGCTAGGCTCGTCGCTCGCCACCATCGGCATGACGGTGCCAGCCGTCGCCGTCATCACGATCTACACGGGCAAGGATCTCATCCTCGGCCTCGGCTCGGAATCGATGGTGCTCCTGTTCCTCACGCTGCTCGTGAGCGTCTACACCTTCGGCACCGGGCGCACGAACATCCTGTTCGGCTTCCTGCACCTCATCATCTTCGCGACGTACATCTTCCTGATCTTCGTGCCGTGACGACTTGAGCCGCAACTGTTCACGGGCGTCAGCTAAGCGCCGGAACGCCCGCGATCCATGCGTGAAAATGGAGCATGGCCGCCCAGACCGCGACACCGATGGCGACGCGCCACCAGCCGAGTTGGGCGAAGCTCAGATGCGCGCGTCCGTCCGCCATGGCCGCAAAAGGAACGAACGAAGTCCTGGCCTCGAAATCGGCCCAGCCGGGCACTGTCACCCGTTTTCGCCGCTGCTGAAGCCAACTGCCGATCAACGCGGTAGCCGCAAGCGCACCGAAGAAGAGGAGGCTGCGCACCGTCCCCTGCGAAAGCAGGTGGGCGACGGCCCAGATGGCGAACCCCCACATCACGGGATGACGCGTGATGGCGAAGATGCCGCCCGATGCGTCACGTTTTTCGAGCACCTTTTCCGCTCCGGGCGAAGAGGGGTTAGGCGTCAGCAACCCGCCCACGAGCAGAATCGAAGCGAAGAGAATGAGACCCACCTTCGGCCAGATCCACCAGACGGGCATAGACCAGAGCTTTTCGCCGGGTGACGCCGCGTTGAACTCGACAACCGCCCAATAGAGCGCGGCCAACGAAAGGATCGAAAACGCCGCCGAATACACGCCCTCGCCTGCAATCGCGACTGAGCGGCGACGCAACGGCGTTGACGGGAAAAGGTGCAGAAGGAAGAAAGCGGATGATGCCGCAAGCAAGCCGTGCATGGTTCCCTCCGAGTCACATCGCAGGCTGAACGATTACATGGGTTTTAGTCTTGCAGGAAGTGGTACACGCGTCACGTGGAGCGCGCCTCGGACTTGTGCGTCACGGAGGCGGTCATGGCGCGCGACGGGTGGGCACCCGTCTACGTCAGCTGAGCACGATCTTTCGGCCGAACGGCACGGTGGCGTTTGCGAAGGCTTCCGGCACCGCCCAGAGCACGGGAAAGCGCGGACGGAAGCGCGCCGCGCCATCGAGGTCGGTCAGCACCACCGCGATGTCGGGGCAGTATTTGTCCGCCTCCATGAGGAGCGGCGTGAAATCCGTGTCACCGCGACCGTCGAACTCAATCTCGCGCAGGTTGGACACGCCCGGCTCATAGCGCACCACTTTCCTCACGCGGTCGTCGCCGATGATGAGCATCAGCCCGGACTCCTGCCGCCGTGTGATGGCCTCGATCTCCAGCGCGAAACGGTCGAGCAGCTTCTCCTCAACCGAGCCCGACACATCCACCACCACCACGAGACGCGGCACGGGCTTCGCAAGGCTGAACCCCGGCTCGAACGGCATGCGCCGCGTGCCCATGCGCCCCTGATTGGCGATGTAGGAGCGCGCCGGCCGCGACCACGACAGGTCGAGTTTCTTCGACAGCGCGCGGGCAAGCTGCGAGCGAAGCGCGCGCTCCCACGGGGTCTTGATCTTCGGCAGGTCGGCGGTGAGCGCGCGCAGCATCGAGTGCATGCCGTCGCTGGCGTGGCTCCGCTGGATGCGCTCGCTCCATTGCAGCGCCGCTTGCGCCTCGGCTTCGGGGGGCGCATCGGGATCGGGCGTCGGCACGAGGTCGCGCAGGCTTCCCGCGCCCTTGGCACGAGCCGTCGCCGCTTTCGGACCGTCCTTGCGCTCGTCCGGCTTCGTTTGCTGCGCCTGCTGCGTTTCGCGGCCGTTCTTGCCGTCCTGGCTTTCCTCCGAGCCGCCCTTCTTCTGGCGGCGCTGATCGCGCTTGCCGCCCTTGTCCGCCTGCTGACGGTCGTCGACGGCGCGATAAAGCCGCTCCACGTCCCATTCGAGCAGCGACTTCTGCACGTCCTCGCGGATGTTCAGCGTGTCGCGCAGAAGATCGTCCAGATAAACCGACCGGTGCGGCAGCCTCAGCCACGTCAGATGCGACAGCGAGCTGTTGACGATGGCGTCGGCGCAGATGTTGAAAAGGTCGAGATCGACATCGCCGAGGAGTTGCTGCAATTCGAGATAGCGTTGCGGATGGCGCAGCGCGATGTGCAGCACCTCATGCGCCACAAGGCCCACCTGTTCCGCGGCCGGCGTTTCCGTGAAGGCCGGGCCGTAGCGAAGCGTGGTGCCATCCGTGGAGACGACGGGCGCGGCGGGGTCGGCGACATCGAGGTGCTTCACCCACAGCGCGAGGCCGCCCGTCGAGGGTGCAAACTCCACCATGCGCTGTATGGCCCGCGTCCCGCGATGGCCGGGCGGCAGGCCCGCACCCGCGCCGAAGTCGCTTGCGCCGCTCCCGTCAGGCATAGGTCGGCTCCTTCGCGCGCGCCTCGGCATAGCGGCCATAGGCCGGGCTTTCGAGGATCGCGCCCTCAAGGCCGGTCGCCAGCGCCTTTTGCATGATGAGTTCCATCGCAAGCGTCTGCACCTCGCGAAGCGGCAGGCGGATTTCCGCCCTCACGTCGGGCAGTTGCTCCACGATTTCGAGCGCGCGGGCCACGCTGTCCGAGTCGACGCAGGCCGCGAGAAGCCCGTAGGTCATGCCGTATAGCCCATCGAGCGAGCGCGGCAGCAGCGCCACCGTCTCAGCACCGGGCTTCGCCGCCATGAGCTTGAAGACATCGACGCTCGCCTGGATCTCGCGCAGCACGCCGAAGAATTCCGCCGCGTTGGAAGCGCCGATGCGGCCCTGCACGAAAATGCGCTTCGCGTGTTCCGACATCTCCGACTTCAGCACGTTGGAAATGTCTTCCCAGCCGCGCGGGCTGGAGCCGATGAGGTGGTCGTTGGAAAGCTGCGACTCGGTGTCGTCGAGCTTGTCGGGCCGCACCTTGAGATAGGCCATGACCTCCGGCGCGAAATTGTTGGCCATCGCGTATTCGAGGAAGGCGTCGATCACCGACTGCACGTGAAAATGGAACATTCGGTCCGCGAGAGCGGTTCCCATGTCGTGGCACACCGCACCGTGGAAACTGGCATTGCCCGCCGCGACCACCTGCCAGCCGTCCGGCAGTTCGTAATGCCCCACGCGGCGGTCGAGGATCAACGAATAGGCCGAAATCTGCAACCGCTGGTCGGCGGCGGTCAATTCGTCGAGGAACAGGATGCCTTGCGGCTGATCGTGACCGGGCAGGAACTCCGGCGGAAACCACACCGTCTTCGCAAGCGTATCGTCCGCGTAGATCGCGCCGCGAATGTCCACCGGCTCGATGGTGGTGAGGCGCAAATCCACCAGCGGCACGCCGTAATGGGCCGCGACTTGCCGCACGATGGAGGATTTGCCGACACCGCGCGTCCCCCAAAGCATCGTCGCCCTGCGGCGCAGGACGGGGTTGACGAACTGCTCGATCAGCGCTGCCTTCGCGGTCGCGATCGAGACGGGGGGCACGTTCATCGGGTTTCCGGCCATTCCTTACCCTCCGGCGCAAAGTTAATCAGTGTACTTGCAATGCACAGATAGTTATCTTGTTCCCTTAGTCTTTCGGCTGTAACTCGCGCTCTGGCTTGCATCCGTTACTTGTCGCAGCGCATATTCTTCACGCGGCCTCAGGCCGGCTCCGGGTCCAGCATCCATTTCGATGCTTTAAGCCGACGCGGCAGCGGTGGGATTTCGATCTGCGGCAGCCTGCGCATGCAAAACACCGACACCATGAGAAGCGGCGGCGCGTTGAAGATCAGCATGCGCAGCAACGAGTCCTCCGATAGTTCGAGCCGTGAGGACAGCGCGGCGAGGCCGATCAGCGTGAGAGCGACCAGCAAGGGCAGCGAGCGGCGGAATGCGACGCCCCATCGCGCCTTGTAAAGCCGGTCGTGGAAGCGCGCGGGCGCGTCCCCGAAAGTCTGCACGAGATGCTCGACCATCTTGTCGAGGTTCAATTCCGCCCGGCGACTGCGGTCCGGCTCGCGACCCGACGTCTTGAGGATACCGCGCCACGTATCGCGCCGCCTGCGGAGGAGGCTCCAGTTCCAGCCGAGCACGGCGAGCAAGTCTTCCGGCAGACGCAGATGCGCGCCTTCGGGCGGCTCGATCTCGATGATCGTTTCGGGATCGGCTTTCACTGTTGGCGCGGTGGCCTTCACGGTGAGATCGCCAAGCGTCGCGGCCATGTGGGTGAGGGATTTCTGCGTCGCGGGCTGACCGGTGGGCGTCTTGCCGCTGCCGCGCAGGAGCCGCCAGCATTTCACCATCTTGAAGCCAAGCCCGAAGCGAAACTGGCTCGACGACGGCACAGTGTCGAAGCAATCGAGCATGTCTGCGAGATCGCGGCCTTCGATTTCGAGCCGCGCCTCGAAATTTTCCGGCGCGGTCGAACACACGGTTGTGCGTTTCAGCTTGTGCGGCGTGGCGGCGCCGCTCGTACAGTAAAGTTCGAGCGTCTCGGTATAGGCGGGCGCGCCCTCTCGTTCGCCGAGGCGTTCGACCGGTTTGAAGACAAGTCGTCGTTCCTGCCGGTTGGTGGACTGCAAGTCAGGATGCAGTCCGCGGCGAGTGAACGGCGCGACGAGGCTCAGAATTTCATGATGCGAAAGAGGATGCGAAGCCACGGTGCACTCCGGTCAAACAGGTTCGGCCAGCAGCCGGAACGCCGTATTTTCGAGCCGTGAGAGCCTTTCTCCCGGACCGTTTCGTGACCGGCCGCGTTTGGATCATTCTAAATGATTTTAACCTGTACTCGAAGCCAACGGTTCCCACAGTGTCGTTATTGCACGTGATCTGACGGTTAAATTTACGTGATAGCTTGCTCAGCCTGAGCTTGGATCGTCTTCGGATCTACACCCGCACGCTGGCAAGCTGCCGCATGAAGCGCGTAAACTGGCGAAGCTGTTGCAGTTCTACCGGCTCGATGCCGTCAGGATCGAAATGCATCACGTCGTTCCTGATCTTGCGCACCGCGTCGAGCGACTGGCAGAAGACCTCGCGCTCGATGTCGATCCCGAGTCTGCTCCAGTTCTGCGGCAATTGCAGAAGGCGGATATATTCGCCGAATGACAGATCCGCGACGGTTTCGACGTAGGCGACCCGCGACGCGTCCGCGGGATTGCAGGCGGTCTTGAGTTCGTCCGCTGAAAACGCGTTGCCGATCATGTTGCGGACCAGATTTTCGATCTCGCCGAGGAGCAGGAACGGCTCGGTCAGGTCATGAAACTGGAGGCTCAGATCGTTGGCTGTGACGATGCCGGTGATGCGTCCATCCACGCCGCGCACGAGCACGTAATCGTTCGCCACGATGGCCTGGATCGCATCGAAGATGGAGACGTCGGATCGCACCTCGTGATGCGGTTCCATCGCGTCGCGGACCAGCGTCGCGGGCCGGTTCAGGACCGTGCGTGTGCCGACGGAGCGCCAGCTCAGCATGCCGAGCACTGTCTCCTCGTCCGTCATGACGGGAAGCTGGGAGTAGCCGCCCAGCATCATGATCGTGACGGCCTGTGCGACAGACTTGTCAGGCGGGACGGAGACGATGCCCTGGTTCGCGGCGGCGAGCCTGCCGACCTTGTAGGTCGCCTCGCGGGTCTCCCAGCGGCCCGGCGGAACGGTCTCGGGCGCCTTCAGCGGTTCTTCGCCGGGCACCTTCGGCTCGAAATTGACGAAAACGCCGTTCCCTTCGGAGAGGACGAACCTGATTGGCGCGTCGATCCAGACCGTCTCGAAATCGGGCACGGTGCGCACGCCCTCTTTCGCGAGTTCGTCGCGGATGTTCTGAACGATCCTGTAGCGGCGGCGCTGGGCGTCGAACCAGCCGAGAAATGTCCGGACGCTGACTTCGGGCGGGGTCTGTCCCGCGCGGAGATCACTGGCAATGGAGCTGATACGCGTATCCAAGAAACACCCCTCGAAAATATTGACGAATTAAATAGAAAATCAGCCACTTTGCAATCTGAACGACGAGACGTTAGAAGCATTGCCGTTGCGTCATTTCGCGGCATCGGTGGAGCGTTTCGCTGCGACGAGAGAGCAAGGAGCCTTGCGCTTTGGCCGCGAGAGAGGGAAACAGGGGCGGTTGGCGCGCTCGTCCCGGCGACGGCGCCCGTCTCTTTTCAGGAATCCCAAGTGAGAACCCCATGTCCCGCAAGGGCATAATCGCACGCCGCTTCTCGGAAAGCGTCTCGACCTACGACGCCAACGCGGCGCTTCAGGAGACGGTGGCTGCGCGCCTCGCCGAGTTTCTGCCCAGCGCGAACGCGCCGCGCGTTCTCGAAATCGGGTGCGGCACCGGGCTTTTCTCGCGCCGTCTGCTCACGCGCTATCCCCGCGGCCGCTTTCTGTTCACCGACATCGGCCCCGAGATGGTTTCGCGCTGTCGTGAAAACATGGCGGCGGCAGGCGAACGGGACGCGGAAACGACGTTCGCAGCGATGGACGGCGACCGCCCAGCCGTTTCAGACGGCTTCGATCTCGTGGCCTCAAGCATGACGCTGCAATGGTGCGACGATCCGCGCCGAAGCCTCGATAACTGGCGGCGACTGCTGAGGCCCGGCGGGTGCATCGTGTTCGCCACCATCGGCCCCGGCAATTTTCCCGAGTGGCGCGAGACACTCGAAAGCCTTGGTGAGCCCGTCGGCCTGCTCGATATGCCCGCGCTCGACGGCATCGTGCGGGAGGAGACAATTGCCGCCGAATATGGCGACGCGGCGGGTTTTCTCAGAGCGTTGCGCAACACGGGCGCGCGCCAGCCGAGGCCCGGATACCGGCCGCTGTCCGCCAGCGCGCTCAAGTGCGCGCTGGCGGCATTCGACCGCCGTCACGGGGGCTGCGTCACATGGCGCATCGTCTATGGCGTTCTCAGCGCGGCCAGTGCTCAGGCGCATACGTTTGGTCCACATCGCTGCACGCT
>NZ_JFZJ01000133.1 GCF_000636015.1 Rhodomicrobium udaipurense JA643
TTGATAAACCAATGGCTGCTCCGCCCCGGCTCTCAAAAAGCTCGGCGGAGCAGCGCATGGTGCCGACATTCTCAGAAGTCTGCAGCTCGTCCACGATGAGCTGGTCGGGGCTTGCCTCGTGAGCGTGAGCGTTCTGCGGGAAGCCCCGGAAGATGCCCAACGTCGTGGCGGCTTGCACGCAACATAGGTCGAATAGCTGGCAGCATGCTAGCTTGGGCCAAAGTGGTTTCTGGAGGGATATCAAACAGATGAGACGTCAAAGCGGTGCGATTCTGGCGATCGTCGGCGTTCTCGGATCCGCGAATATCGCGGGGGCGGAGACGGTAGAGGAAATCGCCGGACGGCAGGTGTTTCACCGCTGCCAGGCTTGTCATTCAGTTGATCAAGGCAAGCTCGGCTTCGGGCCGAATTTGCATGGGATTGTGGGGCGCCCAGCCGCGTCGCTCCCTACATTCGTTTATTCCGACGGCTTGAAGTCATCCGGGCTGGTCTGGAATGAGGAAACGCTAAGGAAGTGGATCTCGGACAATACGAAGCTCGTTCCGGGAACGCGGATGCGACACGTCGCCATTACCGACAGGGCGGAGCAAGATTATCTTCTCGCTTACCTCAAGGCGCAGTCCGACAACATGGGACCGGCTCAGGCGCAGGTTCTTCTTGATCGCGCTGTCAGCTTTGTTGAGCGCGAAGGACCGCAGCGCGCTTTCGTCGCCTTCAATGATCGGGCTAATGGTGGGTTCGTTGCTCGGGAACTTTATGTATTTGTCTTCGACATGAAGGGCCGATACATGGCCTCGGGTGCAAATCCTGCCCTTACCGGCACGGATGCTCTTGCAATGAAAGACGCAGAAGGCAAGGAATTGGTCCGTGAAATGATCAATATTGCCCAGTCAGCAGGGTCAGGCGAGGTGGATTACGTTTGGCTCAACCGTGCCGAAAACAAGGTGGAGCACAAGCGCTCGTTCATCCGCCGTGTGGGTGATTACATCGTAGGTGTCGGCTACTACCTCAACTGATGTTATCTGCTCGCAAGCCTGCGTCAGACGCAGCTCGCCACAAAATTAGCCGATCCGATGATTGGCTCGGCGTCACTACGCCGACTAAGCCCGGGCTTGAGCTAACATGCATTCGCCCAATCCGTTCAAATAGAGCGGTTTGCGACATCAAGACGATCTGGCGCAGCATCTCAATAGATGCACGCCTTTGTCAGGTATTTGCGCAAATGGCTGAATAGGCCGGAGCCATACCTATCCTAGTATTGAAACGAAACACGCGACTTAATCTGCGAGAGCCCTGAGACGATGAAAACGCTGAAGACGATCCTGGGCGGTGCCGCCCTTCTCCTCGCGGCCGCGACAGGCACAGCACTAGCGCATGGTGACATGGCCCCCCAGCCAGTCGACACCAAAGACTTGCCAAAACTCGGCGAGGCATGGCTTCCCGAAAATCCCTATCGCAGCAATCCGAAAGCCATCGAGATCGGCGCTGCGGCCTTCAATCAGAACTGCGCTCGCTGCCATGGTCTCGGAGCGGTCTCGGGTGGCATTGCCCCGGACTTGCGCTACCTGCCAACCGGCCTCGATGGCGATGAGTGGTTCTTGACGCGCATTCGCGGTGGCTCGACTCGCGATGGCCGCGTCTATATGCCGAAATTTGAGGGCATCCTCAGCCAGGAAGCCATGTGGAGCATCCGGGCATGGCTGGAGACGGTCCACGAGGAGTAGTCGAAGCTGCTCTGCGTCGCTCGCGCACGAAATCCTTACGTATTTTCAGAGAGATGACCATGCCTCCGATTGTCGGCGCGCCTCCTGCCTTGGGTTCGAGACGCGCCGCCGGACGTTTGTAGGCCACATCGCTTGCCACCTCACACCAGCGCTGCCGGAGAAGGGAAACTTCAGTTCACGCTCGATCAATGTCGGTGAGTTTTTCGTTGTTCAGACAGCGGCTGAACCGGTAAAGGAGCGCTGAACGGTGTGCGGTAGCAGGAAGTATTTGTATCGATATGCGCCCGCACGAAGAGCACATGCCCTCGTTGGAAATGCCGAAGTCGAGGCAGCAACAATCGATTGAAAAAGCACTTATCTCAAAAAAGAAGCCGCATCCATCAGGCTCGACCTGATCGAATGCGGCTGCAACTACGCCTTCATCAAACTGGGTAAACCTAGTGCGCCGCCATCGTTTCGGATGGATTCGGCTCGAGGCGCGTGAGCGGACGCGTCTCGATGTAGGAACGAATGGCCCAGATCAGTTCTTGCCCCAGCACCGGCTCCCAAGCGGGCATATGAACGACGCCAACAATGGTTTTTCCCTTGCGAACGCTGTTGCTGAAGAAAAGGTCGTTGTCTGCAATGCACTTCGCCTTGATTTCGGGGGTCTTGATGCGTCTGCAGGCGACATCCATGCGGCGAAGATCGGGCGCCGGATGCCCGGTTGCGTTCGCTTCCGGTCCGTGGCAGCGAGCGCAAGTTTGAGCGAATGCCTGTCCACCGATCTCGATCGCGGCAGCGTTGCCGCGGTACGGGTTCACGCGCCGCCACTCGATGCCCAACGCCGTGAGCTGTGATGCGTCCACGCTAGGCCGGTTGGCCGCCTCCTCGGCGCGAACTGGAGCCAGTGCCGCTAGGAGTGAGAAGCCGATGATAAGCAATCGCCTCATTTCCAATCCTCCGGACACCCCCTGCAGCCCTCGAAAAAGGACTCAGGAAAAATGGTGAAGCGTCGGTAAGAGCCGGTCAAATCCGCGTCCTTGAAGTTCACCGTGAAGAACTTCGTTTCCTGCAAATTGGCATCGACCAACTTGGCACCGACGAACCAGGCGAAATTGGTCCGAGCCGCCTCCAGATTGGCTGCCGTCAGATCGGCGCCCGAAAAATCGGCGCGAAACAGGCGGGCGAATTCCAGATCCGCACCGACGAGCCGCGCATTGCGAAACGTCGCGGTGGGCGCGGTAACCTTGCTCATACGGGCTGCCGTCAGATCGGCATTGTCGAAGTTTGCGCCCGCAATGTTGGCTCCGCGCAGATCCGCCCGCGCAAGCTTTGCTCCCGAAAAATCGGCGCCAGCGAGGTTCTTGCCCGAAAGATCGGCGTGTCGCAGATCTACCCCTTGGCACTGTGCATGAGGCCACATTCCGCAGCCGTTTTTTATGAGGGATTCTTCGTCGGTATCGTCGGCATACACCGACACCGACGAAGCTGCGGTAAGCAGGCTCCCCAGCGCGATGCCAGCCAAAGACCAGCGCAGTTTTTTGTTCGGAAATCGAAAGGTCATGCTTTCCTCGTGTCGGACGCCAAGTTCGGGGACGACCGACTGACGGTTGCGGGAAGCGCGGAAGGCATGCCTCCGCGCCATGCATCTGAGGTTAGCCGGCAATGAGACGCCGCCGGGGACTGTCCGGGCGGCGTCTAGGCCGGGTCGGGCCTTTCAGCGATGCGCGATTACTTGCTCGCCTGCTTTCCGAAATTGGCGAGCTTGAACACCCACATGGAGCCGCCCTGCGTCACCTGCTTCGTCAGCTCGGCCATGTCGCCGCCCCAGAGCGGAACCGCGCCGCCATAGCCGGACTGAATGCCGAGATATTGCTCGCCGTCCATTTCCCAGGTGATCGGGATGGAGACGACGCCCGAGCCGGTCTGGAACTTCCAGAGTTCCTTGCCGTTTTTCGTGTCGAACGCCTTGACGTAACCATCGGACGTTCCGGTGAAAAGAAGCCCGCCGCCAGTCGTCAGCGTTCCGCCCCAAAGCGGGAATTTCTCCTTGTGTTCCCACGCGATCTTGCCAGTCTTCGGATCGATGGCGCGCAAGATTCCGACATGATCGTCGTAGACGCGCTTGATGCGGAAGCCCTGGCCCAAATACGCCGCACCAGCCTTATAGGTCAGATGCTCGGTCCAGTAGTCCATAGCCCAATGGTTTGCCGGGATGTAGAACAGACCGGTCTGCGGGCTGTAGGACATCGGCATCCAGTTGGTGCCGCCAAGGAAGGGCGGTGAGACGTAGATACTGTCGCCCTTCTGCGCGTCGCCCTTTGGCAGCGGTGGGCGATTGTCCTTTTCAATCGGACGGCCCGTCTTGAGATCGAAGCCGGAAGCCCAGGTGATGCCGTCGACGAACGGCCAGGCGCCAATCAAGGCCGTCGGCTTGTTCGGGTAGCCGGCGCCGGTTGCCAGTTTCTCGCGGTCCGTGACGAAGAAGAAGCCGTTGCGGTCGGCGTGAGCCGAGGCCTTCACCGTTTTGCCGTTCGCGTCCTGATAGTCGAACAGGATGATGGAGTTGTTGCCGGAGAAGTCCCAGGCGTCGTTCGGCGTGTGCTGGAAGAAGCCCTTGAGTTCACCCGTCGAGGCGTCGACATAGGCTTGGCCCGAGGTAAACAGACTGTCCCAGTTCTTCGGATCGTCGCCTTCCTTGGTGCGCTTCCATGTGTTCCACGGAGCCGGGTTGCCCGCGCCGATCACAATGGTGTTGGTGTCAACATCGAAGCTGGCCGTCTGCCACGGAGCGCCGCCGCCGTGATTCCATGCCTCAACGAGATTGCCGTCCTTGTCGCGCGGCCAGGAGGGCGCTTTCGGATCGCCGGTTGGGGTCGATTCCTTGCCGCCGAGACGTCCAACGTGTCCCTCGACCAACGGACGGGCCCACACTTCTTCGCCCGTATCGGGATCGCGGGCGAACAGCCAGCCGACAACGCCGAATTCGTCACCCGAAGACCCATGGATAAGCAGCACCTTGCCGCTCTTCTGGTCCTTCACGATGAAGGGAGCACCGGTCATGGTGTAGCCGACCGTGTGATCGCCGAACTTCTTCTTCCAGACGAGCTTGCCGGTGTCCTTGTTCAGCGCCACGATGCCAGCATCGAGCGTGCCGAAGAAAACCTTGTCGCCGTAGATAGCCGGACCGCGATTGACGACATCGCAGCACGGGCGGATATCATCAGGCAGTCGATAGTTGTATTCCCATAGCCGCTTGCCGGTCTTCGCGTCGACAGCAAATATACGCGAGTAGGACGCGGTGATATAGATCACCCCGTCATGAACCAGCGCCTGGCCTTCCTGTCCGCGCTGCTTCTCGCCACCGAATGAAAAGCTCCACACCGGGATAAGGGCGCCGATATTATCTGGGGTGATCTTGTCCAGTTTGCTAAAGCGCTGGGCCTTGAGGCCGAGACCGTAGCTCAGGACATCGCCCGGCGTTTTGTCGTCGTTAGCGATATCTTCCCATGTCACCGGACCGGCCAAGGCAGGCCCGCTCACGGCAAGGGCGGCGAGTAAGCCCGCAACCGCCACAGCGGATTTAAAATGAGGCAATTTCATGCAGTGAGTCTCCTGGTCGTTTCACTATCCAAACGCAGTGGGGCTGCGGGGCGAGAAGCAGCGCTCGCGCCCTACAAAAATGAACGCCGATGCAAGACTGCCGATGTTGTGATGACCGGCGTCCCTCCCCAATTTTCTTATTTCCCTTCACTTGATGTGAAGGCTGCTAAACTCTATGGCGACTGTATAGTCGCTGATATTGCCCAAAGGTCGAAGATCTTCGTCCTTTTGGTGAAAAGGCTACGAAATTTACAGGCGGGCGCGACCAATGTTCAACGTCAGCGCTTGTAGGTGACAGGTTCTGCCTGCGGCGCGGACCAAACCGGAAGGATGAGGCGCAGCCAGCCGCGCGTTTCCTCGGTCTCGTAGTTTTCCGTCCAGACATCATGCGTCACGTAGGTTTGCAGTGTGAACTTGCCGAAGTCGTAGCCAACGAGACCGCCCAGCGCGAACTGAGACTGCTTCTTGTCTGTGTAGAAAGTGCCGCTCGTATCCCACGAGCCGAAGCCGACGAGGCCCACCTGCCACTTATCGATGGTCTTGACCGCAGTCAGGTCGAGGTTGACATAGTCGGGATGTGTCCTGACGCCGGTATTTTCATCCTCGCCGGTCAGACCAACGATGACATGAGCAGTCAGGTTCCAGTTATTACCGGTGTAGCTCAACGCCGAACGGCTGTTGAACACCCACATGTTCTGACCTAGTTCGTTGTCGACAGGGCCGTAAGCGCCGACGAAGGTGCTGAATCCCCAGTTCCCGCCGAGATCCCACGCGATGCCCGCCGTGAAGAACGGATTGTAGACGTCAAAATGATCAGTATCGTTGGGCAGGCTGTAGCCCACGAACGGCACGGCTGCATAGGCCTCGATGCGGCCGCCTGCCACCTGCCATGGCGTCGACCACGCCAGCACGGGAATATTCACACCGAGCGTGGCATCCTCGCCCACTGCTCGAAAACCGCCAACACTTCCGGTGTTTAGAAAGTATACCCCCTCCGGCAGCGGTGCGCCTAGCGCGAGACCTACTGTTTCGCCCGGCTGCGTTATCGAACCGGCCTGCGCCTCAAAAGCGCCTGCCCCTAGCGCCGCAACCGCGGCTGCCGCTATCCTCAGCTTCATTCCCTCTGCCCTCTTCAATAATCGTCCTGAGATGCCCGACCCGCACTGGCTATTGAAACTATAGAAAAAAACGATACGCACTCCTGAAACAAACCACCGCGTAACAGATCGAAAAAATCGTTTGGAGGATCGCTATTGAAACATTATTAGTCAACGGGGTCGCGCAGAAAGTTCGAGCTTAGCCTGCGCATTTGCGAACTAGCGAAACCAGAAAGACACACGTTGGAGTCGATCTAGATAGCAACCGTGGATTGAGTTGGATTTGGACGAAACACCGCGAGCGGTTGCATTCACGGCGCGAAGCTCTAGCCGAAAGGCTACATGACGGCGTTCAACGATCTGGCTTAGAACGAATTTCCCGTTGCGCTTTGGGCAAAACAATAGGCGCAACTCGGAGAAAAAAAGCAGCGACTGGGCAGTCGTCCGCGCCCTGCGGAAGTGCGGGCCGGGCCGGGGGAAAGCAATGGGTGGGCATTTTCGAGCACCGCGTCGAGCGCGGGCTTTGTTGGTTCGCGGCTGGGCGTGTTTGTTCCTGCTCTGTACGTCTTGCGCGATGATTTTCGCGACGGCGCGCGCCGAGGCCGAGGGCAGCGCATCATCAGTTGGTAGCAAGGAAGAGATCGAGTTCAAGTTCTACCGCTGGAAGGAAGATTACTCCTGGCTGGCAAAAAAGGACGAGTCGCTAACCGGCTACGAGCAGCTCAAATACATGCCGCTGTTCGGCTCGCCTGAAAACTACATCAGCTTCGGCGGTGAGATCCGCTACCGACTCGACACCTTCGCTCCCTATCTGTTCGATCTGAACGCCCGACAGAAAGACTTCGCCTCCAATCAGGAGCGGATCATGCTCCACACGGATGTACATCTCTCGAAGAACTTCCGTGCCTTCATGCAGGTGGATGCATCGACTGAGGATGGCCGCGTTACCACGCGCGCCTACGATCAGAGCGGTCTCGACCTCAGGCAGGGCTTCGCGGACTTCATCCTGCCGTCCGCCGACGATGGTACGCTGACAATCAGGCTTGGTCGCCAGGAGCTCTGGCTGGGCCCGACGCGGTGGCTCGCTGTGCGCGACCCGACCAATATTCGCCGCACTTTCGACGGTGCGCTCGTGGAATATATAAACGGCGGCCTTACGGTCAGGGCTTTCGACGCAAAACCCGTGATCATCGACAAGGGCTGGTTCGACGATACGACATCAGAGGTCGAGACGTTCAAGGGCATCTACGCGATCGCCAAAAAGCCCCTCGGCGCGCCCTTCACGGTTGAAACATACTTGATGGACCGCGAACAGGAGAGTGCGCGCTATGCCCGAGGCACTGCGCGCGAAGAACGATGGACGCTCGGCTCGCGCGTGTCGGGCGACATCGGGCCGGTGAAATACGCGGTCGAAGGCGCCTATCAGTTCGGCACATTCGGCACCGCCGACATCTCCGCCTTCGGCTTCAACAGCGACATCAGCAGCGGCGTCGGAAGCCTCGTCGGCATTCCGAAGGAATCGGAAATCAAGCCGCGGCTCGGCTTCCGCACCCATTACGGCACCGGCGATAGAAACCTCAATGACGGAACCTTTCGCACCTTCGCAGCGCCTTACCCTGCCGCAAGCGAGATCGCGGAAATGTCGCTCATCGGCCTTTCGAACGCGATCAACATCTCGCCCTACCTACAGTTTCAGCTTCCGCACGATATCTTCATCGAAGTGAACTGGAACTGGGTCTGGAAGGATACCGTCGCCGATTCCGCCTATGGGCCGCCGGGCACCATATTAACTGCCGGATCTACCGCCCGTGGCGTTGCCGAGATAGCGGAACTGCAACTCGAATGGGATGTGAATACCTTCATCAAGGTCGAGGCGGTCTTCGCGCACGTCTTCGCGGGCGATTACATCAGCGCGGCCAAAGGCACGGATGGTGCGAGAGGTTCAGACTTCGACTACGGACGCGCTCAGGTCATGGTTCGGTTTTGAGGTGATGTCGCCGCTGCATCGGGCGGCGCCAATATAAAATGCTGGCCCGGGGGGAATGCGGGCCGATGGTTCTTTCGTCGCGACGCCAGCGCTTCTTTTAGGTCAAGCAAATTTGACTTGGCTTAAAGGCGCATGCGCCGCGCTGGATCCTAACTGCCTGTCAGGAACTGTCCTGTCAGCGTCAC
>NZ_JFZJ01000134.1 GCF_000636015.1 Rhodomicrobium udaipurense JA643
TGGTCGGCCTTGATTGGCCGACCTCCTCTCTCGCGTGCACAGACGATCCATTTCTCCTTGAACAGCCCATAGAGTGATCGATATGAACTTCGTGTCACCTGCCAACATTCCGCTGCACATCGCCACAAGCGAGTCTGGCGAGAAGGCCGCTTCCGACGGGCAGGGCACTACCGCTCTGCAAGCTCGGATAGTCGCCGCTACCCATGTCGCCCGCTATCACGGCGTCGATCCCGACCCATCGGGGATCCGTCCCAATGCTGGCGGCGCCGCTCCCTCTTCGCCCGCGCTGGTGGAATGGCTCCGCCAATACGGCCTGTGGGCCCGCGCTGTGCGCCTCAGCTTCGGTCAGTTAATGAAACTCGACAACCCGGCGCCGGTCTTGCTGCTGCTTTCGGATGGCGGCGCCGCTGTCGTTGTCGGTCGCAATCATGAGCACGGCGTGCTTCTGGTGCGCGATCCGCTGGCACCCTCAAGCAAACCGCCTACGCCAATCGACGAACTCCGCCTCAAGCAAGTCTGGGATGGCACTGCGCTGCTCGTGCGCGCCTCGCGCGGCGAGAGCGAAGATGAGAGGCCATTCGACCTCGGCTTGCTCACCCGCATGGTCTGGGGTGAGAAATCGATCCTGCGCGATGTGGCGATCGGCTCGATTACCATCACCATCCTCAGCGTGCTCCCCGTCCTGATGATCATGACGACGCTGAACACGGTCGTCACATATCACAGCATGAACACGCTCACGCTGATCGTCGTCGTCCTTCTGATCGCGCTCGGCTTCGAGATGCTGATCGCATGGTCGCGGCGAATGCTGCTCATCACTCTCGCCACGCGGCTCGATACCAGACTTCACCTTGCGATATTCAACCGGTTGATGACGCTGCCGATCGACTTCTTCGAGCGCAATCAGGCCGGCGAGCTTTCCTACAAGGTGAGCCAGCTCTATCGCGTTCGCGAATTCCTCACGGGTCGCATGATTACGACCTTCATCGACGTCGCCATGGTGCTGCTGCTGCTGCCCGTGCTGTTCTACATGGAGCCGACGCTCGCCTGGACCGTGCTGGCCGCAGCGGCCTGCATCACCCTCATCATCTGGGCCTTTCTCCGCCCGCTCGCGGATCTGACAGGCAAGGTCATCCAGGCGGAATCGGACAAGGGCTCAACGCTGGTCGAGAGCATCTACGGCATCCGCACGGTCAAGTCGCTGTGCCTTGAATCCACTCGCGCAGCGGAATGGGATCAGCGGATTGCCACCGTCGGCGATCTCAACATGCGGATGGGCAAGCTCAGCAATTGGCCCATGGTGCTCGTGATGCCGTTCGAGAAATACACGCAGGCGGGCGTTCTGGCGCTTGGCGCGTATCTCGCGATGACCTCGAATAACCCGTTGTCTCTCGGCGGTCTGATCGGCTTCATGATGCTTGGCGGCCGCGTCGCCGGTCCGCTGGTGAATCTGGCCCGTCTTCTTCAGGACGTCCAGGAAGCGCGCCAGGCGTTGTTTCAGGTGGGATGGGTGCTCAACCGCCCGACCGAGAAGCGCGCGCTCACTCACGGATTGCGTCCGAAACTCGAAGGCGCGATCAGCTTCGATGAGGTGACCTTCAAATATGAGGGCAGCAAGTCGCCCGCACTCGACAACATAAGCTTTGCCATCGAACCCGGCATGATGCTGGGCGTGGTAGGGCGTTCGGGGTCAGGCAAATCCACCGTCACCCGCCTGCTCATGGGCATAAACCCCGAATATTCGGGCGCGATCAAGATCGATGGAATTGAACTGCGGGAGATCAACCTCCGTCATCTGCGCCAGAGCTTCGGGGCGGTGCTGCAGGACAACTTCCTGTTCCGCGGCTCGGTTAAGGACAACATCCTGGCCGGGCGGCCGGGCCTGAGCTTCGAGGACGCCGTGCGCGCGGCGAGGCTTGCCGGTGCCGAGGAGTTCATCGAGCGCCTGCCCCAAGGTTATGAGACCTGGATACAGGAGGGTTCCACCAACCTCTCCGGCGGCCAGCGGCAGCGTCTCGCCATCGCCAGAGCCCTGATCGCCGATCCCAAGCTGCTGATCCTCGACGAGGCAACTTCCGCGCTCGATCCGGAAAGCGAGGCGCTCATCAACGCCAACCTTCAGCGCATGGCTCGCGGCCGTACGATGGTGATCATTTCCCACCGCCTCTCGTCGCTTGTCGAGTGCGACAAGACCCTCGTCCTCGACCGCGGGAAGGTCATCGATATTGGTCCGCATCGCGAGTTGGTAGAGCGCTGCGCCGTCTATCGCCACCTCTGGCTTCAACAGAACCGCCACTCCGATTACCAAGGAAAAGTCCATGCCGCTCCTGCTCCCTCGTTTATCCAAGCCAGCTAAGGCGAAGCGGGCCGATACGAGCCCGCTGCCGCTTGCCGCCCTCGAATTCGAGAGCCCCTCGGCCGCGATCATCGCGAAGCCGATTCCAAGGCTGTCGCGCGCGACGAACCTCTTCGTCTTCCTGCTGGTGGTCTCCACAGTCGTCGCCAGCGGGTTGATCGAGATCGACAAGATCGTATCGGCCAGCGGCAAGCTGGTCGCCGACGCGCCGAATATCGTCGTGCAGCCCTTCGACCACTCCATCGTCGAGAGCATCAATGTGCGAAAAGGCGATATCGTTCGCAAGGGCCAGTTGCTCGCCCGCCTCAACCCGACCATCAGCGCGGCCGACCTAACGTCGATGCAAGATCAGCTCGATTCGCTCACGGCCAAGGCCGCGCGGCTCGAAGCACAGACTTCGGGCAAAGATTACGTGCCCGATCCGGCGAACTCTCACTCCACGTTGCAGGCCGCAATCTTCTATCAGCAATCCCGAGAGTATAAATCCTCGCTGGAAGCACACGATCAGAAGATAAACCAGTACCGTACCGAGATGGACGGCAGCAGCGCGCAGGCCGATCACTATCGCAAGCGTCTTGGCCTCGCAGCAAATGTCGAGGGTATGCGCCAGGAGCTTCAGAACCTCCAGGTCGGCAGCAAGCTGAATACGATCCTCGCCACGGACGCCCGGCTGAACATGGCGGTTGCGCTTTCCCAGATGGAATCGGAAAGCGCGCAAGCGGGCCGGAAACTCGCCGCCGAGGAAGCGGAACGGGAAGCCTACGTTAATCGCTGGGATGCTCAGCTCTCGCAGGAACTCGCCGATACGCGCCGCAAGCTGGCGCAGGCACGCCAGGACTTTACCAAGGCCAACTTGCATAATCAGCTGGTGGTGCTGACCGCGCCGCGCGACGCAGTTGTGTTGTCGGTGGCGAAGATCTCGGTCGGCTCGGTCGTCACCAGTGCCGAACCGCTGATCCAACTCGTGCCGCTCGACGCGCCGCTATCGGTCGAGGCTGACATTTCCGGCATCGACAGCGGCTATGTTCGCTCCGGGGATCAGGTAACAGTCAAGTTCGATACCCTGCCCTTCCTGCAATATGGCAGCGCGAAGGGTACGGTGCGTTTGATCAGCGCGGACAGCTTCAGCCCCGAAGCAACGCCTCAGGAAGGTGGTTCCAGCCTGCCGAACCGGCCCCGCACGCTCTACTACAAGGCCTACATCTCTCTCACTGAAATGCAACTGCACGATACTCCGCCCGGCTTCCGCCTGATGCCCGGCATGCCGCTCACCGCAGACGTCAAGGTCGGCACACGCTCCATATTGGAATATTACGTATCGAAAATTCTTCCGATTGCTCACGAAAGCATGCGCGAGCCAGGAGCCTGACAGCATGATCGGGTTGGATATACTGCACAAGTTGCTTGACCGCCTCGTTGCCCGCTCACCGAAGCGGGCGCGGGCACGGGCCGAGCGCCTCTCGAAGGCGGCACCGGAACGCGCCCTTGCGCTTTTCGTAGCCGCAGCTGAAGCGGGCGACGCGGAAGCGGCGTTTATTGTCGGCGAGCGCTACCTTGAGGGCAAAGGCGCGCTTGCGCATCCCGTCTCCGCTGCACGATGGTATCAATTGGCTGCCGAGGCCGGGCATGTCGAGGCGCAGTGCCGCCTCGCCGCCCTCCATCTGTTCGGTGTGCCCAAAGCGGCTGTCGGAACCGATGAAAGACTGTTCGAGTCAGCTGATTCGGACGCGCCCGATTACCACGCCGCCGTGGTCTGGGCAAAGAAGGCGGCCGAAACAGGCGCGCCGGATGCTCAGGCCATGCTGGCTTTTATTCTCTCGTCGGGGCCGGAAGAATTGCGCGATCCCGATGCTGCGTTCGAATGGTACCGAAAATCGGCCGCGCAGGACTGTCCGCAGGGCAGGCTCGGTTACGCCATCGCGCTGATGCTTCGCACCGACATCGCAAACAATGCGCTCATGGCGCGCGATGAACTCCTTCGCGCATCGGAGGCGGGGCTACCCACCGCGCATTACCTGCTGGGCGCGGCAGCGGAGGGCGGATTTGGTACGGCGCTGGATGAGGCGGAAGCGCGGCGGCTCTATAGTCTCGCCGCCGAGGCTCAGCACATCGCTGCGCAAATAAAGCTCGGTCTGATGCTGCTCGAAGGTCGCGGCGGGCCGGTTGATCCATTGAACGGCGAAAGCTGGCTGCGCCGCGCGGCGGTCGCGGGCGAGAGCGAAGCGGCGATGCACCTCGGTGAGCTTTATTCGCGCGGTGGCACGCTGCCGCCGAACTATATCGAGGCGGCGCATTGGTTTCGCACGGCGGCCGAACAAGGCCATCAAGCCGCTGCCAGGGCTCTCGGCACGCTCTATCTTACCGGGGCGGGCGTGGCGCGCGACCCGGACGAGGCGGCGGCCTGGTTCAAGCGAGCCGCCGAGGCGGGCGATACCGTTGCCCAGGCTGACCTCGCCGTGCTGCTTCAGGATGGCGGGGTGACGACCCTCGATAATCGTGACCTCCCGGTGCATGAATGGTTCGAGCGTGCCGCCGAGCAAGGTGATCTTATCGGCGCGTTCAACTATGCGGTCTGTCTCGCTGAGGGCATCGGCGTGCCACGCAACGATGCGCGCGCCGCCTTCTGGCTGAAAAAGGCCGCCGACGAGGTTGTGAGCGCGCAATATTGGTATGGCCGCATGCTCGCCGATGGCCGGGGCCTGGATCAGGACGACCGCGAAGCCGCCGTCTGGTTCGAACGTGCCGCCGACGACGGCATGGCGGATGCACAAGTGGCGCTCGGTGAGTTTTATCTTCAGGGCCGTGGCGTTCCGTACGATCCGGAAGCGGCGAAGTCGCGGTTTCTCTCGGCCGCTGAGGCGGGCCACTCCGGCGCAATGTTCGCTCTCGGCATCATGCACAATGATGGGACAATTATCGGGAGTGATCATGACGAGGCGCGGCGCTGGTTCAGCCGCGCTGCCGAGCAAGATCATTCGGGTGCGGCCCTGATGCTTGCTCGCTATGCGGCGCAAGGGCTTGGCGGGCCGAAGGATGTCGAAGCTGCGCGCGTCTGGTACGACCGTGCGGCGGCGCTCTGCGCGCAGGGGGCGGCAGAGGAACTCGCCACGCTCGACCTCAAGCTGACTGAAGAAGCTAAAGCGCAGGTGGAAACTGAAATGGCGTGATCCCGCTGCCCGATGGTCGGTCAAGCAGAGAGCCGGGCCCTGAGACCTCACGGGCTGCGCCGTCACGTTCATTGTTGAGCGAGCAGGTTTCGCAGCCGCACGGGCAATCGGCCGGGAGCTTTCAGCTCCGCACAGCTTTTCTCCCATAGATTGAGGTAGTGGTGCAGAGGAACCCCACTTCGTCCCGGCCAACGATTCAGCGCACCCAAGTCCGCGACCATGGTGGCGTCGCTTTGCAGCAGATCGAGCATGGTGGAGACCGCGCCTGCGGCGGCTTTAACTCCGCCGTTCACATGAAGGGAAGCTTCATGTTGGTTAAACCAATTGCGCAGCGACGCCGTCTCGTCTTGCTCCTTCGAGGCCGCGCGATAATTGACGACCATCTTTTCCCGGTAGTCGCGGATGGCGTCAGCGAACGCAGCGTCTCTCGGGAACGGAGGCGCGTGCTCCCACGCGTCCGCAAGAAGGCCGAGGCCCCGCAAAGAGAATGCCTCTACCAGCGCTTCCTCGATCCATTGACAGGGGGTTTGGGGCTTTGCATCCGACTGCCAGCTATTGCAAAGCACATGCCCGAGCTCGTGCCCGAATTGATAGGCGAGTTTGCACCAGTCGCGGGTGCCAATACTGACGATGATCCAGCCAGTCCGCGGCGGCTGAGTGTGAAGCCATATCGAGGGCAGCGTTCCGGCATGGTTATCGACCCGCAGCCTATCCGGCTGGCGGTCCGAAACCAAGGCCACGCCCGCCAGACAGGCCGTGCGCATGCGCTCGATGACCGCCGCCGCATCCGACGGCGCGGACCCACCCCACTTGCCTCCAAGTTCCAATGGCGCATCGAGAACAAACACACTGTTGCAAATGGGCCACGCCGGGGTGGTTTTCAACGGCAGCAGCAGGCCGCCCCCGAGCAGGAAAAGAAAGTGCCTCCGTCTCATGATCGGCCGGTGATGGGCATGTGCACCTCACTCAACTTCGGCCGGATCGCCGCTAGTCCGCTCAATCGGAAATTGCAATGAAAAACAAAAACCAGATAATTTGTTTAAACATGATCGTCAAGAACGAAGCGGCCGTAATCCGGCGTTGCCTCGACAGCGTGCGGCCCATCATCGGTTATTGGGTGATCGTGGACACGGGGTCCACCGACGGCACTCAGGACATTATCCGCGAGCATCTGCGCGACCTGCCGGGCGAGTTGCATGAGCGGCCCTGGCGCGATTTCGCGCACAATCGTACCGAGGCGCTGGAGTTGGCGCGTGGAAAGGGCGATTATACGCTGATCATCGACGCCGATGATGTGCTGGAATTTGAACCGGGCACCACGATCCCCGAATTGACCGCGGATCAATACACGATCGAGATCCAGCATGGCAGCATCGTGCATTCGCGTACCCAGATCGTCCGCAGCGCACTTCCGTGGCGTTGGGAGGGGGTTCTGCACGAATACCTCACGTGCGAAGAGGCTTCTTCAGACGGACAGCTTCCGGGCATCCGTTTGAAGGTCAATGATGATGGCGCCCGCCGGAAAGATCCCGAGACTTACCGGCGCGATGCCAGGGTACTTGAGACTGCATTGAGGACCGAAACCAACCCGTTCCTCATCGCCCGCTACCGTTTTTATCTGGCACAGAGTTATCGCGACTGCCGAGAGTCGGTTCGTGCATTGCAACAATACCTGATCCGGGCTGAGCTTGGCTTCTGGCAGGAAGAGGTATTCATCAGCCTTTATTCCGTCGCGCAGTTGAAGGAAGAACTCGGACACGCAGAACGGGACGTTATCGACGCGTATCTTCGCGCTGCGGATGCCTCGCCATCGCGGGCGGAAGCGCTGCACGGGGCGAGCAAGTTCTGTCGCCTCAAGGGGCGAAACGAGGAAGGATACCAGCTCGCAAAGCGCGGGTTGCAGATTCCCATGCCCTCGGATGGGCTGTTTGTCGAAGCCTGGATTTACGAAACCGGCCTCCTGGATGAGTTCTCTGTCAATGCCTATTGGTCCGGTCATATGCGGGATTGCCTCGATGCAAGTTTGAAGCTTCTCGCGTCGGGTAAGCTCTCTGACGAGGATCGAACGCGCGTGTCTGCGAATGCACGATCCGCGAGCGAAAGCCTGGATCAGGATCGGAACCTTGGATCGCTTGCCGCCGATGATTTCCTGCAACAGCACGCCTTGGTGGCCCCAAGAATGCTACGCTCGCGCTTGAAAACTGCGCCTCGCGTGCTCGTTGCGATACTTGCAAAGCAGAAGGAGGAGTTTCTGCCGCTCTATCTCGAATGCATCGAGTCGCTCGATTATCCCAAATCTTCGATTGTTCTCTACATCCGTACCAACAACAACACCGATGGGACAGAACGCATATTGCGGGAGTGGGTGGAGCGAGTCGGCAACCTCTACGCCGACGTGGAATTCGATGCCGAGGAGGTGGAAGTCCCTGTAGAGCGATTCAGCGTCCATGAATGGAACGAGACGCGGTTTGATGTGCTGGGGCACATCCGAAACGTCAGCCTGAGCCGCGCCCTCGCCCATCGGTGCGACTTCTACTTCGTAGCTGACGTGGACAATTTTATCCGGCCGTGCACGCTCCGCGAATTGGTGGCGCTCGACCTTCCGATTGTCGCGCCATTCCTGCGCTCGCTGTCACAGGACGATCCATATTCGAACTTTCATGCGGAGATTGACGCCAGCGGATATTTCGAAGATTGCGACCAGTATTCCTGGATCCTCAATCGTTGGATACGCGGTGTGATCGAAGTGCCCGTTACGCATTGCACGTATCTGATCCGCGCCGACGTGCTGGGTGACTTGGCTTACCGGGACGGAACCGCTCGTCACGAGTATGTGATATTTTCGGAAAGCGCGCGCAGACATCGCATCCTGCAATATTTCGATAACCGCCAAGTATACGGCTACATCGCATTCGGCGATGGTCATGATCGTTACATCGCGGGGGGCGCGGAGCTGGCGAGAGAACTCCTGCGAGGCGATCCCATGTTCGGACACGGCTCGGCG
>NZ_JFZJ01000135.1 GCF_000636015.1 Rhodomicrobium udaipurense JA643
TGAAATATCTCATTCCCGGCGAGGAGTTTCTTCCGCCGTCCATCGCCGCGCAGCAGGCGGACGACTTCGACAATCCCGCCTACGCCCTCGTCGAGACCGGTGAGAGGGCGTGGTCCGCACCGGAGGGGACGCTCGGCAAATCGTGTCGCTCTTGCCACGGCTCGGGCAACAGAAACGGCGTCAGGCAGGCTGCCGCGACCTACCCGAAATATGTCGCGGGTTTGAAAGAGGTGATCACGCTGACCTCGCGCATCAACCTTTGCCGCAAAGGCAATCTGGGCGCAGATGTGTTGGCGGAAGACAGCACGCCGATGCTCGCGATGACGGCCTATCTTCGTTGGCTCGCGCGCGGAACCCCGGAAACGGTCGATAACACCGGCCCGGCGGCGGAACTCTTCGAGCGCGGACGCACTCTCTACCAGACGAAACAGGGGCTTCTGCAATTGTCCTGCGCGCAATGCCACCATGAGCGGTTCGGCCAGAAGTTCGGCGGAGACAGCCTCAGCCAGGGCCATCCCGTCGCCTACCCCGCGTACAAGCTCGACCAGCAGCGGGTGATTACGCTGCATGAGCGGTTCCGCATGTGCAACGCTCTGGTTCGCGGCAGGGGCCAGCCCGATGGCTCGGACGATTATATCGCGCTTGAACTCTTCCTGAACTGGCGCAGCCGCAACCTGCCCGTCACTGCGCCCGGCGTACGGCCATGAGCTCAGCGGCGATGACCGCTGACAGCACCGCCGCGACGGCAAAGACGCCGGCGGCGCTGTCCATCGCCGGATCGGATTCATCGGGTGGCGCTGGTATCCAGGCCGACCTCAAGACATTCGCGGCGCTTGGCGTCTACGGCGCAACCGCGATCACGGCTATCACCGCGCAAAATACCCAAGGCGTGACCGCCGTCCATCTCGTGCCGGGCGACATCGTCGCGGCGCAGATCGACGCGGTGTTCGCGGATTTGAACGTCCGCGCGGTGAAGACCGGCATGCTCGGCGGCGCGGAGCAGATCGAAGCAACGGCGGACCGGCTGCGTCACTGGGCGGGCGGCGTGCCCATGGTGGTCGATCCCGTGATGGTCTCGACTTCGGGCGCGCGGCTTCTCGAGCCATTGGCCATGCGCGCGCTGATCGAGCGGCTTTTCCCGCTCGCCGACCTCATTACGCCGAACCTCGCCGAAGCGGCCGCGCTTCTCGACGTTTCCATCGCGCGCACCGACGAAGAAATCGCGGTACAGGCGCGACGCCTCCACGCGCTCGGGCCGCGCGCCGTGCTGATAAAGGGCGGCCACGCAGGCGGCGCGACAGCCACCGACGTGCTTTTCGACGGGGCGCAGGTCCGACGCTTCATCGCGCCGCGCGTGCCCACCCGCAACACGCATGGCACGGGTTGCACGCTGTCATCGGCGATCGCTGCGCATCTGGCGCAAGGACTGCCGCTGGCCGCCGCCGTCGAAGCCGCGAAGGCTTATTTGCAGGGCGCGCTGCTGGCCGGAGATGCCTTCCGCATCGGCGACGGCGCGGGGCCGGTCGCGCATTTCTGGAAGATGCCGAAAATTTAATAAAACCGAGCGCACATGCGCCATTGCCGCCGGTTTCGCCGCGCCTTAACTCGATGGCAAGCGGGTTCGAAAACGTGAGCGGCGGATCATTCTTTTGCTGCAATCGGCGTCGAAACCGCAAAGATGTTCGCTGCTGCGAGAGAGGGATTTTCATGTTCAAGGCCGTTGTCGCAACCTGCACCGCCGCTCTTACGCTCGCGGCGGCCAATCCGGCGTTTGCCCTGTGTTCGAGCCAGGGGCTGGAACTCATGAAGAGCCTCGACGGCACGTGGAAGGGCAAGGGCGCGGTTACGCCCATCGGCGGCTCGCCCGAGCGCATCGCATGCCGCATCTCATATTCGCTGGCGGGCGGAGACAAGATCAACCAACTCATCACCTGCGCCGGAGCGGCGTGGAAGATCGAGGCGGCGAGCCGCGTGACCTGCACGGGCAATCGCGTCGAAGGGCTGTTTGAGGAAAAAGTCGCGCATAATACGGGCGCCGTCACCGGCAGCATCGACGGTAATCAGCTCGTCTTCGAGGCCGACAGCCCAAATTTCCGGGGAAATTTCCACGTGACGTTCAAGGCGACGGGGAGCCACATCGTCTCGATCACGCAATTCGACAGCGCAAAGGGGCGGCAGGTGCCCGTCGCTTCGGTGCAATTGACGCGCTGACCGGCCGCCGTTCGAGTTCACAAGCGCCGCAGAGGAAGAGCAGCGCTTGTGAAGCGGGCGCCCGTCTTCTATTTTGCGTTCATGACAACGCTTTTCGAAAATCCGCCCGTCGACGGCGCCGCCTTGGCGCTGAAGCCCTCGCTTGCCGGCATGTCGCGCCCTGAACTCATGGCTGCGCTCGCCGAGGCGGGTGTGCCCGCGAACCAGGCGAAGATGCGCGCCGCGCAGCTTTGGAACTGGACCTATGCGCGTGGCGCGACAGATTTCATGGCGCTGACCAACATCGCGAAGTCGCTTCGCGTCGAACTCGACGCGCGCTTCACGCTGGCGCGACCCGAGATCGCCGCCGAGCAGATTTCGGAAGACGGCACGCGCAAATGGCTGCTTCGCCTCGCGCCATCGCATCCGGCCGAGCGCCCGCCGGAAATCGAAACGGTCTACATCCCCGAGCCGGATCGCGGCACGCTGTGCATTTCGAGCCAGGTCGGCTGCACGCTGAATTGTTCCTTCTGCCACACGGGCACGCAACGGCTCGTGCGCAACCTCACGGCGGCGGAGATCGTCGGACAGATCCTCGTCGCGCGCGACCGCGTGGGCGACTGGCCGGACGCGGACGGCCCCACCGACCGGCACGGCATCCCCGAGTCGGAGCGCAAGATCACGAACATCGTGCTCATGGGCATGGGCGAGCCGCTCTACAATTTCGAAAATGTGAAGGCGGCTGTCGGGCTTGCGACCGATGCGGACGCGCTGTCATTCTCGAAGCGGCGGCTGACGCTTTCCACCTCCGGCGTGGTGCCGATGATGCACCGCGCGGGCGAGGAAATGGGCGTGATGCTGGCGATCTCGCTTCACGCCGTCCGCGACGATTTGCGCGACGAACTCGTGCCGATCAATCGCAAATATCCGCTGAAGGAACTGCTCGCCGCCTGCCGCGCCTATCCGGGGCTGTCGAACGCGCGGCGCATGACCTTCGAGTATGTGATGCTGAAGGGCGTCAACGACTCCGTCGCCGAGGCCAAAGAGCTGGTGCGGCTGCTCAAGGGCATCCCGTCGAAGATCAATCTGATCCCGTTCAATCCCTGGCCGGGGACGGCTTACGAATGCTCGGACTGGGCGCAGATCGAGCGCTTCGCCGATGTGGTGAACCGCGCGGGCTATGCGAGCCCGATCCGCACACCACGCGGTCGCGACATCATGGCGGCCTGCGGGCAGCTCAAATCGGCGAGCGAGAAGCTTAGGGCGAGCGCACGGCGCGGCGAAGCGGCCATCGACGCGGCGGTGTGATGCGGGCAGGTGATCCGCAAAAGGCGAACGCCGGTTTTGCGATAAGCATGCAGACGATTGGGGCGCGGCGCTTCAGGCACGCATGAGACAAACGGGGACGGCGATGAGCATTGGACATTTCTTTCGCGTGCTGTTCGCCGTCGTGCTGTCCGGCGTCATAGGCTGGATCTCGCTCGTCGCGCTGCATGCGGTGAAGCTCGTGAAAGAGGTCGAGCGGCTTCAGGCCACGGCCTCCGACGAAACCTTCATCTTCGACGCGAGTTTTGAGAACGCGATCCTCGCGCTTCAGGGCGGCGGTGCGGTGGTGCTCGCAGCGGCCATCGCGGGCGTGCTGCTCGGCGAAGTGCTGCGGTCGCGGTCGCTACTGTTCTATGCGGGCGCGACGGGCGCGCTGTCGGTGGCGCTCGCGGGCGCATTCTGGCGCGTGGACCTGACCTCGCTCACCTCGCCGGTGTCGGCTGCGCTGGTGATGGCGGGTTGCGTCGCAGGTACGATCTATTGGTTGATCGCGGGCTATTCAGGCCCCACGCGATAGCGTCGCCGAGGCGCCGCCCTTTGCCTCAACTGAGGCAAATTGGACCCAATCCGACTAAAATCGCATACAAACGACCGATTCCAACCTCAGCGTGGCCATATTGCTTCATTAATTGAGAGGCTGGGTAAGTTGAGTTGGGGCGTTTATCATGGGCGACTCGTGGCGTAATATTCTCGAAAGAGCGGCGACCAATCTCGCGGTGGATCTCGATCCGGCCGCGCCGTTGCGTCAACCGGAGCCACATCTGTCTTCCTCGCTGTCGCGACCGGCAGTACAATCCTATCGGTCGTTCGAGGAAAGCCGCGCGGCTCTGGAGCGTGAACTCGCTGCACTGTCGGCGTCGATTCCTACGGCCTACGTCCAACCCACGCAGGCACAGCGGGTGGAGGCTGGCCCCACAGGCGAAAGCGGCGCGGTTCGCACGGCACCCATCACGCGGCCCATCGCCGTAAAGCCACCTCAGGCGGAGTCGCGCAGGGCGAAACGGAGCCGCGCGTGGAGAAATGTCGCGGCGGTCTCCATCTCCAGCGCAGTGGTTGTTGCGTCCGGCTACGTGCTCGTCGGTTATTTCAAAGCCGGAGAAATCGCGCTACCGCAGATGCCGCGTGTGGAAAAAGCTTTCAACATCGACGTGCGTCCGGAAATCGCCGTCGCGCAGCCCGCGACAATTCAGGCGAGCGTTGAAGTGCCGGATGTCGAAGCGGCACCGGAATTGAACCAGGGCACCGAGGATGTCCTCATGGAGCGCGGACTAAGCCAACTCGCGCAGGGCGACGGCGCGGCCGGGCGCGCGGTTCTGGAAGTGCTGGCCCGATACGGGAGCGTGCGCGGCGCGCTCGCTCTTGCGGAAACCTACGATCCGGCGAACGTCAGGCATCGCCCGGAATGGGGCCTCGCGGCCGATGTCGAGCGCGCGCGCGAATGGTATCGCAAAGCGGCCGATCTCGGCAGCGTCAACGCCTATCAGCGTCTCAAGGAGCTTGACCGGACGAACCAGTCGAGCATGGCGCGGCAGTCTCACGCGGCTTAGAGCGTTTCCTTGGTTCATCGAAACGGAAGGGATTCCGATTTGCGGCGAACAGCGGTGTGAGGAGTTCCTGCGGCGCGAGGGTTTGCGCTTCAAAAACGATGTCTGCCCTCGAACAGACACCCCCCGGACGTCGCAAGGCGACGCCACGCTGGAAGGCGCGGCACACAAGCCTCGATCCGGCGAAACTCGTCCTTATCGACGAAACCGCAAGAAAAATTGCCAGTTGGCCTGTAAGCCGGGTTCTGTGCCGGCGGATTGCTCCGCCGCGATGGCCATTCATCTGGGACGCGCGTTGCCGCGCGCCTCAAGCAACCAACCCGGACGGCGATGCGGAAACGCATTCCGCCGCGAGCCGAAGCCCGCGAGCCGTGCCGTCCCTATTCGGTTTTGCTCCCGGCGGGGTTTACCGTGCCGCGTCTGTTGCCAGCCGCGCGGTGCGCTCTTACCGCACCCTTTCACCCTTACTGTATCGAAGGCCCAAGCCTGAAGCCGAACGGCCTCAAGCTGCGCAGAGCGCCATAGGCCCACGATAAAGCGGTTTGCTTTCTGTGGCACTGTCCCTGGGGTTGCCCCCGCCGGACGTTATCCGGCGCCGTGTTTCCGTGGAGCCCGGACTTTCCTCCATCCGCGCGTTCACGACCTTTCGGCCCACAAGGAACGTGCGAACAGCGGCCATCCGGCCAACTGGCCCCTTACGTATTGGGGCGAATGGCTGCGGCGTCAAGGGCGATGATGGCAAGCGCCTGTCGTTACGGCAACCGCGAGGCATGCAATTCTCAACGGCGCCCACGCTCGATTGTGTAAAATTCTGTTAACAAGCCATAATTGCATCTTGTATGCCAAACGCCGTGTCTCTAGAAGGGCAGAATATCCGATAACCTTGTTTTCTAGGCATGGGGCGGGCATGGACGGTACATCCGGCGAAATTTTTCACCTGATCCTGATCAAGCCCTCGCACTATGACGACGACGGTTACCCTATCCAATGGCTGCGTTCCGCCATCCCGTCGAATACGCTCGCCTGCCTCAACGGCATCGCTGAAGACTGCAAGGCGCGCGCGGTGCTGGGCGAAGATGTTGAGCTTTCCATCGCGACATACGACGAGACGAACCGGCGCGTGCGCCCCGACGCGATCATTCGGTCGATAAAGCCCGGCGAGAGGGCGCTTGTCGCCATCGTCGGCGTACAGACGAACCAGTTCCCCCGCGCCGTCGATCTCGCGACGACATTCCGCAAGGCGGGCCTGCCCGTCGCCATCGGCGGATTTCACGTGTCCGGATGCGTCGCCATGCTGCCGGACCTGCCGTCCGACATACGCGCGGCCCAACAGCAGGGCATCAGTCTCTTCGCGGGCGAGGCGGAGGACGGGCGCTTCGACATCGTGCTTCGCGACGCCTATCAGGGCACGCTGCACCCGCTGTACAATTTCATGTCCGACCTGCCGGACATGACGCATCAGCCGCATCCCATGCTGCCGCGCGAGCATGTGCGGCGGACGCTCGGCGTCACCTCAAGCTTCGACCTCGGCCGCGGCTGCCCGTATCAATGCTCCTTCTGTACGATCATCAACGTGCAGGGCCGCAAAAGCCGCTTCCGCTCGCCGGACGACCTCGAAGCCATCATCCGCCAGAACCACGCGCAAGGCATCCATCGCTTTTTCATCACCGACGACAATTTTGCGCGCAATCGCAACTGGGAAGCCCTGTTCGACCGCGTCATCGCGCTTCGGGAGCGCGAGCGTATCAAGGTGAAGTTCACGATCCAGGTCGACACGCTTTGCCATCAGATCCCCGGCTTCGTGGAGAAGGCCAGCAAGGCGGGCGTGTCGCGCGTCTTCATCGGCCTCGAAAACATTAACCCGGACAGTCTGCTCGGCGCGAAGAAGCGACAGAACAAGATCACCGATTACCGAGCGATGCTTCAGGCGTGGAAGAAACGCGGCGTCGTCACCTATGCGGGCTACATCATCGGCTTTCCGAACGACACGCCCGAAACGGTCGCGCGCGATATCGAGATCATCAAGCGCGAACTGCCCGTCGATGTGCTCGAATTTTTCATGCTGACGCCGCTCCCCGGCTCGGAAGACCATCAGACGCTCTATCGGAATGGCGTCTGGATGGACCCGGACATGAACAAGTACGACATCAATCACGCCGTGACGCATCATCCGCGCATGACGTTGGCGCAGTGGGAAGAAACCTACCGGGCCGCGTGGCACTCATTCTACTCGCCCGAGCACATGAAGACCGTGATGCGCCGGGCCGTAGCTTGCGGGATGAAGCCGGGCAAGGTCATGATCATGATGTACTGGTTCTTCTTCTCGATCCAATATGAGGGCGTGCATCCGCTCGAAAGCGGTTATCTACGCCTGAAATACCGCCGCGACCGCCGCCCCAGCCTGCCGCGCGAAAGCTGGCTGTCGTTCTATCCGCGCTATTTCTTCGAAACCGTTCGCAAGCATGTGCTGATGGGCTACTGGATCGCGCGCATGGACCGTTGGCGGCAGCAGATCATGCGCGACCCGAACCGGAAAGCCTATTTCGACCTCGCGCTTCAGGCTGATGTGCCGGACGAACTGGACAACCTCGACATGTTCCAGACCACGCGCGGAGGCACGGAGGCCGTCACCAAGCGGCGAGGCGAGGACGCGGCGCGTGAAGCGATCAAGGCGCGCGCCGCCGCCGAGTAACCTGGCGGGCGCCGCCACAGCTTTTGGATTTTGCGGATCCTCGGGCGAGGGTGGCGGGCGGTTGTGTCGGTCGTTAAGCCGCCTGGCACGCCACGCAACAAAGCGCGCGTCCACATTTGCCTCGTGCGCGAACCTCGCCACAATCAAGTCCATCTCGTTGACGCTTCCCCAAGCCTTGCCTGCTACCACGGGCGAATGTTCGAGGTCGCCCTGTCCGCTTTTGCGATGTTCTTCGCCACGATCGGTCCGGTCGAGGCTGCCGTGCTGTTCGCCTCCTTCTGCCCGAGATGCGACCGCGCGGAGCGGCTTGCCGTCTCGTTGAAAGCCATCGGCATCGCCACCGGCATCATTCTGTTCTTCGCGCTGTTCGGCTCGGAAATCCTCGAAGCGCTCGGCGTCACCATGCCTGCCCTGCAAACGGCGGGCGGCATCATCCTCGGCCTGATCGCGCTCGACATGATCTTCGAGACGACCATCGCGGGCAGCACCATTACCATGCCTGAGAGCGACGAAGCCCGGATCAAAAGCTCGGGCGAGATCGCCGTGTTTCCGCTCGCGACGCCGATCCTCGCGGGGCCGGGCGCGATGTCCGGCGCGATGGTGCTGATGGCGAATGCGAGCGGGCAGCCATGGCATCAGGTGGCTATCGTCGGCGCGCTGTTTGCAGTTATGGCGATCACGTTCATCCTGATGCTAGAGCG
>NZ_JFZJ01000136.1 GCF_000636015.1 Rhodomicrobium udaipurense JA643
ACCTAGGCGAGAGGGAAGCTGTTGCGCGGCGAGGCGCTGTGAGCCGCTCGATGCGCCGCCCGATAGAGCCAGATCGAAAAGACGAACCGTCCCTTTCGGTTGCGGCGCGGCGGAATGTTGGCGAACATCCGCTTTTCGGCTGCCTTCGCCCGGCTGGCGGCTGCGTCGTAGCCCTTGTCGGCGAGCAGGATGCCGCCGCCCGCCACCGGCTCGATCAGGGCCTCGGCCTCGACGCTGTCGTGGACCTGGCCGGCTGTCAGCGCCAAGCATTGCGGAGCAAACCTTAGAGCCTGCTGGTCCAGAGGCAGGCTGGGTGGTCGCTACCCTTATTATCACTGCCCGGTGCGCGGCTGCATGTCCTACGGCAAGTCGATCCGGGGCGAGAGAATCGAGGGCGACTTTGCCGCCTATCTGCAAGAGATGAAGCCCGATGACGATCTTTTCGAGTTCGGAGCTTCCATCTTGCGCGACGTGTGGGACCGCAGGGTGACGGGCATCAGACGCAAGCCGTCTCCCTGGGGAACGAGCCGGCGCGCGACCCAGCGCAAGGTCGAGCAGTTCCTGGACCGAATCGCGGAAACCGATAGTCCCGCGCTCATCACCGCCTATGAAAAACGTATCGGCGAGTTGGAGGCGAGGAAGCTGGAACTCAGTGAAAAGATCGCCGAATGCGGGCGTCCGCGCGGCAGGTTCGACGAAACATTTAGAACCTCGATGGGGTTCCTTCTAAACCCTTATAAACTTTGGGTTTCTCCGCATCTGGAGCACAAGCGGACGGTGCTGAAGATGACCTTCGCGGATCGTCTGATCTATGTGCGGAATGAAGGACTTAGAACCCCGGAATTAGCTATGTCTTTCAAGAGCTTACCTGATTTGCGGGGGATTAAAAGCGGAATGGCGCCCCCTAGGGGAAGAGCCGAATGCTGCGCATTTTCAAGCAAAATCAATAACTTGCGGGCGACCTTCGATGGCTATTGATACCACCATTTGATCCCCCTCGCAACAAGCTGAATAATCGAAGCCGCACTCAGGCCGAGTTACAGCATAGGTTAGGGCTATGTCGAGGCCGTCGAACGTCCGATAGGATGAAGGCCCTTTACCGTGGCGTTAACCGGCGTGCGAAATGAGCAGGAGATTTATCTAAAAGGATTACTCTGTCAGCGCACGAGCTATAGCTTTAGATGCGCGAAAGCGATTTGTCCGACAGGTGATTCCGCTCAAGATGGCGCAAAATTTTTTTGACCACCCAATCCTCAACTCGCCGTATGAAAATCCCGCTCGTCATTGGGAACTCGATGACGACAGAAGGCCGACGAACCGCATCATTGAAAGCCGACGATGGTCGGACCTGACTACGCCAGTCCCGAAGCCTAAGAAGCTCAAACAGAATAGCAAGCAAGACACTCTTCAGCTTGACGAGCGCGATGCCTTATCTACCGATGGCCAAGAATATAATCCGACACCGATAATCAACGAGATACGGAACGAGGTCGAAAAATGGCGACGCCTGCCAAATCCGGACCAATGGCAGGTTACACCGGAAACGGCTCGTCTCCTGACACACTGGCGTCATCACAAATTCGAAGGCATCCGGCCATTCTTTTGTCAGGTCGAGGCTGTCGAAACAGCGATTTGGTTGGCCGAAGTGGCGTCGAAGAGGGGAAAATACTGGGCCCACATCAAAGGTGCCAATGCGCAATCCAATCCCGACCTGCTTCGTATCGCTCTGAAACTAGCCACGATGAGGCCCACCACTGCTATCGTGCCAAGCCGGGGAACTCCACATCCGAAAACGACGGCGCTCTTGACCGTGAAGAAAAGGAAGAGGCCAAGAAGAACAATGAGGCCGCTCGCCTCTGGATCTCGGGGCTTGAGGCCTTGCAGCGATCTATCGGCACTTCAACCGTTTACGACCTATCGGCCACGCCTTTCTTCCTTCGGGGATCCGGATATCTGGAAGGCACGCTCTTTCATTGGACCGTAAGCGACTTCTCACTGATGGATGCGATCGAGTGCGGCATTGTGAAACTTCCGCGAGTTCCGGTGGCAGACAACGTCGTCAACGGGGATACGCCTATCTTCCGAAATCTCTGGGAAGAAATAAAGAAAAGCCCGCGAGGTCTTCCCAAAAAATGGCGCAATGCATCGAATGGGACGTATAGCCCTCTCGATCTACCGCCCGTTCTTCTCACCGCACTGGAGGCACTTTACGGAAGATACAAGAATACCTTCGATCTTTGGCAGGAAGCAGGAATAGGTGTCCCTCCGGTATTCATTGTTGTGTGTAACAACACCTCCACATCGGAGCTGATCTACAAATACGTCTCGGGATTTATTCGTCAGAATACGGACGGCAGCGAGACTCCGGAATACGGACGTTTGGAACTGTTTCGGAACCACGACGAAAACTTCAATCACCTGCCTAAGCCAAACACCATCCTGATCGACAGTGTCAGCTCGAATCTGGCGACGCGCTCGACAAGGATTTCCGGGAGTTGGCAGCCGACGAGATCGAGCGTTTCCGACAAGAACTGGTGGAGCGGTCGGGCGATATACACGCGGGTGAGAAAATCGACGAGGCCACACTTCTTCGCGAAGTGATGAACACTGTCGGCAAAAAGGGGAAACTCGGAGAGCAGGTCCGCTGCGTCGTTTCCGTTTCCATGCTGACGGAGGGTTGGGACGCGAACACGGTTACGCACATTCTTGGTGTTCGCGCGTTCGGCACGCAGCTTTTGTGCGAACAGGTTGTTGGTCGAGGCTTGCGGCGCCAATCCTACGAGTTGAACGAAGACGGCCTGTTCAATGTCGAGTATGCGGACATTTTTGGAATTCCGTTCGACTTCACTGCTAAACCCGTCGTTGCGCTGCCAGCCAAGCCGCGAGAGACGGTCAGAGTGCAGGCTGTCAAACCGGAGCGGGATGCGCTCGAGATCACCTTCCCACGCGTCGAGGGCTATCGCGTGGAAATACCCAACGAACGTATCGAGGCCCATTTCAGGCCCGACGATGCGTTGGTTCTCACGCCAGAAATGGTGGGACCGGGCAAAACCACCAACCAGGGCATCATTGGACATCCCAATGTTCTCACGGTCGATCATCTGGGCGATATCAGAAACAGCACGATCCTGCTTCATCTCACGCATCACCTGCTTGCCCATAAATTTCGGGACGATGGCCAGGAGCCCAAGCTTTATCTCTTCGGCCAATTGAAACGGATCACCCGGCAGTGGCTTGAAGGCGGTTATCTCAAATGCATGGGCGACACGAAGCCGGCCCAGGTGCTCTACAAGCAGATAGCCGATCTCGCCGCGGAAAAGATCGGGTCGGCAATCGTCTTCAACAACATCGATACAAGGCCGGTGAAGGCCGTGCTCGACCCGTATAATCCAACCGGCTCGACGCGCTTCGTGAATTTTGCCACATCGAAGGAGTTGCGCTGGGATACGCAAGGTCCACCGCCGAAGTGCCACATCAATTGGGTCGTCTGCGACAGCGAATGGGAGACGGATTTCTGCCGGGTGGTCGAGGCGCACCCGCGCGTGCGGGCCTACGTGAAGAACCAGAACCTTGGCTTTGAGGTTCCTTACCTCGCGCGCGGCATGCCCCACCGCTACCTGCCCGATTTCATTGTCCAGATCGACGACGGTCGGCCCGATCTCTTGAATCTAGTCGTCGAAATCAAGGGCTTCCGCGGCGAGGATGCGAGGGTCAAAGCGACGACGATGCAGTCTTATTGGGTTCCGGGCGTGAACAACCTTGGCAGGTTCGGGCGCTGGTCTTTTGCTGAATTCCGGGATGCCGGTACGACGGAAGCGGAGTTCGGCAAGCTGATTGAAGGACTGCTGCACAAGGAAGCGAACCATGAAGTCTGAACTGATCCAACAGCTTACGGGCAGCTTTGAGGGGCATGCGCAGCAGACGGAAAGCGGGGTCGAATACTGGCTTGCGCGCGACTTGCAGGTGCTTCTGGGCTACGCGAAGTGGGATAACTTCGTGAATGCCATCACGAAGGCCAAAACCGCCTGCGAAGTTTCCGGCCACGAGATCGCCGACCATTTTGCTGACGTCGGGAAAATGGTCGAACTCGGATCGGGCAGCCGCCGCGAGATCGACGATGTGATGTTGACGAGGTTTGCCTGCTATCTCGTCGCGCAAAACGGCGATCCATCCAAACCCGAAATTGCCTTCGCACAGAGCTATTTTGCGATCCAGACGCGTCGCGCGGAACTGATTGAACAGCGCATGTTGGAAGTTGAGCGTCTCCATGCGCGAAAAAGGCTCACTGCGACGGAGAAGGAGTTGTCGCAGCTCATCTACGAGCAGACGGGCAAGAACCAGGATTTCGGGCTGATTCGGAGCAAGGGGGATCACGCGCTTTTCGGCCGCTCCACGCTTCAGATTGAAAGCTCAATGGAAGGTTCCGGACAGCCGCCCGCTCGCTGACTTTGCTCCAACGATCATCCTGAAAGCGAAGGACTTCGCGACGGAAATCACGATATTCAACGCGCGTGCGCACCAGATGACACGCGAGCGCGAAATTTCGGCAGAGCATGTCACCAACAATGCCGAGGTTCGCAAGACCCTGATCAATCGCGGAATTCGGCCCGAGAGTCTTTCCCCTGCCGAGGATGTCAAAAAAGTGGAAAGACGTATCGCGTCTGAGAACAAGAAATCTCTCGCGAAGCCGGAGCGTCTGGAAGAATAAGCATGGCCAAAAAACCCCTCGGCGTCGAGGCGCTCACGCACCCGGACGCCACGCGCAAGAACATCCCCACGGCGGAGTTCGAGAGCGTGGTGCCGGAGGCGGACAAGTCGCCGATCCGCGTCGCCTATGAGCGGCGCAATCGCGACCTCGATCCGCAACTCGTGTGGCGCGGCAAGGACGAGCAGAACTGGTCGGACCTCGTGGTGTCCGCGCCGCCGCTCTACATCCAGGAGAAGGTGCACCCGAAGGTGCTGATCGACGACCTGCGCCGGCAGTCGAAGGCGCGGGAGAACGGCCGTGCCGAGACGATGCCCGACCTCTTCGCCGACTTCAACGGCCTGCCCGATCTCGAAGCGAAGACCGAGTTTTACGCGCACGACCAGCACTGGTCGAACCGCATGATCACGGGCGACAGCCTCAACGTGATGGCGTGCCTCGCCGAGCGCGAGGGCCTGCGCGGCAAGGTGCAATGCATCTATTTCGACCCGCCCTATGGCATCCGGTTCAACTCGAACTTCCAGTGGAGCACCACGAGCCGCGACGTGAAGGACGGCGCGAAGGACCACATCACGCGCGAGCCAGAGCAGGTGCGCGCCTTCCGCGACACGTGGCGCGACGGCATCCACTCCTATCTCACCTACCTGCGCGACCGTCTGACCGTGGCGCACGATCTTCTCACCGACAGCGGCAGCATCTTCGTGCAGATCGGGGACGAGAACGTGCACCGCGTCCGCGCACTGATGGATGAGGTGTTCGGGGAGGAGAATTTCTGTTCGCTTATTCAAGTGCAAAAGACGGGAAGCCAAGCTGCAAATCTTCTCGCCGCAACAGTAGACTTCGTCGTTTGGTACGCACGTTCAAAGAGCAACGTAAAATATAGGCAGCTATATAATGTGCGTGTTGCAGGCCATGTGTCGTCAGATCGTTACGATCAAATCGAGCTGTTGAACGGCGAAGATAGGCGTCTTACAAGGGACGAGTTGAATAGAACCGCAAACATTCCATGCGGCCGAATTTTTCGGCATACCAGTCTAATTAGCTCAGGTCAAGCGTCGCAAGAGCAAATTCTTGCGTTTCACGGTAGAAAATTCACTCCCGGTTCGGGCAGTCATTGGAAGACAACTATCAATGGCATGAATGTTTTGGGCCGCGTTGGGCGAATAAACGCTGGGAAATCTACGGTTAGATACAAACGTTATTTCGACGATTTTGCCGTGTTGCCAATAACGGATCGGTGGGAATCATTGCAAATTGGAACTGGTCTGGTTTACGTCGTTCAAACAAGCACTTCCGTAATTGAGCGCTGCATACTGATGGCCACTGACCCCGGCGATCTGGTGCTCGATCCCACCTGCGGCTCTGGCACCACGGCCTATGTCGCCGAGCAATGGGGGCGGCGCTGGATCACAATCGACACGAGCCGCGTCGCCATCGCCCTTGCCCGTTCGCGGCTGATGGGCGCTCGCTACCCCTATTACCTTCTCGCCGACAGCCCCGAAGGCCAGTTGAAGGAGGCGGAGGTATCGCGTACCGCGCCGAAGACCACGTCGACGCGCGGCAACATTCGCTTTGGCTTCGTTTATGACCGCGTGCCGCATATCACGCTGAAGTCCATCGCCGACAACACTGAGATCGACGTTATCTGGGATCGGATGCAGCCCGCCGTCGAGGATGCGCGCGCTGCGCTTGAACTCCGCGCTGAAGGGCCACAGGCAGCCGTTCAAGGTGGAAACCGGCGGTCGCGCTGGCGCGAAGATCGACTTCACGGCGAGGGGCGATGTGACGCTACCTTCCGGCGAGGCCGCTCCCGCGAACGGGTTCATGGAATGGGAAATCCCCCGCGAGGCACCTGCTGGCTGGCCAGCGGCGGCGCTGGCCGCGCTCGCCCGCTTCTGGGAGGCGCGCATCGCCCGTCAAAAGGAAATCGACGCCTCCATCGCCGCGAGAGCCGAGTTCGAGTTTCTCTACGACAAGCCCTACGCCGACAACAACCGCGTGCGCGTGGCCGGTCCATTCACGGTGGAAAGCCTCTCTCCGCATCGTACCCTCGCGGTGGACTGGGACGACGAGCTGTTCGACATCCTCGAAGCGTCGCGGGGCCAGCGCGAGCCAGCAGGGCGCGGCGAAGTGGCGACCGATTTCGCGCACATGATCCTTGAAAACCTGCGCGCGGCGGGCGTCCAGCAGGCGCACAAGGAAGACCGCATCAGTTTCACGAGCCTCGAAGGCTGGCCGGGCAGGTTTGTCTGCGCGGTCGGCACCTACACCGAGGGCGAGACGCAGCGGCGCGCGGGCATCCTGATCGGGCCGGAATATGGAACGGTCTCGCGGCCGGATCTCGTGGCGGCGGCGCGCGAGGCGGGGGACGCGGGCTTCGACGTGCTGATCGCCTGCGCCTTCAACTACGACGCTCATTCCGCCGAGTTCGACAAACTCGGGCGCGTGCCCGTGCTTAAGGCGCGCATGAACCCCGACCTGCATATGGGCGGCGACCTCAAGCCGAACGGCAGCGGCAACCTGTTCGTGATCTTCGGCGAGCCGGACATCAAGATCGAGGATGCGGGCAAGGACGCCGAGGGCAATGCGCTGATCCGTGTACAGGTGTTCGGCGTCGATGTGTTCAAGCCGCAGTCGGGCGAGGTCGTGTCCGAAGGGACGGACGGCATCGCGCTGTGGATGCTCGACACCGACTATAACGAGGAAAGCTTCTTTGTGCCCACGCCTACTTCCTCGGCGCGAACGATCCGTACAAGGCGCTGAAGACGACGCTGCGGGCCGAGATCGACGAGGAGGCCTGGGCGACGCTAAATTCCGACACGTCGCGGCCGTTCCTGAAGCCGAAGTCAGGGCGCATCGCAGTGAAGGTGATCAACCACCTCGGCGACGAGGTGATGAAGGTTTTTGCGGTGGAGTGAGGGGACAAAATGGACCATACTGGAATTGCTATCATCGAAAGTAATTGGCATAGAAAGCAGAATTTATCTGTCCGCAGTCTTTTTGATCTGATTGCCAATATATCATGCGCGAACCCGAACGCGTATCACTATGAGATGGCCAACAGCGAGGTCGCCATCAAGGAGGCGATCCCGAGGATAGCCTCCTATCGAGAATGCAGGCACCCCTACATCGCCACTCATGGCGACGATAAGGGACTCGCTTTCATCAACAACGACCGGTTGACCCGGACCGAACTGCCAAATCTGTTGCGCGACATCAGGGAAACGAACGGTTCAACACTCCGGGGCCTTCATCTCGGCTCATGCCTGTTCGGCACTGAGAGGCTTGCGGATTTTATTTACTCTGATGAAATCTGCGTGAAGTGGATTGCTGGGTATTCGGAGGTGGTTCCTTGGATCGAGTCGGCTACACTCGAACTTTTATTCTTCAACGAACTGCTTCAACATTCCGACGAGACAGCCAGCCAAGCTATTAAATTGACAGCCGAGAAGCTGCTCAACACCGCGCCAGGGCTTGTGAAGGAGTTGGGCTTCGGCATTTTCGTGCGGAAACAAGGGACCGGAGGAGCAAAGAACCTCTTGGCTCGTGCGTATGACGATGACTGTGCCAACAATTATGATGAGTGAGCGGCGCCATGGAATTTCGCATTGCCGATACCTTTGTCGATAGCCTCGCTCGCCTCACATCGCAGGAGCAGCGAGCAGCGAGCAGCGAGCAGCGAGCAGCGAGCAGCGAGCAGCGAGCAGCGAGCAGCGAGCAGCGAGCAGCGAGCAGCAAAA
>NZ_JFZJ01000137.1 GCF_000636015.1 Rhodomicrobium udaipurense JA643
CGGCGCTTTTGGCGTGCGATGGATGGCGAGCACGGCGGCATCGGCATCACGCGCCAAGCCTTCGGATCGCCAGAACCGCCGTCCGCTCGATAGAGTAACCGCAACAGCGGTTCCAGAACGATTGCGGACGCGCGCCGGTCCCGAGCGGCATTCGCAAGAGCCATCAACTGCGGATGCAGCGGGCCGCGAAGCTCGAAATTGCCCCGCCACAAGAGGTTCATCTGCGCCCCGGCGTCTCTGTAACTCCACTCCCGATGGCAGCAGACCTCGTATAGCCGCTCAGACTGCATCTTGATGTCGCTGCCGCCATTCCAGACGATGACCGGCCCGGGCGCTACTACGTCATGGCCGGACGCCAGTCCGCGCCCCAAGGCAACGCTTGCAGCGGCCAGCATCGAAAGCGACATGCTGGCGCTCCATGGCAGCGCTACCGCTGTGACCGATCTACGTTCCAGGAAATCGCGGATCACCCACGAGCGGGGTTTCCAGTCGCGCGCTGGAGTTGCGTTGCCGAATAAGCCGAGTTCGGGGAACCTCTGAGCAGAGGGGCGATTTCCCCGATCGGTATATTTGCTCAGATGTGCGCATTTCTGCCCTTGAGCCAAAGGGTTAGGGCGGTTAACCATGGTCCTCGCCATGTGAGAGGCTACAAAAAACGAAAGCCCGCTGCTGGGATGGCAGCGGGCTTTTTCATGCTATTTCGACTGACGGGGGGCTCCCCTGCGCTGCGCAGCCCAGGCGTCCAGGTCCGCAACACGGTAAAAACAGCGGCGGCCCCGGCGCGAATAAACCGGTCCAAAGCCGCGGGGTCGCATGTGCTCCAAATGCCCTCGCGAAATGCCCAGGTAGTGTGCCGCTTCGCCGGTCGTATATTCGGCGTGCAGTTCTTGGTAGGTCCTCATCGCTCTCCCCCCGGCAGATGCAAGCCTGAGCCTGATATACAGTCGAAATGGATTGAGAGCAACCTTAACGCAAATGAAATGATCCGCGCAGACAAGCTATTCGGGTAATTTCAGTCTATTGCCGTAGAACAAGTTACAGTTCATCTCGTCTGTTTGTCTACACGACTGCTTCCCTTGTCGGATGTGGAATTTCGGAAATTTTCCTAGATCCAGTTATCCAGGTCCTGCGGATCGTAGACCACCCTCCGCCCAAGCTTGGCGAAGCGCGGGCCGTTGCTGCTCAGGCAACGGAGTTTCGTGAGGGTGGAGACGCTGACGCCTGAATACTCTGAGGCTTCTTTTGTCCCGAGCTTCCGGCGCGGGATACACCTTTGGTAATCATTTTTTCTCCTGATCAACGTGGAAGAAAGACCACACCATAAGGGAAGCGCCTAGGAAATGCAGGGATCAAGCGCATTGATGCCGGTGCGCAACTTTGCTCAAGCTGGATCGAACCGACATCGATAGAGATAGCCGTTCCAAAAGGCCCGCGGCGAGGCAAGCGTAGTCACGTGACGCTTGATGCGTCGTCTCGGACCCCGCCACGGTTGCGTTCAAATCAATTCGTTTGGACTATGGACACTTGCAGTGATATAATAAAGGATCACATGCGAGGGCCAACGCAACGGAAGTGTGCAATTTGTGTTGACGTGACATCAAGGCGGATGCAGCTTCCGGCCATGGCCAAGAAGCGAAGCCGTCAACGCACGTCCTACGAAGACGAAGGCTCACGCCTGAGGAAGCTTGCAAGCACTCCGGGTATATCCTTGGCGTTCTCGCGCCACGCAGAGGACGAGATGCGAAAAGACGGCATCGTGAAGCTCGACATCGCCAACATGTTGAAGCGATGCATGGTGACGAAAATCGAGGATTGCCGGGATGAAACGAGTTGGCGTGCCGAAGGCAAAGACAATGACGGGAGAAAGATCGCGGCCGAAGTCGTCGTTTACGAAGATCGAATTCGTATAAAAATCGTGACCGCTTGGGTCAATAGGAAGTAATGGAGACGGAAATGGCAAGGTGCAACGAGTGCAGGCAAGGCCTTTTGCAGAAGACGATCAAGCCCCAGCATGAGGAAGACTTGGGTGGCATTGTCGTGCGTTTGTTGAACTCGGTGCAGCTTTATAAATGCACGAAGTGTGACTGCGAGGAAGTCGTTATCCCAGACCTGGAAGGATTGGCGAAAGCAGTTGCGCTTGTGCGCGCCCTTATGCCGATGCGCCTGAGCGGGGGCGAATTGAAGTTCATCCGCAAAACCCTGGACATGACGCAAAAAGAGTTCGCGGAGAAAATGGACCTCGCGCCGGAAACCCTGTCCCGATGGGAAAACAACCACCCGGGCACCGGCGAGTACAGCGAAAAGTTGCTGAGGCACAATGTATGCGCGTTTCTGTACAAGGACGTTCTGGCGGTGGACTACGATCCGGCCATCATCGCGAACTTGCGCCTCGCTCCGAGGAAGGAGCCTTTTTCGCCGATTGAGATGCGGCTGGTGAAGGTCAAGGACAGGATGGAGCGGGTCGACGCTTGGGACCAGGCGGCGGCGTAGTTCCGCTCGATCGCGGGGATATAAAGGATTACCATGGTCGATGAGGCAAAGCAGGGGCTGCCGTTCCGGCCGCATCATCCGGGTGAGGTTCTTCGAGAAGACATCCTCCCTGCACTCGGCATGACCGTGAAGGAACTGGCGGAGCACCTAGGCGTAACTCGTCAAACGCTTTCCGGCCTGCTCCACGAGCGGCGCGCCGCGTCGGTGACATGGCGCAGCGCCTCGGGCAAGCGTTCAGGAACGGCGCTCGCTTCTGGGTCGCCTTGAGATGCAGCGCGACCTTTGGGAGGCCGATCAAAGCAAAAGCATTGCGATCAAACCGCTTCGATGGGAGAGGGATGCAGCGTAAAGCCACCCTTCCCGCTGGGCGGCGCAGTTCTCAATCGGCTATTTTTAACCCGTAGCGGCCCATTTCGCTGATTGCTCTGTCGAGCGTAGCTTTGAGGCTTCCGACGAAGCTGCAGAAGGCCTTGGCTTGCTCGGCGGTGAGGCCCATCTCTTCGGCCGTGCCATTGCTGGCGCGGTTCCAGGTTGAGCGCGGCACGCCGACGACGCCGGCGCCCTCCTTGTCGCTCACACCGATCTCGCGCAGTGCCTGCAGAATCGTCGCTGGCAAGACGCAGTTCGCCTCGCCGCTCCGGCGCCCGCGGCGTCGTGCGGGCTGCGAAAGTTCAGCAGATTGCTCTTCGATCGCATCGGCCGCAAGTGAAGCGACGGTTTCGGGAAGTGGGGCAACCGGGTGGCGCTGCAGTGGTTGCCCCGAGCAATTCACGATCATAATCAATTCTGCGATTGCCTCGCAAATCAGCTCCAAGGCTCCTAAATCGGCAATGTCTTCCGCGAGAAGCCTGGTAATATCCCCCGGCGCCACTCCGGCCTTCGCTGCCACCGCCAGTAGCGTCGGAGCGAGGCGCGCGCGCAGTTCGTCATCCCAGAGCGTAACATTGTCGGAACCGGACGGGCGCTGTCCCATCAGCGTCCCTTGTGTGTCCCAGCAGGTTCGTGCCACTCCGCGTAATTCCGCGCTGCAGGTGCTTCGGTCGTAGGCGCGCCGGAAAAGGGCTAGCTTTCCGCCAGCGTCGTCGAGCGGGGACGGTTGCGGCCGGAGTGACGGCGATTCTTGGGGCATTTACCCTCCTGGAAAGCGCTAATAGCAATAGTGCTAACAAGTGCTCGCTCTCCGAGTGGAGACAAGTGCCAAGTCTCTAGTATTGTGAAATATTGCTCAAACCTACCTCCACGCCGTGCACGCTCATTTCCGCGACCACCCGGTTAAGGCAATTCCGAAGGTCGAGCACGAAAGCCGCCATGGCCCGTGCTTCGTCGACAGTCAATCCAAGGTTTGCGGCCGTCCCGTTTGCAGCCCTGTTTATTGTCGAGCGCGGCACCCCGATTTTGCCGCACGCCGCCTTGTCGCTCACGCCGATCTTGCGGAGCGCCTGAAAGATGGACGCCGGCAACACATAGTCAACAGCGCGGCGCCGCCCCGCTTGCACACGGCGCCTAGCGCACGTCGGCTTCTCCGTGGCAGGCAGTTCGATCGTGCTTATGCCGAGAACGGCGAGCCGTTCTTCAGGTGAGCGCGACGCATCGCGCAAGGGTGCAAGCATTAGCCCCACGATGGCCCCGCAGACGGTCCAAAGATCGTCCGGGGCATCGCTCACGCCGCGCGCAAGTATTCCGGTCACTTGCTCGGCCGCAACGCCGGCGCGGGCCGCGACGGCCTGCAGCGCCGGAAGGAGAAGGGCTTTCAAGTCTTCGTCCCAGCGCGCCGCATCCGCGGCGTCGGAGGGGCGCTCGCCCGCCAAGAGGCGAAGTATTTCGCACTGCGTGGGCTTCTCTCAAAAGGTCCACGACAAGCGCGCCTTCGGCCCTCTGTGCCACGATGTCGAGGGCACGATAGGGCGCGACGGCGCGCGCGGCTTTTTCGGCCTTGACGGCTTCGAGAACGGCCGCCTTCCCGCCCGCGAGCCTCAAGAAGGAAAATGCCGGTTCGATGTTATGCGAAATCATGTTCATGGTGCCCACCTTTGAATGCCCAGAATGTGTGTGTTGATGTTTCGCGCGGGCGCGGGCGGGCATGCATCGCCGTTCGCGCGACCACTGAAACCGCACGCAAGTGAAACTCGATTGTGCTTTTTGCCTGCCAGAGCCGAGCGGTTAGGCCACCCGAAGCGGCACGACATTCGACGGGGTGGCCTTCTCGCTCATAAGCTTAGCCCACCTGGTCGCCCCAGGCCATGATGGCCCTGCGCCGCTCGTCTCTGTACTCGTGGCGCTGATAGACGCCCACGAGGCCGCCTTGCGCCCCTGAGACATGGTTCAACACGCGCTCGATGATATGCGGCTGAAAGCCGAGCGCGGCCATACCGGAAGCTGCCGTGCGCAGATCGTGCGTGCGCCATGGCTTGAACCTGTCGCCCAGCAGTTCGCGCATACGCCTGTCTATACGTTCCTTGGCCTTGGAGAAGCCAGAGACAGGCGTTGCCCCCGTGGTGGTGAACACGATGTCGTGGGAGCCTTCGGCGGCCCATGCCCGCGCCCTGACTACCCGGGCCGCCATCGCTTCGCCAAGCGGGTCGAGCAAGGCTACGGCGGACGGGTGCAAATCGACAAGGTGTTCCTTGCCGTTCTTACAGCGCTCTCTCGCGATGGTCCAAGACGCCGCGTCGAGGTCGAGTTCAGCCCAGCGCACTCCGGCCACTTCCTCGCGCCGCTGGGCCGTTAGCAACAGGAGCTTGAATATGTTCTCGAAGGGCCAACTCTGTTCGCTCGCGGCTTGCCAGAAGGCGCGCAGCTCGTCGTCGCTCAGCACGCGGTCGCGAGCGTCGGACGTTGCTGGGCCTCGCATGCCTTCCATGGGATTGGTTTCGACCATAGCGCGGTCGAGCGCCCAGGCGAGAATGGGCCGGATGTCGGCGAAGAGAAGGCGCGCGGCGGCCGTCGAGCGCCCCTCGACGGCATCGATCACCGCAGCGACATGCGCGCGGGTCACAAGCGCCAACGGACGCGAGCGAAGCGATTTCGTGTCCGGCGAACAGAGACGCGCCCGCTTTTCCTTCCAGTACCGCGTCGGTCTGGCGTGAACAGAAAGATAGCGCTCGACGGCATCGGCGAAGGTGAGGCCGGAGAGCTTTTCGCGCCGTTCCCTTCGATGCTCCGCAACATCGACGCCCCGCTTGATTTCCCCTTGCTGCTCCTTGGCAATGTCGCGCGCCTGTTGCGGCGTCAATGCGCCGTGCTTGCCAATCGTGAAGCGTCGGGTCGGCGTGCCGCGCCCTCCGACGCGGTATTGAACGAGATAGGTGCAGGCCCCACTTGGCGTCGCCTTCGCCCCAAAGCCCGCGATGGCGTCATCCCAAAGAAAGGAAGACCGTCGCCTGCTCAGGCTTGGCCTTTGCGATCAGCGCATCGATGCCCGTCTTTGTGATCTTGCCCTGCATCCGCTTTCCCTGACCCTGGCAATCACCAAATGGGCAATCGCGGGATACGCAGGGAAACACGCTACAATAATATGGTGTAAAAACAAGTTATTAAGGCGTTGCTTCGTCCATTGAGTGGAACGGTGTCTCATATTCCTAATCTGGGGGTCCCCCGTTCGAGCCGGGGCAGCGGTACCATTCAAATCAAGGGTCTAGCGCTCAAGCTTCCCGAAACATTCCTTCTCGGGGACAACAGAGCGGACGGCTGTGCAGATCCGTGGGTGGGAATAGCGGGTCGCGCCTCGGATCTTTGTGATTCATGTCGCTTGATGTCAAATTCGCCAGCGTATCCTCGTAGATCTTCTTGGCCTCTATCAGCCGCTCTTTTCAGGGTAGGTTTTCCATCCGCGTTCGCACAGCGTAAATATTTGGCGATCGGGTAGCCTATTTTGAGCCGCCAATGGCGCAATGTCTCTTGCGCGCTTTTATCGGGCCGGAGGCGGACACTGCTTCAGGACTCGATGGTGCTTGAGATTTCCAGGGGTTCCATGAAATGCGGGCGAATTCTCGCGGCCGCGCGCGGCGTATCGGTCACACCGCCTGTCCAGCACACCAACCGCTCGACCAGGCCCATTGGAAATTGTAGCCGCCGAGCCATCCGGTGACATCCACGGCCTCGCCAATCGCATAAAGCCCCTTCACCTCGCGCGACTCCATCGTCTTCGACGACAGATCCCGCGTGTCGATGCCGCCCACCGTCACCTCGGCTTTCGCGAATCCCTCGCTCTCTTGCGGCGTGAATCGCCAGCCCTTCAGATGCTCCGCCAGCGCCACGAGAATTCGGTCGGGGATATTGGCCATCTCGGCGGACGGAAGATGCGCGTCGGCCAAGGCCTGAGCGAGCCGCGCGGGCAGAACCTCCGCGAGCACGGCGCGTCCCGAAGCCCTCGGCCGCGTGCGTTTGCGCTCCTTCAGAAACCCGGCCGCATCAAGTCCCGGCAGAAGGTCGATGGCGATTGAAGCGCCTGGCCGCCAGTATGACGATATTTGCAGGATCGCCGGGCCGGACAGTCCACGGTGGGTGAAAAGGATGGCCTCGCGGAACGCGCGATCCCCGCAGGAAACGATCGCATCAAGGGAAACGCCCGCGAGAGATGCATCGAAACCGGGTGCATCCGCCTTCGCTTTGAACGGCACGAGTCCGGGGCGTGTCTCGGTGACGCGCAAGCCGAAACGCCGCGCCAGATCATGGCTGAAGCCGGTAGCGCCCATCTTGGGTATGGAAAGGCCGCCGGTCGCCAGCACCAGCGCAGGCGCGGTGAAAACGCCGGAGCTTATCTCAACGCGAAAGCCGTCCGGCTTCGAGACGCCGGAGATGTTTTGGCCGAAACGCAACGTTACCTCGCCGCGTTCGCACTCCTTCAGCAGCATGGCGACGATGGCTCGCGCGGAGCCATCGCAGAACAACTGCCCCAGGGTCTTCTCGTGATAGGCGATCCGGTGGCGCGCGACGAGGTCGATGAAATCCCATTGCGTGTAGCGGCGAAGCGCCGAGACGCAAAAATGCGGGTTGGTCGAAACGAAGCGGTCGGGCGCGATGCCGAGGTTCGTGAAGTTGCAGCGCCCGCCGCCCGAGATAAGGATCTTGGCGCCCGCCTTGTCCGTGCGTTCGAGCAACAGAACCCTGCGGCCACGCTGTCCGGCGGTGAGCGCGCACATCAACCCCGCCGCGCCCGCGCCGATAATGATGACGTCGAAATCTGTGGTGCTCTGGCGCATCCGTTCGTTCTACACGGCGGCGCGCCCTCGATGCACCAGCAATTTCGCGAAACGTCATCAGTGGGACGGGGAGGGCGTCTCCCCGCCTCCTTCAATGGACGAGCGAGTCGCGCGTGATCTCCGCAATGCTCCGAACGCCGGTCAGCGCCATGGCGACGCGCATTTCCTTCTCGAAGAGGTCGAGCAGGTTGGCGACGCCCGCCTCGCCCGCCGCCGCAAGCGCGTATGTATAGGCGCGGCCGATCATCGTGCAGTCCGCGCCGAGCGCAAGCATGCGCACCACATCGAGGCCGGAGCGGATGCCGGAGTCGGCGAGGATCTTGATGTCGCCCTTCACCGCGTCGGCGATGGCGGGCAGTGCGCGCGCCGACGACAGCACGCCGTCGAGTTGCCTGCCGCCGTGATTGGACACGATGATGCCATCGGCCCCAAAGCGGACCGCGTCGCGCGCGTCCTCCACGTCAAGGATGCCCTTGATGATCATCGGCCCTTTCCAGAACTCGCGGATCCATTCCAGATCCTTCCAGCTGATCGACGGATCGAAATTCGAGCCGAGCCAGCCGATATAGTCGCCGAGGCCGGTCGGCTTGCCGAGATAGGCGGAGATGTTGCCGAGATCGTGCGGGCGGCCGCGCAAGCCCACATCCCACGACCAACCGGGATGCGTGATGGCCTGGATC
>NZ_JFZJ01000138.1 GCF_000636015.1 Rhodomicrobium udaipurense JA643
GCGTACCACCTCTACGACCGCGCCTCCATGAAGAAGGCGATGGCCGAGGAGGAAGCGCGCGGCAACCGTCATCTGAGCCATTTCGGCCCGGATGCGAACCTCCTGAAGGAGCTTGAGGAAACCTTTCGCTCTTACGGCGCGACGGGAACGGGCAAGACGCGCCATTACGTTCACGACGCCGGCGAGGCCGAGAAATTTGGGGTGCCCGCCGGCACCTTCACGGAGTGGCAGGATCTGCCCGAGGGCAGTGACATCCTTTTCTATGAGGGTCTTCACGGCGCGGTTACCCTCAAGGAGCAGGGTATCAACATCGCGAAGCACGCTGATCTGAAGATCGGCGTCGTACCGGTCATCAATCTGGAGTGGATCCAGAAGATGCATCGCGACAACAAGATGCGCGGCTATACCCCTGAAGATGTGACGAAGACGATCCTTCGCCGCATGCCCGATTATGTGCACTACATCACGCCGCAATTCTCCGAAACGGACATCAACTTCCAGCGCGTGCCGACGGTCGACACGTCGAACCCGTTCGTGGCCCGCTGGATCCCGACGCCGGACGAATCGCTCGTCGTGATCCGCTTCAAGGATCCGCGCGGGATTGACTTCGCGTATCTCAAGACCATGATCCAGGACAGTTTCATGAGCCGGGCGAATTCCATCGTCATTCCGGGGGGAAAGCTCGACCTCGCGATGCAGCTTATCCTTACGCCGATGATCCACCGGCTCGTCGATCTCAAGCGGCGCTCGTCCTGAGCGCTCCGAACGCCGCGAACAGAAGAAAGACCAAAATGACACCTCCCGTTTCCAATCCGTCGCAACGCGACCTCGCAAACGCCATCCGCGCGCTGTCCATGGACGCGGTTGAAGCAGCCAATTCCGGCCATCCCGGCATGCCGATGGGCATGGCGGACGTCGCCGCCGTGCTGTTCACGAAGTTTCTGAAGTTCGACGCGAGCGCGCCGAAATGGCCCGACCGCGACCGCTTCGTGCTGTCGGCCGGCCACGGCTCGATGCTGCTTTATTCGCTCCTCTATCTCACCGGCTCGCCGGATGTGACCATCGAGGAAGTGAAGAAGTTCCGTCAGCTTCACTCGAAGACGCCGGGGCATCCGGAATACGGCCACACGCAGGGCGTCGAGACGACGACCGGGCCGCTCGGCCAGGGCATCAGCACGGCCGTCGGCATGGCCATCGCGGAGCGGCTGCTCGGGGCGCGGTTCGGCGACAAGGTTGTGGATCACCACACCTATGCCATCGTGGGCGACGGTTGTCTGATGGAAGGCATCAGCCATGAGGCCATCGACCTCGCGGGCCACCTGAAGCTCAACAAGCTGATCGTTCTCTGGGACGACAACTCCATCTCCATCGACGGCTCGACAAGCCTCTCCACCTCCACGGATCAGGTGAAGCGCTTCGAGGCGGCGGGCTGGAACGCCGTCCGCGTCGACGGCCACAACGCCGCCGAAGTCGAAGCCGCCATCGCCAAGGCGAAGACGAGCGAAAAGCCGACGCTTATCGCGTGTAAGACCATCATCGGTTTCGGCGCGCCGAACAAGCAGGGCTCGGAGAAGACGCACGGCGCGCCGCTCGGCAAGGACGAAATCGCCGCCGCACGCGAATTCCTCGGCTGGCCCTATGCGCCGTTCGAGGTGCCGGAGCCGATCCTGTCGACGTGGCGTGCGGCTGGCACGCGTGGCAAGGCCGAACATGCCGCCTGGCATGAGCGCCTGTCGCAGCTCACCGCGGACGAGCGCGCCCATTTCGAGCGGATGATCGAGGGCAAACTGCCCGCAAGCGTAAAGGAAGCGCTCGACGCTTTCATCGCGAAAAACGTGGCGGAGAAGCCGAAGCTCGCGACGCGCAAATCGTCGGAGATGGCGCTTCAGGTCATCAACGACGCCACCGACATGACCATCGGCGGCTCGGCCGACCTCACGCACTCGAACTACACCATCACCAAGGGCATGAAGTCGATCACGCCCGACGACTTCACGGGCCGCTACCTCCATTACGGCATCCGCGAGCACATAATGGGCGCGGCCATGAACGGCATCGCGCTGCATGGCGGCTTCGTGCCCTATGGCGGAACGTTCCTGGTGTTCTCCGACTACCTGCGCGGCTCGATCCGGCTTTCCGCGCTGATGGGCCTTCGCGTCCTCTACGTGCTGACGCATGACTCCATCGGCGTCGGCGAAGACGGCCCGACGCATCAGCCGATCGAACACCTCGCGAGCCTTCGCGCGCTGCCGAACGTCAATGTGTTCCGCCCTGCGGACATCGTCGAGACGGCGGAAGCCTACGAGATCGCGCTCGCTTCGAAGCATACGCCGTCGGTGCTGGCGCTGTCGCGGCAGAACCTCCCCACCGTGCGCACGGAAGCTTCGAGCGAAAACCTCACCGCAAAGGGAGCATATGTTCTGCGCGGCGACGCCAAAGCCCCGCGCGACGTGACGCTCATCGCCACGGGATCGGAAATCGAACTCGCGGTTTCCGCAGCCGAGCAGTTGAACGCGGAGGGCGTGAAAACCGTCGTCGTGTCGATGCCGTGCTTCGAACTGTTCGACGCGCAGCCGGAGGCCTATCGCGCGGAAGTGCTCGGCACCGCGCCGCGCGTCGCAATCGAGGCGGCGGGCCGCTTCGGCTGGGATCGCTGGATCGGCGACAAGGGTGCGTTCGTCGGCATGAACGGCTTCGGCGCGTCAGGCCCGGCGCCGCAGGTCTACAAGGAATTCGGCATCACGGTGGAAGCCGTTATCGCCGCCGCAAAAAAACTCGTCGCTTGAGGCGTGGCCGGGAGTTCCCGGCCACCACTAAACAAAGTGTAAATACAAGGAAGGTGACACCCATGAGTGACAAATCTGAAACGGTTAAGGGTGAGGACCGCTACAAGGCGGGCGTAATGTCCTACAAGAAGATGGGGTATTGGGAGCCCGACTATCAACCGAAAGAGACAGATCTCATCGCGCTCTTCCGAGTTACGCCGCAAGATGGCGTGGACCCGATCGAGGCGTCCGCCGCTGTGGCCGGCGAAAGCTCGACCGCCACATGGACTGTGGTGTGGACCGACCGTCTCACCGCGTCGGAGAAGTACCGCGCGAAATGTTACCGCGTCGATCCGGTGCCGAACGCGCCCGGCTCCTACTTCGCCTACATCGCCTACGACCTCGACCTTTTCGAGGGCGGCTCCATCTCGAACCTCACGGCGTCGATTATCGGCAACGTGTTCGGCTTCAAGCCGCTGAAGGCGCTGCGCCTCGAAGACATGCGGTTGCCCGTCGCCTATGTGAAGACGTTCGACGGCCCGCCGGCTGGTATCATCGTGGAACGCGAGCGCCTCGACAAGTTCGGCCGCCCGCTGCTCGGCGCGACCGTGAAGCCGAAGCTCGGCCTTTCCGGCCGCAACTACGGCCGCGTGGTCTATGAGGCGCTCAAGGGCGGCCTCGACTTCACGAAGGACGACGAGAACATCAACTCGCAGCCCTTCATGCACTGGCGCGAACGCTTCCTGTACTGCATGGAAGCCGTGAACAAGGCGCAGGCGGAGACGGGCGAGATCAAGGGCTCGTACCTCAACATCACCGCCGGCACGATGGAAGAGATGTACAAGCGCGCCGAGTACGCGAAGGAACTTGGCTCCTGCATCGTGATGATCGACCTCGTGATCGGCTATGTCGCGATCCAGTCGATTTCGAAGTGGGCGCGCGACAACAACATGCTGCTTCACCTGCACCGCGCGGGTCACTCGACCTACACGCGCCAGAAGAGCCACGGCGTTTCCTTCCGCGTCATCTCCAAGTGGATGCGTCTCGCGGGCGTCGACCACATTCACGCGGGCACCGTCGTCGGCAAGCTCGAAGGCGATCCGCTGACCACCGCCGGTTACTACGACATCCTGCGCGAAGACTTCGTGCCGCAGAACCTTGAGCACGGCGTGTTCTTCGACCAGCCGTGGGCTTCGCTCGGCAAGGTGATGCCGGTGGCTTCGGGTGGCATCCACGCCGGTCAGATGCACCAGCTCATCCACTATCTGGGCGAGGACGTGGTGCTTCAGTTCGGCGGCGGTACCATCGGCCACCCCTACGGCATCCAGGCTGGCGCGACCGCGAACCGCGTGGCGCTCGAAGCGATGATCTTCGCGCGCAACGAAGGCCGCGACTATCTCGCCGAAGGCCCGCAGATCCTGAAGGATGCCGCGAAGACCTGCACGCCGCTGAGGCAGGCGCTCGATACGTGGGGCGAGGTGACGTTCGATTACACCTCCACGGACACGCCGGACTTCGTGCCGACGCCGACCGCTTCCTAAGCCTGCGAGTGCCAAGGCCGGGGTCGTCCCGGCCATCCTTCGAATTTCACTCAGGCCTCCGCACGCGGAGAGCAGAATACCGAGGAAACCTAATGCGCATCACCCAAGGACAGTTTTCCTTCCTGCCCGATCTGACGGACGAACAGATCGCGAAGCAGGTGCAGTACGCCATCGAAAAGGGCTGGGCCGTGAACATCGAATTCACGGACGACCCGCATCCCCGCAACTCCTATTGGGAAATGTGGGGCCTGCCGATGTTCGACATCAAGGACGCCGCGGCGGTAGTCTCCGAGCTTCAGGCCTGCCGCAAGGTCTATAGCGGGCGTTACTACATCCGTATCTCGGCGTTCGACGCAACGCATGGCTGGGAATCGCTCCGTATGTCGTTCATCGTCGACCGCCCCGCCGAAGAGCCCGGCTTCGACCTTGAGCGTCAGGAAGTCGACGGGCGCAACATCCGCTACACGACGCGGCCCTATGCCACGAACAAGCCCTCGGGCCAGCGCTATTCGTAAGCATCGCGCGGAAATCGCGGACATGGAAACGTGGACATGGCTGGAAAACCGGCCATGTCTTTCCTTTGCGGATTGAAATACGGCCATCGTCACCATTCTTGATGAATGGACGATGGCGCCATTCGCTAGTGCGGGCGTGTCGGCCCATGGAGGAAGACGTGAGCGTGACGGCGGAACAGAACGAAAATGCGGCGGCGAACGAGACGATCGACCTGCGCCGCGACTATGAGGAATCGGGCGTCGGTGAGGTGCTCGACCAGCTCGACCGCGAACTCATCGGCCTGAAGCCGGTCAAGACGCGTCTGTGCGAGATCGCGGCGCTGCTTCTGGTAGAGCGCGCGCGGAAGCGCCTCGGTCTCGTCAATGAAGCGCCGACGCTGCATATGAGCTTCACAGGCAATCCCGGCACCGGCAAGACGACCGTGGCCATGCGCATGGCGAACATCCTGCACCGCCTCGGCTATGTGCGGCGCGGCCAACTCGTCTCCGTGACGCGCGACGACCTCGTCGGCCAGTATATCGGCCACACCGCGCCGAAGACGAAGGAAGTGCTGAAGAAGGCGATGGGCGGCGTGCTGTTCATCGACGAAGCGTATTACCTCTATCGCCCGGAAAACGAGCGCGATTACGGCCAGGAATCCATCGAAATCCTGCTCCAGGTGATGGAAAACCAGCGCGAAGACCTCGTCGTTATCCTCGCGGGCTACTCCGACCGGATGGACAAGTTCTTCACGGCGAATCCCGGCTTCCGCAGCCGCATCGCGCATCACATCGACTTCCCGGACTATTCGGACGGCGAGTTGCTTCAGATCGCGGACAAGATGCTGGATCACCAGAACTATTATCTGTCGCCGGAAGCGAAGGTTGCCCTCGCCGACTATATCGAGAAGCGCCGCCAGCAGCCGCATTTCTCGAATGCGCGCTCAATCCGCAACGCGCTCGACCGCGCGCGGCTCCGTCAGGCGAACCGGCTGTTCGCGCACACGGGCGGGGCGTTGACCGCCAACCAGCTTTCGGAAATAACGGCTGAAGACATCCTTGCAAGCCGCGTCTTCAAGGTCGCGGCCGAAAGCCAGAACCAATAACGAAACAACAGGATACGCCCATGTCCTCGCTCCCGCTTATCGCGCCGTCCATCCTTTCCGCAGACTTCGCCCGCTTCGGCGAAGAAGTGCGCGCCATCGACGAAGCGGGCGCCGACTGGGTGCATGTGGACGTAATGGACGGCCATTTTGTGCCGAACATCACATTTGGCCCGCGCCTCGTGGAATGCATTCGGCCGTGGACGAAGAAGCCGCTCGATGTGCATCTGATGATCGCGCCCGCCGATCCGTATCTCGAAGCATTCGCGAAGGCTGGCTCCGACATCATCACCGTGCATGCAGAGGCGGGGCCGCATCTCGACCGCTCGCTGCAAGTGATCCGCTCCCTCGGCAAGAAGGCGGGCGTTTCGCTCAACCCGTCGACGCCGGAAAGCGTCATCGAATATGTGCTCGACAAGATCGACCTCGTGCTCGTGATGAGCGTCAACCCCGGATTCGGCGGGCAGGCGTTCCTGTCGTCCCAGGTGGAGAAGGTCCGGCGCATCGCGGCGATGATCCAGGGCCGCCCCATAGCGCTTGAAGTGGACGGCGGCGTGACGCCCGAAACCGCGCCGCTGCTGGTTCAGGCAGGCGCGACCGCGCTTGTGGCGGGCTCGGCGGTGTTCAAGGGCGGCGAATATGCGAAGAACATCGCGGCGATCCGCGACGCGTGCCTGCTGACGGCTTAGATCAGCCGGTGTGACTCGGCACCCGATTTTACGCAGAGAAGCCAATCGACAGCCGAAACACCGTGCCGCGGGCGTGTGACTTGCGGCACGCGCCGAAACCGATGGAGCGGCGTAACGCGCGCGATCTGCCGCGCCTTCGCTCAGCATTCCGCCTGAGTGCGGTGATTACTTAAACCCCGAAAGAGAAAGCCCAGTTGAAACCGCCCGGCGCCGTCACTGTTGCCGTGAATGGCTTCGCCGGTGCTGGCGCGGCGACTGATTGCGGCGCGGTGGTCTTTTGCGGAACTGCGGGTTGCCAGATCTTCGTCCAGACGTTGAAGCTCTCCGCCACGGCTCCCCAAGGATTGAAGGCGTTTTGGGCGAGGGCGGGACTCAGCCAGGGATTGAACGCCGCCCATGGAGCCAAAGCGGTTCCCGGCGCGAAGGAACTCAGCGGTGCGAAACTGGTCAGCGGCGCAAGCAATTGCGGCTGCGACCATTGCGGGATGGCGGACGGAGGCGGCTTAAGTCCGAAGGCGGCATAAGCCTGTGTGACGGCGGCGGAGGTTTCGCGCGCGGCCCGTTCGAATGCGAGCGCGGCGGCTATCTGCGTAAACAGAAGATGCGAGCGATTGCCGAGCGTTTCGTAATGCCGCGCCCAGAACGAAATCGCCTCACGCAAGAAGTCGACGTAAAAATCGCCGAAGTCGCGCGGGCGAGTGGGTTCGGGTTTGGGCAGCGGAGCAGTTGCCCATGGCGCCGCGAAGTAATTGATCGACGCACCAGATGAAGCAGGGGCAGACTGCGCCTGCCCTGCCGACGCGAATGCAAGAAACGGAAACATGACGGTCGCCCTCTGCGTCGAATATATTCGTATCCGTGACATTAACGCAATTCATGTTGCGGTGCAACAATCATCGCAGGGCTTTGGTGCGCCGCACAAAAACCCGCAGTGCGGATTTCCCCGTCATATCGAGCATCTCGCAGCAGATCTGATGCGGCGCGACGCTGTAAGTTCTGCTGTCGGTCAGCTTCTCTGCGCCAAATCGAGTCCGATTAACACAGGCTGATCTGATGGAGAGACGGTTGTCTGAGTTTGTATTGTATAGCAACAATACCAAATCTCGCTCAAATAAGCGGCTGAAAAAGGCTTTTCGGGTTGTAGCAACGCCCGCTAGGAGCGAGATGAACGCCGATTGACCATATTCGTCTCACTCCAGCTCAACCACAGATCCCATTGCGGGTTTTGACCGGAAAGCTTTTGGTTTCAGCAGCCTGCTGGCGTCCGACATTTGCTCGCGAGCGTGCCGCCAACGGATGCAAATGTCGGAATTGAACCATCAGATATCCAGATTCGACACCGACAACGCGTTCTGCTGGATGAAGTCGCGGCGCGGTTCCACCACATCGCCCATGAGCTTGGCGAAAATCTCGTCCGCGTCCGCAAGCTCGCCGAGCTTCACCTGAAGGAGCGTGCGCACATTCGGATCGAGCGTCGTCTCGCGGAGCTGCTCCGGGTTCATCTCGCCGAGGCCTTTGTAGCGCTGCATGGTCACGCCCGCGCGCCCTGCGGCAAACACGGCGTTCAATAGATCGCGCGGCCCATGCAACGGCGTTTCCGTGCCCTTGCGCTCCAGCACGGTCCGGCCGGAGAAAAGCTCTGCGAATTCCGGGTGGTAGGTGTGCAGCTTGCGGGCGT
>NZ_JFZJ01000139.1 GCF_000636015.1 Rhodomicrobium udaipurense JA643
CGTCTCTGCGACGCGCTTGCTGCTCAGCAATGTCATGAAAGTCCCTTTCGGTGATGCCGACAGTTTCGGCCTCGACTGTCCGTGAGAGTAAAGGGAGGTCGCATTGACGTCATTACGAAGCCTGGACAAATTATTATCCATTTACGCCAAACGGTGTGGTAGATCGAACGATGCCCATTCTCACAGACAGCTCCGTTGCGTCCGACTGGATCGAGCCCGACGAGGTCGCGCGCCCGGTCGTCACCTATGGCATGGCGTCGAACAAGATCGGCACCATCGAGCTCGACCTGCACCGTCATGCCAAGGGGCAGATCATGCTGGTGCAGCGCGGCGCGCTCAGCTGCCGGGTGGAAGGCGGGCTTTGGATCGTTCCGCCGCGCAGCGCGGTCTGGATACCAGGCGGCGCGCTGCACGCCATCAAGGCCACCGGCTCGCTCGAAGGCTACAGCGCGTTCGTCGCGGCCGGCTTCGACGCCGGCCTGCCGCAACGCTGCTGTACCGTCGCGGTGACGCCGTTGTTGCGCGAACTGCTGTTCCGCGCCGCCCGCCTGCCGCTGTTCTACGACGAGGGCGGCGCAAACTCGCGGCTCCTGGCGGTGTTGCTCGACGAGATCGCGGCCGCCGAAATCGAGGACCTGCATTTGCCGATGCCGGTCGATCCGCGGCTGCGCACTTTGGCCGACCTCATGATGGCCGCGCCCTCCGAACGTGGTTCGCTGGAGGGGTGGGCAGAGCGCGCCGGCCTGAGCGAGCGGACGCTTGGGCGGCTGATCAGCCGCGAGACCGGGATGAGCTTTGGGCGCTGGCGCCAGCAGCTCGGCGTCATGCTCGCGGTGCAGTGGCTGGCCGATGGCGCCTCGATCCAGCAGGTGGCCGCCGACCTGGGTTATGAAAGCGTGCCGAGTTTCGTCACCATGTTCCGCAAGACGCTCGGCACTTCTCCGGGCAGATACATGGCGGAGCGCCATGCCGGCCGAACCGCGGGTTCTTAGTAGACGCTCTTTAGCAGCGGCATCCAACGTCCCCTGTGCGCAGCGGACGTAGGCAAAGGTAGCTCCTGGCCCGAAGGAGGCATCGCCCCTACGGCCGCTATCAGCGTGATCCGGTCATCGGATGCAAGCGGCGGACTATTTCGCGTATTTCGACGGCAGGAAGCCGAGGGTGATGAATGTCCACATCGCCGTCAAGCCACAGATCAACTGCGCCCAGCCCGCGAGCGGCGACGGGTAATTCTCGCCGCCGAGCGGTGAAATCGAGATGGCGGTCGCCACAAGAAAGGGGATCAGGAAAACAAGCCACCACCATCCCGACATCCCGCGATCGTGGAAGCGCTTCGTGTTGATCGCGATTTGCGGAACGAGGAAGACGACCGCAGTGATCCACCCGGAACGGTCGCCGAGGAGGCGCACGAGGTTTGGCCAGGTGCCGTCTAGGAACGGCGCGTCGTCGCCCATGAACTTCGACAGCACGAAGTTGAAGCTCGCGATCCCCAAATGAATAAGCACAAAGCCCATCCACCATGTGCGCCGATCGATGCAGCCCTCGAAATTGAGGAAGACGAATTTCAGGGAGGACATGGCTGATGATCCTGTCTGGCGCGCGGTCCAAAATCGGTGGTCGTCCCTTTTTGCGCCGCCATGGCGATCTTATTGCGGTTTGCGGAGCGCCGCCAAATGTCGAAGGCCCTCAAACAGATTGCATGATGACTTTCGATAAGGGATCAAGGCTCAGGGCTCTGCCCTCAGCGCGCTTCGAACCGGCTTCCGCCCATCTTCGGCCGCTTCGCTTCCTGCGCTCTCGACCTTGCGCTGGGTGCCCTTTGCGAGCCACAGCCAGCTCCCGCCGCGCCAATCTTCGATCATGAAATCTTGGCCCTAACGCCGGACGAGCGGCCATGAAAAAATCGAGCCAGTCATGAGTGAAAATTGGAACAGTCATGGGTTGCGCAAATCGGGCTGCGCTGATAGGAACTGCAAACCGAAGTGAAAACCGAGTCATTGACAACAAAACGTGAACGCGTTACGCCATTGAAAATACAGGGTTTTCTTCGTGCGGAGAGGTGCTAGAGTGGTTGAATAGGCCGGTCTCGAAAACCGGAGTACGGGCAACCGTACCGTGGGTTCGAATCCCACCCTCTCCGCCAGCCTGAACCAAAATCATCAATGAATCGCGCTTGCCACCGTCAGGTTGACGCCGAACTCTCTTCTCGGTTTGCAACACCCTTCGAATTTTTTCGATCGAAGCGGAACTCGCGGGCTTAAAACGGCGGGTTACGGGGTTGACTGCGGTTGGCGTTGCGATCATATTCGCGTCAAGCGTCAAGGCAGAATCTTGAAATTCTGCCATCGCAGCACTTCCAGGCAGCATGGTAATCCGATGTGGGTCGCAATCTGCCCGCTAATGCGACGCTGGATACTAGTGCCTGACGCATGCTGTCATCGATCTGCATTGTGCGGATGATACTCACTGAACCCATGATGACGTGGTTCCAAAAACCCAACGGGATATGACTTTTAAAGACCTTAAGCTCAGCGACAAAGTGCTGGCTGCCATCGATGCAGCAGGGTATACCACACCCACCCCAATTCAAGCCCAGGCAATCCCCTTCGCCCTAGAGGGCCGCGATGTCGTCGGCATCGCCCAGACGGGAACTGGCAAGACGGCCTCCTTCGTTCTACCGCTGCTGAACATGCTCGAACAGGGGCGCGCCCGCGCCCGCATGCCGCGCTCGCTCATCCTTGAGCCGACGCGCGAATTGGCGGCGCAGGTAGCCGAAGCCTTCGAGACGCTCGGTTCGCAGCACAAGCTCACGGTGGCGCTTCTGATCGGCGGCGTGTCCTTCGACGATCAGGAAAAGAAGCTCGAACGCGGTGCGGACATTCTCATCGCAACGCCGGGGCGGTTGCTCGACCATTTCGGACGCGGCAAGCTTCTCATGAACGCGGTCGATTACCTCGTCATCGACGAAGCGGACCGCATGCTCGACATGGGCTTCATCCCCGACATCGAGCGTATCTGCAAGCTGCTTCCGCCCTCGCGGCAGACGCTGTTCTTCTCGGCGACGATGCCGCCGGAAATCCAGAAGTTGACCGACCAGTTCCTCAAGAACCCCGAGCAGGTCCGCGTCAGCGCCCCGGCTACTGCGGCGAAGAACATTACGCAGAAGCTCAAATTCTCCCCCGCCGATTCGAAGACGAAGCGCCACGTGCTCCGCGAGCTGATGCGATCCGAGGTCTCTACGATCCAGAACGCGATCATCTTCTGCAATCGCAAGCGTGATGTCGCCGTTCTTCATAAGTCCCTCGTCAAGCACGGCTTCAACGCGGGTGCTCTCCACGGCGATCTCGACCAGCGCCAACGCACGGCGACGCTCGAAGCCTTCCGGAAGGGCGAGATCACCTATCTCGCGGCGTCCGACGTCGCCGCGCGCGGCCTCGACATCCCCGAAGTGAGCCACGTTTTCAACTTCGACGTGCCGATCAGCCCTGAGGATTACGTGCATCGCATCGGCCGCACCGGACGCGCAGGCCGCGACGGCTACGCCGCCATGATCGTTACGCCGAAGGAGATGAAGGGCGTGCGCGCCATCGAAAATCTCTGCAAGGCGAAGATCGAGTGGATTGATGGCGAGCCTTCGACCGAGAACCTCGCAGCCACCGACTTCAGCGAACGCCGCGAGCGGTCGCGTCGCGGTGAACGCGGAGGTGCCGGACGAGGTCGGAACAAGGAAGCTGCCGTCGCAAGCACCGAGCCGCGGGAAACCGCAGAGGTTCGCCAGATCCGTCAACGTGCGGAGCCGGCTGGTGACGGTCGCTCGGCACCCGCCGCTGCAACCGCGGAGCGCCCCGCGCGCAACCGCCGCAATGGCGATGGTTCGAGCGTGTCACGCTATCATCGCGAACTGCTCCCGCCCGCAACATCCGCCCCGGTCGTCGGGCTTGGCGACCATGTGCCAGCCTTCCTCATGCGCCCGGTTCGCGTCGCGAGCTAGCTGAAGCGAATTTGACATTTGAGGCGCGGTAACGCGAGTTCCCCCTCAAATGTCAAATTGAGAAGCTTCTCTGGATAGAGTTTTGCTAGTGGTCGTATGGTCGCTCAAGTGTTGCTTGAAACGGATGCTGGTTATCGTTGGCGTTCGGGACTAAATCGGGCCACTAGATCAGCCTGCGTTGAAGCAAATTCGGTTTTGACGCAGAAAGCTGATCGACGACGGAATACTTCTAGCGCCGCGTGTGTTTACAGCACGAGGCTGTAAATCCCGCTTCCGAATCTCACGGGCGCGAAACGCTCCTGATCTGATTGATGTCACCCCCTTGGGGAACAATGTCTCCAGGCTGCGACGCCCGACGTAAAGCGCTGGGCGTCTTTCGCGCTTCCGCGTTCGCCCCGACCCCCGCCAAGTTCACGCCGAAGCATGCGCCTTCTCAAGCGCGGCCTCGACGAGACGCTCGCTTTCCGTCCACAGCCGCCGCGCGGCGTGGGCATCTTCTGCGATGGGGTTCGGCCGTGCGGGACGCTCCTTCACGAAGTAAAGCCCGCTCTTGCCTTCAATCTCCGGCGCGGTCGCGACATAGAGCGAGTTTTCCGCCCCCTGCTCCGGTGTAAGCACCAGCGGCCTCAAAAGCGACCACGCCGCGCCCATGACGCCGCCCAGATTGCCGATCCCCGTCCCAACAACGCCCGGATGCAGGCAGTTCGCCGTCACGGGCTTCGGTGGAAGACGGCGCGCAAGCTCCACCGTGAAAAGCACATTCGCCAGCTTCGACTGCGCATAGGCGCGGAACACGCTGTAGCGGCGGCTCGACATGAGGTCGCCGAAATCGATGGAGGCGCGATTGGAGGCGTTCGAGGCCACGGTCACGATGCGCGCATTGCGGCGCTCTTCGCCGCTGCCCGCGAGCGTCGGAATGAGCGTGTTCGTGAACAAGAACGGCGCGAGGTGATTGACGGCGAAGGTCGTTTCGTAGCCGTCGACCGTCAGTTTACGGACAGGCGCGAAGGCCCCGACATTGTTCACGAGGATGTGGATTTCATTAAAACCATCGGCGATGCGCTTCGCCGCGTTGTGGACGGACTTCAGACTTGCGAAATCCGCGAGCACCAGATCCGGCTCGTTGCCGCTCTGCCGCGCGATCAGCCGCTTCGTATCCTCGCCGCGCACCTGACTGCGGCAGACCAAAATGACTTTCGCGCCCGCCTTCGCGAGGCCGAGCGCAGTATAAAGGCCGATGCCGGAACTTGCGCCGGTTACGATAGCGGTGCGCCCGGCCTGGCTCGGGATGGGCCGCTTTTCCTTCCGATTGAGCGGGGTTCTCATGCGCGCCTCCCGAAACTCTGCCGGTTATATCTACTTTTCATTCGTATATATATGGTGAGCGAGCGCTTGCGCCGCATGCGCCTGAGCGCTAGCTCGCGCTCTTCTTCGCACAGACCACGACCTTCGACAGGAAGGCCGGGAATGCGTCGCGAACCTCGAAGCCCGCTTCGGCGAAAACCCCGGTCGCGCCGGTGAGATCGTCTTCGCAATAATCGAGGAAATACGGTTCGTGGAAGCGCTGCGGAAAGGCTTCGAGCAGGCCGTCATAGCCGTCAACATCGCCCCACTGGATCGAGTCGACAAACACGAACAACCCGCCGGGCTTCAGGATGCGGGCAATCTCACGCGCCACGCGCCGACGCACGTCGTGCGGCAGTTCGTGGAAAAGATAAATGCACGTCGCGATGTCGTAGCTTCCCGTGTCGAAGGGAAGCGCTTCGGCGTTCGCCTGGCGGAAGCCGATGGTCCGCCGATCGCTGAGGAAGCGCGCCGCCTCGTCGAGATAGGCCTGGCTGAGGTCCGTGCCGGTTATCGGCAGCGCGGGGAACGCCTGCGCGAGTTGCCCGAGGAAGCGACCGCTGCCGCATGCGACATCCACGAGACGAAGCTGGCGCTGGTCGCGGCCCTTCACGAAATCGGCGATGGGCGGAATGGCTTGGCGACGCATCGCACCCGCCGCCCCCATGAACAGCGTCTCCACCTGAATGTCGTAAAGCTTGGCCGAATCGACCGTCAGCCAACCGCCTGACTGATAATGAAAGTTCTGCGTGTAATAGGCGGGCAGCCCCTGCGCCTCGGGCAGCGACGCCGCCTCGTCAAACCGCTTCTCCGCGCGCCGCTCCGCCGATTGCGGCAGGTCGTCGAGCATGCGGCGCACGGCTTCGATCCGCTCGGCGAATGAACCGCTTTCCTCCTGCGGAATCGGATAAAGCCCGTCTGCCACTGCTTTCGCGTCTCTCGCCTGAAGCTTCAGCACGTCCTGCACCAGCGGGAAAAGACCCGGCGCCGGTTTCGTAAGCTGCACCTTGCCGACATCCGCGCCAAGCGCGAGTGAACGCCGCGTTGTGTATCGATAGAGCGCGGCATAGCTCACCGTTCGAAGCGTCTGCCCCGCAAGATGCGCGACCCCCTCAAGCCGATTTGACATGTCGTCTCCTCTGGAAAATCGGTTAGTCTCATAACAATACCGTCTTGCAGAGGTGGGTTGGGCATGCCGCACAAGTCAAGGGGACAAGCCTCATCGATGAGCCGCTATAACAGCATCGTCATCTTGACGGGTGCGGGGCTTTCGGCCGAATCGGGCCTGCATACCTTCCGCGACAAGGATGGGATCTGGGCGAAATACGATTACCGCGAGGTCGCCACGCCCGAGGGCTACAAGCGCAACCCGAAGCTCGTGCTGCAATTCTATAATGAGCGGCGCAAGCAGAATGCGGACGTCCAGCCGAACGCGGCGCATCTGGCACTCGCCCGCCTCGAAGCCGAATATCCGGGCGGCGTGCTGATCGTCACGCAGAATATCGACCCGCTGCACGAAATGGCGGGCTCGAAGAAGCTTGTGCACATGCACGGCGAAATCATGAAGGCGCTGTGCGCGGCCTGCGCAACGCGGCATGCCCTCCACGATGACATCACCCTGAAAAGCGTCTGCCCGTCCTGCGGGCGGACCGGCGTGCTGCGGCCGGATGTCGTCTGGTTCGGCGAACTGCCCTACGAGATGGAACGCATCTATCGGGCGATCCTCGGCTGCGACCTATTCATCTCCATCGGCACGAGCGGGACGGTTTATCCCGCCGCTGGTTTCGTGGAAGAGGCCCTTCGCGTCGGCGCGCATACCGTTGAACTCAATCTTGAGCCGTCGCATGGCATCAGCCGCTTTATCGACGCGATCCACGGCCCGGCGACGGAGGTCGTGCCCGCTTATGTCGAGCGCCTGCTCAAACGGGCGCGGAGCTGAAGGAAGCGCTCCAGCGTGCCGCCATTGACGGATACCCCGTAGGGGTATTACCTTCAGTGCATGACCGAAGGAGTTCGAAACATGGCCGAGGGCGCGGGCGCACACTCTTGTTGCGGCGGTAATAAGGGCGCGGAACATACGCGTGCCGTCGATCCCGTCTGCGGCATGAGCGTCGACCCGCACACCGCGAAGCACCGCGCCACTTACGAAGGCCGCGCCTATTATTTCTGCTGCGGCGGCTGCATGGCGAAGTTCGAAGCCGACCCGCGCCGTTGGCTCGAAAAGGACAGCGCGTCGCCCGCGCCTGTGCCAGAAGGCACGGTCTACACCTGCCCGATGGACCCGGAAATCCGCCAGATCGGCCCCGGCACCTGCCCCATCTGCGGCATGGCGCTCGAACCCGAGATGCCCACCGCCGATACCGGCCCCGACCCCGAACTCATCGACATGGCGCGCCGTTTCCGGATCGGCCTTGCGCTCACGCTGCCCGTGTTCATCACCGAAATGGGCGCGCATTTTTTCGGCTGGCACGCGCTCGACCGACAAAGCCTCAACTGGCTGCAACTCGCGCTCGCGACGCCGGTGGTGCTGTGGTGCGGCTGGCCGTTCTTCGCGCGCGGCTGGCAATCCGTGCGGACCGGCCATCTCAACATGTTCACGCTGATCGCCATCGGCACCGGCGTCGCTTATGCGTACAGCGTCGTCGCGACGCTCGCGCCGTGGCTGTTCCCGCCCGCATTCCGGGCGCATGACGGCGCGGTGCCCGTCTATTTCGAGGCGGCGGCGGTCATCACGGTGCTTGTCGCGCTAGGCCAAGTGCTCGAACTGCGCGCTCGCGCGGCAACAGGCGGTGCGATCCGCGCGCTGCTCAACCTCGCGCCGAAGCACGCTCGCCGCATCGGCGCGGACGGCAGCGAGGAAGATGTGGCGCTTGACCTCGTAGCAAAGGGCGAC
>NZ_JFZJ01000140.1 GCF_000636015.1 Rhodomicrobium udaipurense JA643
CATGTCTCATCGCGGTCGCGCAGAATGCGAGCGGCAACGGGCACGAACTCTGCCTTTCCTATGCGAGCGCCATCGGCGGCGGCCGCGCGGGCATCATCGAGACATCCTTCAAGGAAGAGTGCGAGACCGACCTTTTCGGCGAGCAGGCCGTGCTCTGCGGCGGCGTGGTCGAGCTGATGCGCTCGGGTTACGAGACGCTGGTCGAGGCGGGCTACGCGCCGGAAATGGCCTATTTCGAGTGCGTGCACGAGATGAAGCTGATCGTCGACCTCATCTATGAAGGCGGCATCGCGAACATGAACTACTCGATCTCGAACACGGCGGAATACGGCGAATACGTCTCCGGCCCGCGCGTCGTCACGCCTGCGTCGAAGGCAGCCATGAAGGACGTGCTCTCCGACATCCAGAGCGGCAAGTTCGTCCGCGACTGGATGCTTGAGAACAAGGTGAGCCAGACGAGCTTCAAGGCGCAGCGTGCGAAGTGCGACAGCCACCCGATCGAGGAGACCGGCAAGAAGCTGCGCTCCATGATGCCGTGGATCGCCGAGCGCGCGCTCGTGAACAAGGCGAAGAACTAAAGAGCCTCGTTTTTATTGGATGGACACCCGCGTTCGTTGAACGCGGGTCGATCCCATGCCGCTTCTCGCTGAGCCGCCCGTTTGGATGGCCGACGGGAAGCGAAAATGGCCGGGAGATGCCCGGCCATTCTTAATAGGTTGCAGCAGCGTTTACGCCACCGGCTCCGAATGAACCGGCAGGTCGATCATCGCCATGACAAAGCCGCTCGTGTCGTCCACGGCCTCCTCCCACAGGGAGATGTAGGTGGGCAGCGCAGGTAACACGCGCCCGACGACTTCGCCGTGATCGAACAGCAGTTCCGCCTCGTACTTCCGGCAGATGCGCTGCATCTTGTGGTTCTCGGCGAGGCAGTTCATGTAGAGGCGCTGAATGCCCCGGTTCCGCGCCGCACGGATGATGCGGCCGAGAAGCTCGGTGCCGACGCCCCTGTTCTGATAGTCATGCTCGACCGAAAACGCGCCTTCGGCATCCGCCGACCAGGCATCGCCGATCTGCCGCATTTCCGCTGCGGCGCGCAGTTCTCCTTCGACGAAGAAACCGTAGACGAGGCACTTCATTTCGCCCAGCCGCGAGGCATAGTCGACGATGAAGGCATCGCTCACAGCCATGCCGAAGCGCATCCGGCGACTGTCACGGTCAAGTCTCAAGAGGTGGTCGCGGAATTTGTCGGCTTCCGACAACCACATCTTTCTGATCGTTCCTCCCCAGAGGTGAGATTCAGGCATTGAGGAACCTCCTTCTGGATGGTTGTGAGCCAAGTGTTCGGCTCCTTTGAACATACAATTGTAGCACGCGCGGTCATGTTGCAAGTGCGAAGAGCGCGAAACATAGGCGCATGGCACCTATGCCGCCGGATAAAAACCACATGTTTACAATTGACCTGTGGACCCGAAGCCACCGGTGTTTCGCTTTGTCGCGGGGAGCTTTTCGGTAATCTCCAGCGTCGCCCGCGCTATCGGCGCAATCACAAGTTGCGCGATCCTGAAGCCACGTTCGATCGCGTAGGGCTCGCTGCCAAGGTTGATCAACAAAACGTGTAACTCTCCGCGATAATCGGAATCGATCGTGCCGGGGGCATTCAGAACCGTGATCCCATGATGGAGCGCCAGACCGGAGCGAGGGCGCACCTGCCCCTCATACCCATGGGGCAGTTCCAGCGCGATGCCGGTCGGGATCAGCGCCCGTTCGCCCGGCGCGAGAAATTGTGCGTGCCCCAGCTCCAGCGCCGCCGCCAGGTCCAGGCCGGCGGCATGCTCGCTGCAATAGGACGGCGCAGGCAACCCCTCGCCGTGTGGGAGCACGGTATATCGGACGACGACGTCGCTCATGAGTTTCCTTCGCGTTGGGAGGCGTTGCGGTGGCTTGCGCCGACATGCTCGGCCGCCGCGCGCATGAGCCGCAGCGCCACATCCTCCTTGGACAAGGCAGGCCAGCTCTCCACGCCGTCGCGACGGATCACATGCACTTCGTTGTGATCGCCGCCGAAAATGCCGCGCTCCGGCGAGACATCGTTGGCGACGATCCAGTCGGCACCCTTGCTCGCCAGCTTCTTCGAGCCGAGCGCGACCGCGTTACCCGTTTCGGCGGCGAACCCGATGACAAGCGGCGGGCGACCGAAGCCGCGCGAGGCGATGGTTTTAAGGATGTCGGGATTTTCGACAAGGCGAAGCTGCGGTGGGCCGTCTTCGCCTTTCTTGATCTTCTCCGGCTCAACCGACGCGGCGCGCCAGTCCGCCACGGCGGCGGCGAAAACCGCGATATCGGCCGGAAGCGCGGCGTCGACCGCGTCGAACATTTCGCGCGCGGTTTCGACATGCACCGTTGCGACGCCCTTTGGATCGGGGAGCGCGGTCGGCCCGGCCACGAGCGTCACGCGGGCACCGAGGCGCGCGGCGGCGGCGGCGATGGCGTAGCCCTGCTTTCCGCTAGAACGATTGCCGATGAAGCGGACGGGATCGAGCGGCTCGTAAGTCGGCCCGGCGGTAACGAGCACGTGCCGCCCGGTCAGTGGGCCGCTGCTCGAAGCGCCGTCCTCAGGGGCAGCATCGCCTGCGCATTTGCCGCGCAGCGTGGGACCGCTCTGATGTGAGGGGCGCGCGGCGGCATCCTCGTGCAAGATCCTGCTCGCGGCGCTGATGATTTCTTCCACCTCCGCCATGCGGCCGACGCCCCACTCGCCGCACGCCATGCCGCCCTCGTTCGGGCCGACGAAACGCACGCCATCGGCCGCCAGTTGCGCGAGGTTTCGGCGCGTGGCCGGATGCGTCCACATGCGCCAGTTCATGGCGGGCGCGGCGAGAATGGGCTTGTCGCCCGCGAGAATGACGGTGCTCGCGAGGTCGTCCGCGATGCCGTGCGCCATCTTCGCCAGCAAGTTCGCCGTGGCGGGCGCGACGATGATGAGGTCGGCCTCGCGCGACAGGCGGATGTGACCAATCTCGGTTTCATTCTTGAGGTCGAAAAGCTCCGTGAAAGCGGGCTCCTCGGACAGCACGGCCACCGAAAGCGGCGTCACGAACTCCTGCGCGGCGCGCGTCAGGACACAGCGAACCTTCGCGCCGCGTTCCCTCGCCCGGCGGATGAAGTCGAGGCACTTATAGGCCGCGATGCCGCCGCCGATGATCAAGAGGATGGATTTTCCGTGCATGTCCGGCGTTCCGATTGCGGCGAAATCCTACAGCGGTCTAAGGCGGGAGTCATCATCGGCGCGACGGCGCTCCGCTGCGAGCGCACGTCCGCTTACAGCGACTTTGCGCGGTCGCTTTCCGGCAGAGTTCGGTCCCCTTCGCCGAGCGGGCGCTGCATCAGAACGCTATCCACCCATCTGCCGAATTTGAAACCGGTCGAGACAAGAACGCCAGCCGGATGAAAGCCCATACGCTTATGCAACGCAATGGAGCCAGCATTGCCGCTGTCGCCGATGACCGCCACTATCTGCCGCCACGGCCCCCCTTCACACCGCGCCAGCAATTCGCCCAGAAGCGCGCTGCCGATGCCGCAGCCTCGCAGGCCGTCCGCCACATAAACCGAATCTTCAATCGTATAGCGATAAGCCGACCGCAGCCTGTACAGCCCCGCATAGGCAAAGCCGACCACCGCCCCGCCGCGTTCCGCAACGAGATATGGCAAGCCGGAAGCGAGCACGCTTTCCCGGCGCATCGCCATTTCCTCCACGGAGGGTGGCACCTCCTCGAAACTTGCCAAGCCGTTCAGCACATGATGCGCATAAATGGCCTGAACGGCCGCAATGTCGCACGCGCGCGCATCGCGTACCGAAACCGGCATAGCTGCCGCATCCTGCGCGTCTCTTTTTATCATGCCACCCGTCGCCAAGTCGAAAGACGATGCACCGAAGCTAACGCTTTCGCCAAGCTTGCGCCAGCGTTTGAACGGAGGATGGAGAACGCTTCTTCGGCGGATCAGTCGGCAGGTCGATAGACGCCCGCCGCCGCGTCGAACATCAATGGAGTGGTTACGACCGGACGCGCTGCGCGCCGGATACGGCGGTCGGTCCGGCGGATTGCCGCCTCGACCCGATCAGCCTCGCGCCTGAACCAGCGCAAGGCGAAGACGAGCATCAACGCTCCCAACGCAACAGCAAAAACCTGAGACATCACACAACCCCGACAATTTACATGAACGCGTCGGCTTCCGCCGACTACAGCCCGAAGCGCGCCCAGATCGCACGCTCTTCGAGAGCAGAGATCAGATCATCAGCAAAGCCTTGTGCGAAGCTGATGCCCATCCCTGTGCCGGAAACCGAGACGCCCACTCCCGCTTTCCGCCTGAATAAACCGCGCTCTGTGGAGATAAGCTTAAGCCGCACTTTATCTCCGTACTCCGAGCGCATCTTTGCCCTGAGATCAATGATGCCATCGATCAGGCCAAGTTCAAGGGCCTGCCTTCCGGCCCAGAACTCACCTGTGAATAAGTTACCGCCTGAATTGGCGATCCGGTCGCCCCGGCTTTCCTTCACGAGCGCGATAAAATCTTCGTGGACGATGGCCTGAAGGCGCTTAAGCCGCGAAATTTCCTCCGGCTTTTCTGGCCGGAAAGGATCGAGCTGCATCTTGTTTTCGCCGGACGTGTAGACGCGCCGGTCGATGCCGAGCTTGTGGATAAGGTGGACGAAGCCGAACCCCGCCGAGATCACGCCGATGGAGCCGACGATCGATGAGCCGTCCGCGTAAATCTCATCCGCCGCGCACGCGATCATATAGCCGCCTGATGCCGCCACGTCTTCGCAGAAGGCATACACCTTCTTGTCGTGCTCCTCCTTGAGCGCGACGATGCGATCATAGATGAGGCGCGACTGAACGGGCGACCCGCCAGGCGAATTGATCTGAAGGATAACCGCCGGTCCCTTGCTGGCGAAAGCGCGGTCGAGCGCGGTGGCGCAGCCCGAAAGCGTCAGCCCTTGCCGCAGCGGCGAGGCCGCACCGATGGCTCCGCTCAGACGCACAACGGGGATGGTCGTCCTGCCGCTAGAGAAAAGGTTGCCCGGAAAAATGTTGCCCCACATCGAGGTGTTGGGGCGAGTGGCCGGAGATGACTCGCTATCGACGTCCATGGAAACCCGCATGACATTCGCCTCGTCGCTACGCGCCGGAGAAACGCGGCTTGGTAAATTTATGACACATGTGTGTATGTGAACGAGGTTAACAAGCCATACCCGGTCGAGTTGCGGCTGGAGCCTGTGGCAAAGCGCGCACGCCTGAAGCGCGGCAGCGCGAGCGGCCTTCTCAACCGCGAAGCGAAAGCGATTGGCCGTGACGCAGGATCGCGGTCGCTGCCGCCGTCGGAGCGCCGTCCGCTTCATGAAGCACGACGCCCGGAAGGATCGAGGCTGGCGCGCGGCTTCCCTTTATGCCGCTGACGATAACGCGGATCGCGGGCGCGCCAGCCTTAGGATGAAGCGGCAGGATGCTCAACGCCCCGAAGCGCCTGTCGAAAGCGGCGAGGATCTGCGGCAAAGCGTCCGCCGTGTGGATGACGGTTGCACTGGCGGACGGGCGGGCGGCGGCTGCGAGGAAGCGCGCCCAGTCCTCGAAGCCGCCTTCCGCCATGGCACGGGCGCGGCCGTTTCGCGCGTCTTTGGAAGGGCGGGTGCGGCCATGCTCGAAGAACGGCGGATTGGCAATGACGTGGTCGTAAGCCTCGCGGAAAAGGCCAGCCGCTTCGAGTTCGGTCCAGGAGGCGGTGAGATCGGCGTTGGCGATAGTAAACTGCGCGGCGAGGTCGTTTTCGGTCGCGTTCTCCCGCGCGAGCGCCGCAAGCCCGGCGTCGATTTCAACGCCGGTTACGCTCACGCCCGGCACGCGCGCGATGAGACATAAAGAAGCCGCGCCCGCGCCGCATCCCGCTTCAAGCACCCGCTCGCCCGCTTGCGCCGGACACGCCGCCGCCAGAAACACGGCGTCGAGCCCGGACCTGAAGCCCGGCTTCGGTTGCCGGAGCGTCACACGCCCGTCGAGGAAGGCATCACACGTGAAAGTGACCGAACTCGTCATAGGAATTTGCGATATTAAGACTGCGAAATGCCGCTGGAGGCCGTCCGCCCCGAGATCTGATCGCCAAGGTCGGCGTCCGTGAGAAGCTCGGCGCATTCCTCCCAGTCTTCGGCGGCGACGAGAACGCGCCGGGGAAAAGCGCCGATAGATCCCTCTATCGAACTCACGTGAACGTCCGCGATGAGAACCGGAAACCCCGCGTCGCCTAACAAAGAGTTGACATAACTGAGGAGCACAATATCCGTAGTGCGCAACAACTCTTTCATTGAGCAAGCCTTTTCGGACAGGACAGGCATCCAGGGACATTAAGCCACGTGGCTAAGTTATCAAAGCGGTGTTTTTCTGGGATCCTGACGAGGTTCGCCCAGACCGTCATCATGCCCAAGCAGCCCATTCGGAGGAAATCATGAACTTGGCGGCTCAAGTTCAGGAGCGCAGCGATCCGTCGGCGGCGCTCGAACCTCTTCTGCGGCTTGTCCATGATGAGATGGGCGAGGTGAACAACATCATCCTCTCGCAGGCCCGGTCCGACGTTGCGCTGATCCCGGAACTCGCTCGTCATCTTATCAATTCCGGCGGCAAGCGGCTGCGCCCGATGCTCACCATCGGCGCCGCGAAAATGTGCGGCTACGAAGGCACGGGCCACATCATGCTCGCTGCTTCGGTCGAGTTCATGCACACGGCGACGCTTCTGCATGACGATGTCGTAGACGAAAGCGACATGAGGCGCGGCAAGAAGAGCGCGCGCATGCTGTGGGGCAACCAGGCGAGCGTGCTCGTCGGCGATTTCCTGCTCGGTCAGGCGTTCCGTATGATGGTGGATGTCGGCTCGCTCGGCGCGCTGAAGGTGCTCTCGGAGGCGTCATCCGTGATCGCCGAGGGTGAAGTCTGGCAGCTTGCGGCATCGAAGAACCTCGCGACGACCGAGGAAGAATATCTCAACGTCATCATTTCGAAGACGGCGGCGCTGTTTGCCGCTGCGGCCGAGATCGGCGCGATCCTAACCAATCGCGGCCCCGAGGAACAGGCCGCGCTGCGGCTCTACGGCACCAACATCGGCCTCGCGTTCCAGCTTATCGACGACGCGCTCGACTATTCGGGTGAGGCGGCGAGCCTCGGCAAATGCGTCGGCGACGATTTCCGCGAAGGCAAGATCACCTTGCCCGTGGTGCTTTCCTATCGGCGCGGGACGCCGGAGGAGCGCGCCTTCTGGCGGCGCACGCTTCAGGAGGGCGCCATTGAAGATGGCGACCTTGAGCATGCCATTCAGATCATGCGACGCCATAACGCCATCGAAGAGACGATCCAGCGCGCCGTTTACTACGGCAAGGAAGCGCGCGAGGCGCTCGCCATTTTCCCCGCCGGCGAGGCGCGCAAAGCGCTGATCGACGCGGTGGATTTCAGCATCGCGCGCATGCATTAGGTCGGCCTTCGATTTGGCGCAGTCCCGCCGCGTTTGCGACGCTGTAACCGAACCGCGTAGCCCCCGCTCGCGTCCCAGCGGCACGGCGGCGAACGGTTCGGCCGACTGGCCTCGCCCTCGAAAGTGCGCGATTGCTCATTGGCGCTGGAAAACGGGGTGAGAATTTAAACTGCGATCACAAAGCTGCTTCCGATGCGCGCGATTCCGTGATTTGTAATTTCATATGACCAATGTCCCGCCCCCTGTCGCCATCATCATGGGCAGCCAGTCCGACTGGCCCGTCATGCGCGCCGCCGCAGCCGTGCTCGACGAACTCGGCGTGCCATATGACGCGCGCGTTATTTCCGCTCACCGCACGCCGGAGCGCCTGTATTCCTTCGCGAAATCGGCGCGAGGCGAGGGCTTCAAGGTGATCGTGGCGGGTGCTGGCGGAGCCGCGCATCTTCCGGGAATGACCGCGGCGCTTACCACGCTGCCGGTGCTCGGCGTGCCCATCGCGACGACCGCGCTGAAGGGCCAGGATTCATTGCTCTCCATCGTGCAGATGCCAGCGGGCGTTCCTGTCGGCACGCTTGCGATTGGCGAGCCGGGCGCCACAAACGCCGGCCTTCTCGCCGCATCG
>NZ_JFZJ01000141.1 GCF_000636015.1 Rhodomicrobium udaipurense JA643
CGTTCGGCGACGGCAACAGCGCCGGCAAGATCGCGGCCGCGCTTACGGACAGCCGGGCCACTCAATCGACCATCCGCGCGGCACCGGCCGAGCTTCGCGCATCATGACCAATCGCGGTTTCCCATCGGCTCATCGGCACAACAAGGAGAATATAGCGTGAGCAACAGGACCTTGCATGGCCCCCGGGCGACCTCGTCCGCCCCCGCCGCTGAGCCCATCCAGCTTAAGGCAAGTCGCGTGAAGTGGTCGCGCCTGCTGAAGTTTCTCTTGCAGGTCGGCCTGATCGCGGGCGTGGCTACGGCCATCGGGCTTTACATCACCGGCGCTAGCCTGTTCCTGCACGCGAACGGCATCGTGACGCGGGAGCGCATCCGCGTGGCCTCGCCCTTCGAAGCGCGCATCACCGACGTCTACGTCCATCCCGGCGATTCCGTCATCCAGGGCCAGCAGATCGCCCGCGTCGAATCCGGCTGGATGCTTCGGACCATGACGGACATCGCCGCCGAGCGCGCGCGCATCTCCACGCGTGTCGCACAGCTCGAAGCGCGCCGCTCTTTTATTGCCGCAACGCTTCCTGTCGCCGAGACGAGTGCGAAACAGGCGAAGCAATTCATGGACGAACTCGACAAGGCGCGGGCGCAAGGTCTCGCCGTCTGGCGGTCCACGCAGGAAATCTCGGCCGCTTGGCTCATCGCGCAGGACAAGGCGGCGGGCCTTCGCGCCGAACGCGAATCTCTAGAAACCGAACTCGCGGTGAACAGGTCGGCACTCGTCGACGCAACCAAGGCGCACGACGACCTGAAGCACGCCTATAATGACGGCGTGCTCTTCGCCGCCTCGACGGGCATCGTCGGGCCGACGGTCGGCGTTGCCGGACAGGTTCTCACCGGCCAGAACTCGGTCGCGGACATCTATGTCGGGAGCAGTTTCGTGCTGGCCTACCTTCCCGACAGCTATCTGATGGATCTCGACGAAGGCGACCATGTGTGCGTGCGCGCCTATAACCGCACGTTCAACGCAAAGATCGAGAGCATCCTGCCGGTTACGGAGGCGATGCCGGCGGAGTTTCAGATCCCCGTCAAGGTGCGCGACCGCGGACAACTCGTGAAGGTCGAGCTTCTTGATCCGACGACCTTCGCCATCGGCCAGAAGATCGATGTGACGGGCTCGGTCACGGGAGATTGCAAGGTCGGCGTCGGAACGATAGCGACGCAGACGATCGCGCGCCTGAAGGGGCTGATGCAGACCGCGGCTGCTAAGGCAATGTAGGTCGACGAAGCAAGCCGCCTTCGCGCGGCTCGCTTTATTTTCGGCCGCCTATTTGTCGTTTGCGACAAGTCCGTCGGTGATGGTCGTCGCCTGATCCATGAAGCGCTGGATCGCGACAAGCGCGGGTTGGGTGCAGGTGCGATAGGTGCGGGAGTAGTCGCGATAGCCGCGATTGAAGGCTTCGACGAGCTTCGCCCGCCTCAGCGCGCTCGTCCCTTCCGAACTGACCAGATCGCGCATATGCTCGCGCCAGACCTGCCCCTCATTGCCTCCGCAAAGCTCACGCAGATAATGCAACGTGCCCAGAATTTCGGCGAGGCGGAATAGCTGCGCGTCGTAGGGGCGGTCGTCGGAGCCTAGTTTGCCCTGCGGCGCGACCTCCTGCTGAAGCTGCGGCGGAGGCGGAGCGGGCTGTTGTCGCTGGGGCGCGCGGCGCTGTTGTTGCGGCGGAGGCTGCTGCGGCTGCAACAGTCTTTCGAAGAACTGCGCCTGCGCGGGCTGCATCGCCGCAAAACCCGTGCAGGCCAAAGCCGCTGCCAATGCAGCTCGCAGACATTTCCCTGTCGTGTCGATCATGATGAGCCTTTAGAGAGCGCCGCCTTCGCGTTCCCGATCGCAGTCTCAAGCCCCGGCGTGCAGGTGAGGCGCACGCGCTGCTCGTCCGTGAAAAAACGAGCCTCGGCCGCATCGCCGCCCGCCGCAAGCACACCCGTCACGTCTTCCGCCGCGAAAACGGCAATCATATAATGTGCGGCCACTGCGCCCTCGTCGTCTCGCGCCAACGCGTCGGCAACATCGCCCAAAGTCAGAGCCGAGGCAAGGAGCCCGGTCTCCTCGAAGAGTTCGCGACATGCCGCCTCGCGCGCGGTTTCGCCCAGAAGAACCGCGCCACCCGGCAGCGACCACATCCCCGCATAAGGCGCTTTGCCGCGGCGCACGAGAAGCACGGCCGAACCGCGAAACACCGCTATCGAAACCCCTGCGCGAGGATAGAACGAAGACATTGCGCAATCCCTTTCAACGATAGCTTTCTTCTTTATTGTTCTACAGCCTTGCTCGGGGGTTGAAACCCCGGCGTGCAGCCTTTAGGTTGTAGCTTCGCGGAACGGTAATACTCGCGTTCCAGCTTTTGTGGCACATGTCTTGAGTATTGCACCGGCATCATGGTTTTGTTGCAAACGACACATGTCTGAACTGCTTTCGTTTACCGGCTCGCCAGCTTCGGCTCAGCGTTCCAAAGAGCCCGTTCTCGTGGTCATGCATCGCCGCGAGTCCCAGCCGGGAGCCGTCGGCCAGGTGCTCCGAGCGCACGGACACGCTCTCGACATCAGGCGGCCGCGCTTCGGCGATCCCCTCCCCGCCTCGCTCGACGGCTATGCTGGCGCGATCGTGTTCGGCGGCCCGATGAGCGCCAACGATCCCGACGACTATATCCGCCGCGAAATCGACTGGATCGGCGTGCCGCTTTCGGAGGGCAAGCCTTTCCTCGGCATATGCCTCGGCGCGCAGATGCTGGCGAAACAACTCGGCGCGGAGGTTAAGCCGCATCCGGCGGGCCATTTGGAGGCGGGCTGGGAGCCGATCCATCCGCATGACCAGACTTTGGGGCCATGGCCGAGCCACGTCTATCACTGGCATTTCGAGGGCTTTTCGCTCTGCCGGGACTCGGTGCGGCTGGCGGCGGGCGATGTCTTTGAAAATCAGGCATTCCGTCATGGCCGCAACGCTTTCGGCCTGCAATTCCATCCCGAGATCACGCTTGCGATGATCCACGGCTGGACGGTGCGCGGCGCCGCCAAGCTCGCGCATCCCGGCGCGCAAAAGGCCCATCGCCATGTTGAATCGCACGCCATCCACGGGGCGCGGCTCCGCGCGTGGACAACGCATTTCATGGATGCGTGGCTGAAAAGCGCCGACCGGCGGGACGCCGTGCCCGAAGACCTTCAACGCGCGGCCTGAAACAGCCCGCGCAAGGCGATGTCCGCGTCGAAGTTTGGTGCTTTTCCGGCGACGCGGCGAAGGCTCCCGAAACGCTTTGCCAATCTCTTTTGACGCGACGCTAGTGGTCCGATTCCGACATTTGCATCCCTTGCAGCACCCTCGCGAGCAAATGTCGGAATCGCAAGGACCACTACTAACTTTCTGATTCTAGTGGAGCTTTTGAATTTGGCATTTGATCGATAGCTCGCAGCAACCGGGACTCAAATGGCAAATTCGCTCCACTAAACGCCGCCCCAGTCCAACCCCGCGCGCAGATACGCCGCCCGGCATGTGTTGACCATGAGATAGGCCACCGTCATCGGCCCGACGCCGCCCGGCACCGGCGTGATCGCGCCCGCCACATGCTTCGCGCTCTCGAAATCGACATCGCCGACGAGCTTCGTCTTGCCGTCGAGCGCCGGAACGCGGTTGATGCCGACATCCACCACGATCGCGCCCGGCTTGATCCACTTGCCGGGGATCATGCTCGGGCGGCCCACAGCGGCGACGAGCACATCCGCGCCTGCCACTACGGCGGGCAGGTCGCGCGTCTTCGAGTGCGCGATGGTCACAGTGCAGTTTTCCTGCAACAGCAGATGCGCCATCGGCTTGCCGACGATGTTCGAGCGACCGACCACGACGGCGTTCGCGCCCGCAAGGTTCGGCTGCACGCTCTTGATGAGCTTCAGACAGCCGAGCGGCGTACACGGCACGAAGCCCGGCAGCCCCGCGAACAGCTTGCCCGCATTCACCACATGAAAACCGTCCACATCCTTCTCGGGCGAGATGGCCGCAATGGCGTCGTCCGCGTCGAGATGCGGCGGCAGCGGAAGCTGCACGAGGATGCCGTCAACCGCCGGATCGGCGTTCAACTGCGCGATGAGAGCAAGCAGGCCCGCGCGGTCGATGTCGGCGGCGGGGCGATGCTCCACGGAATGGAAGCCGAGTTCGCGCGCGAGCTTCAGCTTCGAGCGCACGTAAACCTGACTCGCCGGGTTCTCGCCCACGAGCACCACGGCAAGCCCCGGCGCGCGCCCGGTCTTCTCCGCGAACGCCGCCGCGAGTTTCGCCGCTTCGCCCTTGATCTCCGCCGCCATGGCGACGCCGTCAAGTATCCTTCCGACGCCGTCCAGTATCTTCGCTTCAGCCATCGCGTTCACCTTCTTTCTTTTCCCGCATCGCCCTATCCGAAAACCGCGAACACTTTTCGGCGCGATGCATCAGCCCGCCTTTTCGAGACATATGGCGATTTTCGCAAGCAGGTCATCGGCCTTGCCCGCGACCGCGACCGTCTTCAGACGCGACTTCTGCCCCGCCGCCATGGACACGGACGATTTCGGCACGCCGAGCCAGCCCGCGATGAGCACCACAAGCGCCGCGTTCGCCTTGCCGTCTTCCGGCGGCGTCGTGACATACGCCTTGAGCACCGGCTTGCCGTCGAACGCCTCGACGCCCGCCACCCGCGCCGAACTCGCCTTCGGAGTCAGCCGCACATGCAGCAACACGCCATCCGGCTTCGCCGTGGCGGGCAAATCCATCGGGCCTGACCCCGTCCGCTCGGGCCGAACGGGCTCAGGCTTTCCTGTTTTCGTTCGTCCTGTCGGCAAAACCGGAACCCACTTCTGCCCGACGAACTTAAAGGATCCACCCGAAGATGACCACGTCGCGCAGGAAGATCAGGCCGAGGATCAGCACCACGGGCGAAAGGTCGAGGCCGCCGAGATTGGGTAACACGTTGCGGATCGGGCGAAGCAGCGGCTCCGTCAGGCGATAGAGGCCGTCCGCGATGGTGTAGACCACGCGGTTGCGGCGGTTCACCACGTCGAAGGCGATGAGCCAGCTCATGATGGCGCTGATGATGATCACCCAGATGAAGAGCGAGATCACCATCGCGATGAAACCGAAAAATGCATGCATGTGGCTGTGCCTCCCCCGCAAGCGCAGTGAATTCGACATGTGATTCACCCTCGCTGCGGGCTCTCATATCACAGGTCGAATTCCGGACTGCGCTTAATTCGATAAGTTACTCGTGCTCTTGCGGCGTATGCGTTTGATGACGAGCGCGCGGAGAAGAGAACCAGACGTATGCGCCAGAGCACGAGCTCAATGCTGCTTGTTTAGCTTGATTGGAACGGCAACTTCAAGGGGGTTTGGCCTGAGGCGAATTATCTTGGCGCGGCGGCGATGCGGCCGATGGCGCGGGGACCGCGCGGGTTGGCTGCGGATTTCGCGGTCGCTACTCTGGGGGCAGATGGCCGCGCGAGGTTGCGCGGCGCGGGCGCAAAAAGAAAAGGCCGCCCGAAGGCGGCCTTTCCATGAAATCCGGTTTGAACCAGATTAGAACTTCAGCTTCATGCCGGTGACGACCGCATCCCAGTCTTCGAAGCTGGTGGTGGTCGACACGCGATTCGTGGTGGTCGTCACGTCGCCTTCGTAGTGGTGATACTGAGCGTAGACTTCGAGGCCAGCGCCGTCGAAAGCCTGCACGATACCAGCGCCGTAACGGTCGACATTCGAACCAGTGATCGCGGCACCGCCCAAGGTAGCGCCGTCAGCGGCCATATCCCCGTAGTTACCCGCTTCGCCGTAAACCGTGGTCGCGCCGTAATCGAGGAAGCGCTTCGTGATACCGGCCTGGACGTACCAGAAGTCGGAGTCGTATTCTTGGCCGCCTGTGTAGGTCGTGATCGCGCCAGCCGCGCCGGACACGAAGATGCCGGTAGGAACGTGCATGGCCGAAGCCGCGCCGATCACCTTGTCGAACTTTCTCGCAGACGCACCAGAGCGAGGATCGCACGAACCGCTTGTGGGCAAGCCAGCGGTGTACGTGCACGAACCGTAAGGATCGCCGTTGTAGTAGTAGCCGATGCCGGCCGCCACGCGGAATTCACTGAATTCCTTCTGGAACCGCAGGGCGATATCCCACACGTCGTTCTCACCCCAAGCGGCGCTCAGAATGAAGCCGTACAGGGCAGGCGTGTCATAGCGGACGAAGTCACCACGCGAGGAGTCGACAAAAGTACTGCCTTTTGCCATATCGCCCCAAGTGATCCCCGAAGCCCCGCCAGTGGATGTCCTGAGATTGAACTTCGTGTTGAAGTACACGCCAGCGTCCGTCAGCGAGCCGCCGAGGTTGATGAGCGCAAGGTCGTCCGTGGCAGGCGAGCCCTGGCCGAGGGTCAAACGACCGAAGGTCTTGCTCTCGATGAACACGTTGGCCTGACGCGTCGTGATGGTGGAGGCGTCGGTCGGCAGGTCGTCATCCCACTGGTTGACATTCGCCGAGTTAGAGTCGTTCACGCCGAGTTCGATGAGGAAGCCAGCCTTGAGGTCGGACGAGATCGTGCCCGTGCCCTTCACGCGGAAGCGGGTCGAGGACTGGTCGTTGTCGAGCACATAAGCGTCGGAAGCAACGCCGTCATCCCAAGCAACCAAAGCGCGGTTGACCTGGCCGGAAAGTTCCAGCGAAACCTTGCGGTTGCCCTTGCGGACGGTCGTAGCTTCGAGCTCGGCGACGCGCGCTTCGAGGTCGTCAGCGCCAAGGTCAGCCGCCTTGGCAGAAGTGGTAGCGAAAGTGAGGCCGCCCATCATGAGGCCAGCAGCCGCGACAAGCGCAAAAGCGCTAGTCTTATTGAAGATTCCCCCAGTCATGCCCATATTCCCTTTTTCTCAGCGCCAAATCGTTTTGCATTGGCCGCTACGCATCTGCATTCGTTGCGCGCTGCCATCGGTGAACCCCACGTCCATCTTTGTAGTGGAGCACGCCGGCAATCTACACCAACCTCAGGTTGTATTGGAACCCCTCCAACCTGTTCTTGCCCTGACCGATGCAAATCGGCAACTCTGGCTCCGAGCGGCATTAAGACACTGATATTATGATGGAAAGTTTGTATCTCGGCGTCGCAACGCTCCGTATGCGCCGGTGGCGCGCGAAGGAGACGAAGGAATTTCGCAAGGTCCCTAACCGAGGCAGCTCGGCTTTTTATTAAAAGGGCGCGTCGCAAGCACACGCGGACCGTGCATCGGCCAACGTGCACCGCCAGTTCTCCCGGGCGCGGCGACGCAGCGCGGGCGGACACAACCCGGACGCCCTGTCACGCATCTTTCCCGGCGAGCAAAACAGATTTATGATGGGCGGCAAGGTTCGATCCAAAGAGAGAGGTTAGACATCGGTCTTCGGTCGGCTCGTTCGGCGCAGCTTCGCCGGAAGGGCGTAGCGCGTTGACAGGCGGCATGCCTGAGAAGGAGAAGGCGATGGGAGGCACCGAAAACAAGTTCGACGCAAACTCTCAGAGCGAAGAGTTCGACGCCGATCCGGCCGCATCGGGGTTAGCGCGCCAGCCTGATGAACGGCCGTTGGCAATCGCGCCCGATGACGCGGCGTTGCAGTCGGAAGCCGCGCGGCGGGAAGACGCTGCCGCCGCCGCTGAAAGCGAGCTTGCGCCGCTAGATTCGACGCCCGCTCATCACGAGCCTTCGTTGGCGGAGGAGGCCGAGACGCGTCAGGGGCCGGTGCCAGACCCCGCAGTGCCTCCGCACGAGCCGCCACCGCCAGGTGCGCCCGACCTCATCCTCGACGAGCGGCTGACATCCGCTGCCGCGCCATTTTTATATCTGCTGGCGATCGTCCTGCTCGCGGTGGCAGGCTATCTTATCTACTCATTTTTATAAGACGCATTCGGGAACGGTCATCGCCACGGATCGCCGTTCCTTCGTGGCGCTCATCGCGGGGGCTTATAGCCACCTATGGCGCAGACGATGTCCCACTCTTCGGCGGTGACGGGCTGAACGGAAAGCCGCGAGTATTTCACCAGCGCCATATTGGCAAGTCGCGGCTCGCTCTTGA
>NZ_JFZJ01000142.1 GCF_000636015.1 Rhodomicrobium udaipurense JA643
CGATGTCGCCCCAGGTATCGAGTTCGATCTTCTCCTCGGCCGCAGGCTCGGCGGGAGCCGGGGCCGGCTTGTCGCCCGCTCGCGCCGACTGCAACGCGATAGATGCCACTGCAATAGACAGAAGACTCGTCAGCACTATTCTGCCATGAAACTCCATAATCCCCTCCCGCGCCGCCCAAGGCGCCTCTCCTGATCCGTCTCCGCCCTTTCCCGGCCGGTCCGCCCATAGACCGGCCAGGTTATTGTTTTTAAGTCGTTTTCCGTCTTAGCGATGCCATCTCGATCCGGACGGCGCGTTCGAGCCGTGGATGTTGGTGTGGCAGTTCTGGCAGGCCTGCCCGACGAGCCGGCGGTTGTTGTTGGCAAGCGTGCCCCCATCGGCGGGCGTAACACCCAGGCCAATAGTACCGGGGTGGAAGCCCCCTGTATGACACCGCTGGCAGAGCCGCTGACGCGCCACCACGAGCAGGCTGTTGTGCATCGAGCCGTGCGGTTCGTGGCAGTTCATGCAGTTCTCGCGAACCGGCGCATGTTCGAACAGGAACGGACCGCGCTTGTCGGCGTGGCACTGATAGCAGGTGTCGTTGACGGTCGCTTCCTTGAGCATCGCCGTTTCCGACGCGCTGCCGTGCGGGTTGTGACAGCTGGAGCAGCTGATCTTGCCCTCAATCATCGGCATGTGAGCGCTGCGAAGGCTCTGCGCGCGGCGATCCTTGTGGCACTGGAAGCAGGTGTCCTGCACAGTGCCCTTCGCCAGCTGGAAGCGCGGCGAGGTCTTGCGCATGACGGTGTGGCAGTCTGTGCAGGCGACGTCGCGCGTCTCGTGCGTGCTGCCCTTCCAGTAGGTGCGGTCGTTCTTCTCGTGGCACTGCAAGCAGACGCCGTTCGTGTCGGCAACTGAGGTGCGCGGATCGGATTTCCGGAACGACCGGATGCCGCCGCCGAGACGACCGCCGCCGCCGTTCACGTGCGCCGATGCGGGGCCGTGGCAGGTTTCGCAATCCATCTTGCCTTTCGGCGTGTCCTTGCCCGCGTGGAAGTTGCGGCCCATGACCGTGAGCTTGAACTCGTCGAACAGATAGGCGTGGCAGACCTTGCAGGGCTCCGAGCCGACGTAATAGCGGCCTTCCGGATCGTCGGCAGCGGGGCGGATCATCTTCGCCTGGCTGTCGGCGGCAGCGGCTGGAGCGGCTTTCGCGGCCGGGACAGATTCCGCGACCATGATCAGATGCTCGGTCTCGGCATCGGCGTTACTGCTGGATCGTTTAGCACCACCGACGAGACCGGCTTCCGGCGTAAACAGCGCATGATTGAGAAGCGCCTTCGCGGGACTCGCCTTCGACGAAGAGATGCCTGCGTGTGGGCTCGCGCCCATCGCCCCATGCGGGCTTTTTGCGCCGTGAGCGCTCTTGGCGCTATGAGCGCCCGCAGGCCCCATACTCGAAACGTCGGGGTGCCCGACCGGAAGCGGCTTTTCGCCCGCTTGAGCCTGCATTGCATACACGAAGACGTCGGAACCGATCGCAGCGGTTTGTCCGGCGGTCGCCTGCCCGCTCGCCATTGCGATCAGAAAGCCTATTGCCGGCAGGGTCCAGATCGCTCGCAGTGGAAGGCGCAAACGCCTCCGCTCCGGCTCTCCACTCGAAGAGCCGGCCAAAATAGAGAAAAACATTACGCCCCCTCCTTGCCCATTTCTGCACGCGCGGACCGGATTGAGAAGCGGCCCGTTGTCGCTTGTATATTGCGCGCGCAAGCCAGATTATTACGAAGGAGCAATCAGATGCGCAAGAAGGCTTTCGCTCGTTCTTTAGACGTTGGAACGGTTATAAATAAAAGGCGGAGCCTATGTTGCAGTATCGCAACAAAATTACAAACGGGAGCAACATTGCGCAATGAGAAATTATACCTTAGATTTGCATAAACTATTTATGCTCAATCTTGAATTGCAGAAAAACGGTTTTCCGGCCGACGAATGAGGCGACCCGGGGCTGGGTTAGAAGTCTGGGATATCGAATCACCTCGCGACGAGCGCCGCCGCCCGCTCAAGAAGCGGATAGCCGGTTCGCGGAAGAAAGCGGTTTCTCGCGATGGTGAAAAGCGCCGCTCAGATTGCGGCGATGCGCGACCGGATCATACGCTATCGGGCGTTCGCGGGCGCGACGTCCTCGATGTGGAACTCGATGCGGCTCTTGCCGCCCCACTCGTCGCGCTCGATGCGGCCCGCCACGTGGCAGGCGAGGTCGCGACCGGCGGCGAGCGCCGCGCCGATCTCCGTTTGCACCGCGCGGAAGGCGACGGCGCTGATCTGGCTGCCGTCGATGTCCTGAAGCGCAAGGCGAAGATGGCCGCCCGATATCTCCTTGATCATGGTCGGCCGAACGGAGGCGAGGCTGAAACGCGGGGCGGGATTGCCCTGCCCATAAGGCCCGGCCGCCTCAAGCTGCGCGCAAAAATCGAGCGTCGCCGCGCGGGGCTTCAGCACGCCGTCGATGGCTAACTCGGGAGCAGCACTTGCCACGCGATAGGCGGGGTCGAGCGCCGCGCGCAGGAAGGCCGCCAGTTCGTGCAGCCGCGCCGTATCTACGGTGATGCCTGCCGCCATGGTGTGGCCGCCGCCCTTCTTCGCGACGCCAGCTTCCACGGCGCCGCGCACGGCTGCGCCGATGTCGACACCCGACACCGAACGCGCGGAGCCGGTGGACTCGCCCGCGTCCTCGTCCTGCGAGAAGATGAGGCACGGCCGTTGAAATCGTTCGGTGAGGCGGCTCGCGGCAAGCCCGACAAGCCCCTTATGCCAGCTGGGCGAACCGGCGATGATGATCGGCGCGGACGGATCTTCCATTAACGTGCGGTCGGCCCATGCGGCGGCCTCCTCGACGGTCTTGATTTCGATCTCGCGGCGCTCGCGGTTGAGCCGGTCGAGCGTCTCGGCGATGCGGCGCGTCTCGATATCGTCCTCGGAGGCCAGCAGCCGCGCGCCAAGGCTCGCGTCGCCGATGCGCCCGCCCGCGTTGATGCGCGGCCCGAGCACGAAGCCGAGCGTATAGGGCGATGGCGGCTTGTTCACACCTGCCGCATCGGCCAGCGCGCGCAGGCCCGGATTGCGGCGATTGCGGAGCACCTTCAGCCCCTGCACCACGAAAGCACGGTTGACACCCGAGAGCGGCACCACGTCGCAAACCGTCGCCAGCGCAACGATGTCGAGCCAGCCGAGCAGGTCCGGCGCGGGCGATTTCGCGTAGGCGCCTTTCGCGCGCAGCCGCCGCTGGGCCGCGACACATAGAAGAAAGGTCACGCCCGCCGCGCAGAGGTGCCCCTGCCCCGACAGGCAGTCCTGCCGGTTCGGGTTCACCACGGCATGCGCGACCGGGAGTTCCTCGTTCACCTGATGATGGTCCACCACAACCACCCCGACACCGCGCTTCGCCGCGACGTCGAGCGCCTCGAAGCTGGTGGAGCCGCAGTCCACCGTCACGATGAGCTGCGCGCCATCTTCGATGAGCTGCGCGATAGCGGGGCCGTTCGGGCCGTAGCCCTCGGTGATGCGGTCGGGAATATAGATGCGGGCGTCGAGGCCGTGCCACGCGAGGAAGCGCTTCAGCAGCGCGGAGGACGACGCGCCGTCCACATCGTAGTCGCCGAAGATGGCGATGCGCTCGCCCGTCTCGATAGCGCGCGCGATGCGGTCGGCGGCTTTGTCCATGTCGGTGAAGGTGGACGGGTCGGGGCAGAGCGCGCGCAGCGTCGGGTTCAGCACGTCGGCCACGTCGTCGAGCGAGACGCCGCGCGCGGCCAGGATGCGGCCAACGATTTCGGGCAAATTATGGCGCTGCGCGATCGCCGCCGCGATGTGGGCATCTTGTGGCGCGAGGCGCTCGATCCATTTCAGCCCGCGCGCCGAGCGCTCCACGCCGAGGAAAGCCGATTGCGCGCGGGGTTGCTGTAACGGCAGGGACAGGGGACGCACTCGCAATGCTCCATCTTGACTTGGAGCATGAGCGTATCCGATTCGTTCGTCGTGAAACCGGCGTGAAACAAAAACGGCGGCCGTTTTCCACGGTTGTTCTCTTAGGTCAGCTTGCGTTAATCGACCGCGTCCGATGTTACGGTACAAGGCTGTAGGCGATCAGCCCGCCAGCGCCGCGAAGCCGCGTTGGAGGTCGCGCTTAAGGTCGCTCACGTCTTCGAGGCCGATGTGAAGGCGCAGCGCCGGGCCGTCTTCTTGCCATTTCGTCGCCGTGCGCGAGTGCGCGCAGTCGAACGGCACGATGAGGCTTTCGTAGCCGCCCCACGAATAGCCCATGCCGAAAAGGCGAAGCGCATTGAGGAAGCGCCGCACGGCTTCCTTCGGCTGCGGCTTCAGGACGATGGTGAACAGCCCGCTCGATCCGAGGAAGTCGCGCTTCCAGAGTTCGTGGCCGGGACAGTCGGGCAGCGCAGGGTGGAGGACGCGGGCAACTTCGGGGCGCGTGCCGAGCCACTCCGCCATCGCGAGCGCGGAGGCTTGATGCTGCTTCAGCCGCACAGGGAGCGTGCGAAGCCCGCGCAGTGCGAGGAATGCGTCCTCACCGTTCACGCAAAGGCCGAGCGCCTCATGCGTGGCGGCCACCGCCGGAGCCGTCGCGGCGTCGCAGGTGATCGCGCCGAGCAGCGCATCCGCGTGGCCGACGATATATTTCGTCGCCGCCTGCACGGAGATGTTCACGCCGTGGTCGAATGCGCGGAAGAAAATCGGCGTCGCCCATGTATTGTCGATTGCGACAGGCACATTCCGCCCGCGCGCGGCGGCGCAGATGGCGGGGATGTCCTGCACCTCGAAGGTCTGCGAGCCGGGCGATTCGGTGAAGACGAGCTTCGTGTTCGGTCGGATCAGCGCCGCGATCCCGCCGCCGATCAACGGATCGTAATATTCCACCTCCACGCCAAGCCGCTTCAGCACCTTGCCCGCGAAGCGCCGCGTCGGGAAATAGACGCTGTCGGTGATGAGGATATGCCCGCCGGCTTCCGCGAAGGCGAGCAGCAGCGTCGATACGGCGGAGAGGCCCGACGGCGCGAGGAAGGTTCTGGCGCCGCCTTCGAGCTTCGCCAGCGCCTCTTCGAGCGCGCGGGTGGTCGGGTTCGACGGACGCCCGTAAGTATAGGGAATGTCGTGCGACTCGAGGCTCTCGGCGTTCGGATAGAGCACGGTCGAGCCGCGATAGACGGGCATGTTCACGAAGCCGAAATAGCGCTGCGGGTCGCGGCCAAGCTGCGTCGCCTGCGTCTCGACGGAAATATCCTCGTCGCTTCCGTGTTCGCCTGTCATGTCGCCTCGCGTCGCCAAAGTCCTTTGTTCACACCATTCCGATGGAGCGTCAAGTTACGCACCGCCCGTGTTTTGCCTTAATGCTGCCAAGTCAAGGACATCAGCCTGACCGAAACCCCGCAGGGAGCCTCGAACCAGGAGACAGGATGAAGCGCTACGGAACTCTATATTGCGCTCTTGCCCTCATGTTTTTTTGCACTGGCGCGCGCGCGGGCACGCTCGACGACGTCAGGGCGCGGGGCAAGCTGAATTGTGGCGTGACGCAGGGGCTCGCGGGCTTCTCGTCGGCGGACGCGAGTGGCAACTGGGCGGGCCTCGATGTCGATTTCTGCCGCGCGGTCGCCGCCGCCATTTTCGACGACCCGTCGAAGGTGAATTTCGTGCCGCTGTCCTCCAAGCAGCGCTTCACGGCGCTTCAGTCAGGCGAGATCGACGTGCTGTCGCGCGTCTCGACCTGGACGATGCAGAACGACACGGCGCTCGGCATCAGCTTCGTCGGCGTGATCTATCATGACGGTCAAGGTCTGATGGTGCGCAAGAAGCTCGAAGTGCAAAGCGCGCTCGAACTCTCCGGCGCGGAGGTCTGCACCAATACCGGCACGACGACCGAACTCAACATCGCCGATTTCTTCCGCTCGCGCTCAATGCCTTACAGAATCGTGGCGTTCGAGAAGTCGGACGAGGCGCTAAAGGCTTATGAGGCCGAGCGCTGCGACGTGTATTCCACCGATGCGTCGAGCCTGTCGGCGCAGCGGGTCAAACTCGCGCAGCCCGAAGAGCACGTAATTCTGCCGGACCTCATTTCGAAGGAGCCGCTCGCCCCCGCCGTGCGCCAGAACGATCCGCAATGGGAAAGTCTCGTGCGCTGGACGCTGTTCGCGCTCATCAACGCGGAAGAACTCGCGGTGACGAAAGACAATGCGGACAAGCTTTCCCGCACTGACGCCGCTCCCGGCGTGCGGCGGCTGCTCGGCGCGGAGAGCGATTACGGCAGGGCGCTCGGTCTCGACAAGGACTGGGCGCTGAAGGCCATCCGCGCAGTTGGCAATTACGGCGATATTTTCGACCGCAATCTCGGCCAGCAAAGCCCGCTCAAGATCGAGCGCGGCTTGAACAAGCTCTGGAACAACGGCGGCATCCTGTTCGCGCCGCCTGTGCGCTAACACCATGGAAGAAACGGGACGCGCGGCACGCTTCTGGATACAGGCCGCGCTCCTTGCCGCGGTGGCGGCGCTTGCCGGATGGCTCGTCTTCACCGCGTGGACGAACATCGGGCGGCTGCCGGTGCATTTCGGCCTCGGTTTCCTGTCGGAGCCAGCGGGCTTCGGCGTGCTGCAAACGCTGATCCCGTTCGACGAGAAATCCACTTATGGCCGCGCGTTCATGGTCGGCCTGCTCAATACGCTGCTGGTTGCGGCCATCGGCATCGCGCTCGCCACTGTCATCGGCTTCAGCGTGGGCGTTGCGCGGCTCGCACCGAACAGGCTGCTTCGCGCCGTCGCAGCGGGATATGTCGAACTGTTCCGTAATCTGCCGCTGCTGCTGATCCTGTTCTTCTTCTACTTCGGCGTATTGCGCCAGTTGCCTCCGCCGCGCCAGAGCTTCGAGTTCGGCGGCGTGATTCTCAACAATCGCGGACTGTTCTTGCCCGATCCAGCAGGCGGCGGCTGGCTCGTACTCGCGGCACTGGCACTCCTGGCAGCGGCGCTGGCTTTGAAATCGCGGTGGCGGATTTTCGCGGGCGTGGGCGCGGCGATCGCGCTGGTCTCGGCGCTCGCGATGACGCACATCGTCTGGCCTGAAGCGCGCGGACTTTCGGTCTCGGGCGGCCTGCGTCTCATCCCCGAATTTGTCGCGCTCGTCGCCGCGCTCGCGATTTACACGGCCGCCTATATCGCCGAGATCGTACGCGCAGGCATACAATCGGTCGCGCGCGGACAGGGACAGGCCGCCGCCGCGCTCGGGCTGACCGGCTTGCAGGCGATGCGCTTCGTCGTTCTCCCGCAGGCGCTGCGCCTCGTTGTGCCGCCGCTCACGAGCCAATATCTGAACCTCACCAAGAATTCCTCGCTCGCCGTCGCAATCGCCTACCCCGACCTCGTGTCGATCTTCGCTGGAACGACGCTCGCGCAGACTGGGCAGGCGGTGGAGATCATGGCGCTGACCATGGGCGTCTATCTCACGTTGTCTCTCGCCACGGCCGCGCTTCTCAACTGGCAGAACGCGAGGGTGCGCGCATGACGACTTCCGATGCGCCGCCGCTGGCTGCCACTACGCCAGCGTTTCGCCGATTGCTCGGGCGCGCGGTCAACGCCGCCGTGACGCTCACGCTCGGCGTGGCGCTAGCCTTCGTGGCTTATGGCGCGCTGTCGTTCCTGATATTCGGCGCGGCGTGGAGCGGCGATGTCTCGGCCTGCCGGGCTACCGAAGGCGCGTGCTGGCCGTTCGTCGGCGCGAAGCTGAAGCAGTTCGTGTTCGGCCGTTATCCTGATGACGAGCTCTGGCGCGCCGCCGCCGCGATGCTGCTTCCGCCCGCGCTTTTGCTCGCGGCGTTCCTCGCGCGCCGCCGCTTCGGACTGGCCGGTTTCGCCGCCGCTGTGGTGCTCGGGTTGCCGCTCGCGTTCCTGCTCGTCGCGGGCGATGGCGTCCTGCTGGCCCCCGTCTCGACCGACTTGTGGGGCGGCCTTACGCTGACGCTGCTCGTCTCCTACACCGGCATCGCGGCGTCGCTGCCGCTCGGCATCGTGCTCGCGCTG
>NZ_JFZJ01000143.1 GCF_000636015.1 Rhodomicrobium udaipurense JA643
CGAGCGTCAGGATTTTCATGAAGCGGGCGAAGCCGTCATCCACGAACGCGCCGTTGAAGAGTTCCTGCGCGACCGCAGGCTGGCGCGCCACGAGCACCATCGCGCCGACAAGCACACCGACCGCGACGATGCTGATGGAAAGCCCCGCCGGATAGCGATTGTACACGCCCCACATGAGGAGCACGAAAGCGGCCAGCACGACGAACAGTTCCGGGTAGATCGGCGCGTAGGTCGAAAACATTGTGGAAGCCCTGGTGAAAGCGTCGGACAGCATCGTCACCGCCTCTTCTCAAGTTCGGCGAACGACTTCGCCGCCGCGCCCGTGTCGGCTTGCGCCTGAAGTTCCTTTTGATACGGCAGGATCATCGCCTTCACCGACCCGCTTGTCATATCGAGCACCGGCTTCGGATAGAAGCCGAGCACGATGGTGAGGATCAGCAGCGGCGCCATGATGCCGATTTCACGCGGGCTCATGTCCTTGATCGTGGCGAGCGACGGCTTTTCGAGCTTGCCGAAGATCATCCTGCGATAGAGCGTGAGCGCGTAAACCGCCGAGAGGATGAGGCCGAAGCAGGCGAAGAACGCCGCGACCGTGTTCGCCTCGAACGTGCCCATCAGCGTCAGGAATTCGCCGATGAAGCCGCTCGTGCCTGGCAGGCCGACATTCGCCATGGTGAACACCATGAAGAAGAAGGCGTAGATCGGCATGCGGTCGGCAAGCCCGCCATAAGCCGCGATTTCGCGCGTGTGCATGCGGTCGTACACGACGCCGACCGCGAGGAACAGCGCGCCCGACACGATGCCGTGGCTGATCATCTGGAACACCGCGCCCTGCACGCCTTGCTCGGTGCCGGAAAACACGCCGATGGTGACGAAGCCCATATGCGCAACGGATGAATAGGCGATGAGCTTTTTCATGTCCTTCTGCGCGAAGGCGACGAGCGAGGTGTAGATGATCGCTGCGACGCCGAGCGTAAACATCAGCGGAGCAAACTGCACCGACGCATCCGGGAACATCGGCAGCGAGAACCGGATGAAACCGTAGCCGCCCATCTTCAGGAGGATCGCCGCCAGCACCACGGAACCCGCAGTCGGCGCTTCGACGTGCGCATCCGGCAGCCAGGTGTGAACCGGCCACATCGGCAGTTTCACCGCGAAGGAGGCGAGGAAGGCGAACCAGAGCCACGCTTGCACATTGACCGGGAAGTCGTATTTCAGGAGCGCCGGGATCTCCGTCGTGCCCGCCATGCCGTACATGACAAGGATCGCGATCAGCATGAACAGCGAGCCGAGCAGCGTATAGAGGAAGAACTTGAAGCTCGCATAGACGCGGCGCGGCCCGCCCCACACGCCGATGATGATGAACATCGGGATGAGGCCGCCCTCGAAGAACAGGTAGAACAGCACGAGGTCGAGCGCGCAGAACACGCCGATCATCAATGCTTCGAGGATCAGGAACGCGATCATGTATTCTTTCACGCGCACCGTGATCGACTTCCAGCTCGCGAGGATCGTCAGCGGCATGAGGAAGGTCGTCAGGATCACGAAGGGTAGCGAAAGCCCGTCTACGCCGACGTAATAGGTGATCGTGTCAGACAGCCACGGCCGGTGCTCCACGAACTGGAAGCCCGGATTGGCATAGTCGAAGTCGGTCAGGAGGATGAGCGACAGCGCGAAGGTGACGACGGTCGTCCAGAGCGCGATCCAGCGCGCGTTTTTGAGCGCGGCTTCATCGGTGCCTCGGAGGACGGCGAGCAGAAGCGCGCCGACGGCCGGCAGCAGCATGAGCGTCGTCAGGATGGGCCATTCTTTCATAGGGTGAACAAAGCCCCGCGATAAAGGTAGGCGAACCAGGTGATAAGGACCGTCACGCCGATCAGCATGACGAAGGCGTAGGTGTAGACGAAGCCGGTCTGGATGCGGACCACGCGTTTCGTGGTGGCGATCACGCTGGCGGCCACCCCGTCCGGGCCGAGCCCGTCGATGATCGCGCCGTCGCCGTATTTCCACAGCACACGGGCGATCCAGCGCGTGGGCCGCACGAAGATCCAGTCGTAAAGCTCGTCGAAGTACCACTTGTTGTAGAGGAAGGCGTGGATCGGCTTGAACGTCTTGACGGTCCAGGCCGGAATGCCGGGCGAGGAGATATAGGCCCAATAGGCGACGCCGAAGCCCGCCGCCATCACGATCGTCGGCAGCCACTTCATGAAGACGTCGGCCACATGCGGCTCGTGCCAGCCGTGCAGGAACAAGAGAGAGCCGCGCCAGAACTGGGCGTAGTCCGCGCCAACGAAGTAGGGTGCGAAGATGAGCCCCGCGAACAGCGCGCCGGCGGCGAGGATCAGAAGCGGCCCCGTCATCACCGGCGGCGATTCATGCGCATGCTCGAAGGCGTGATGATCCTTCGGCTCGCCGTAGAACGCCATGAAGATCAGGCGCCACGAATAGAAGGACGTGAGGAAGGCGGCGAAGATGAGCATCCAGTAGACGGTTTGCCCAACCGACGAATGGGAGACTTCGGCCACCTCGATGATCATATCTTTCGAGAAGTAGCCCGCCGTGAAGGGGAAGCCCGTGAGCGACAGCGTGCCGATGACCATCATGCCGAACGTGAACGGAATGGCCTTTCGCATGCCGCCCATCTTGCGCAGATCCTGCTCGCCGTGGAGAGCGTGGATCACGGAGCCCGCGCCGAGGAACAGCAGCGCCTTGAAGAAAGCGTGCGTGAAGAGGTGAAAGACCGCCGCGCCATAGGCCGAAAGCCCAAGCGCAACGAACATGTAACCGAGCTGCGAGCAGGTGGAATAGGCGATGACGCGCTTGATATCGTTCTGCGCCAAGCCGACGGTTGCCGCGAAGAACGCGGTGATCGCGCCGACACAGGTCACGACGATCAGCGCAATCGGCGACAGTTCGAACAACGGCGACAGCCGCGCGACCATGAACACACCGGCGGTGACCATCGTGGCGGCGTGGATGAGGGCGGAAACCGGCGTCGGGCCTTCCATCGCGTCGGGCAACCACGTGTGTAGCAGGAACTGCGCCGACTTGCCCATCGCGCCCATGAACAGGAAAAGGCAGATGAAATCGAGCGCGGGCACCTGGTAGCCGAAGAACGGGATCGTTGTGGCCTGATGCTCCTTAGCGGCCGCGAAGATCGTGTCGAAGTTCACATCGCGGAAAATGAACCAGATCGCGAAGATGCCGATCGCGAAGCCGAAATCGCCCACGCGGTTGACGACGAACGCCTTGATCGCCGCCGCATTCGCGCTTTCGCGCCGATACCAGAAACCGATGAGCAGATAGGAGGCGAGACCCACGCCCTCCCAGCCGAAGAAAAGCTGTACGAGGTTATCGGCCGTCACAAGCGAGAGCATCGCGAAGGTGAACAGCGACAGATAGGAGAAGAACAGCGGCTGGCGGTCGTCGTCGGACATGTAGCCGACGGAGTAGATGTGAACGAGCGCGGAGACCGTGTTCACCACCACGAGCATGACGGCGGTCAGCGTGTCGATGCGGAGCGACCACGATGTTTGCAGATCGCCGACGCCGATCCACGGGAAGAGCGTTATGCGCGCTTCCTGCCCCTCGATGCCGACCTGATAGAGCGCGAGCCACGATAGGGCCGCCGAGACGAGAACGAGAGCGCTCGTCAGAAAGCCGGAATTCTTGTCGCCGAGCGAGCGCCCGAAAAAGCCGGCACAGAGCGCGCCGATCAGCGGAAGTAGGACGATGGCCTGATACATGCCCGCCTCAGCCTTTCATCGAGTTGATGTCGTCAACGGCGATGGAGCCGCGGTTCCGGTGGTAGATGACGATGATCGCCAGCCCGATGGCAGCCTCGGCCGCCGCGACGGTCAGCACCATCAGCGCGAAGATCTGGCCCGTGAGGTCGTTCAGATAGGCCGAGAAGGCGACGAGGTTGACGTTCACGGCGAGCAGCATCAACTCGACGGACATCAGGATGATGATGACGTTCTTCCGGTTGAGGAAGATGCCAAAGGCGCCGAGCGTGAAGAGGATCGCGGCGACGGTGAGATATTGCTGGAGTGCGATGCCGGTCGCGGCCTCGACGGGGGAGATCGTGTTCAGCATGGCCCTCAGGAGATCCCTTTCCCGGTTTCGACTTTAACCACCTCGATAGCGTCCTCGCGTTTGCGTCCGACCTGCCGCGCGACGTTCTGCCGTTTCGAATCCGGCCGGTGACGCAGCGTCAGCACGATAGCCCCGATCATCGCGACAAGAAGCACGAGCCCGGAAAGCTGGAAGAAATAGAGGTAATCCGTGTAGAGAACGCGCCCAATCGCCTCGGTGTTGGAGACCTGCGCGCTTGCCACTGGCCGGATCGCGCCCGGCGCCATGGTGAAGCCGCCGACGACGAGGATCAATTCGGTCACCAGCACGAGCCCGACCAGAATGCCGATGGGCAAATATCGGCTCATGCCCTTGCGTAGCTGGCCGAAGTCTATGTCGAGCGTCATCACCACGAACAGGAACAGCACCGCGACCGCGCCCACATAGACGATAACCAGGATCATCGCGAGAAACTCGGCGCCGAGCAGAACGAAAAGCCCCGCCGCGTTCAGGAAGGCGAGGATGAGGAACAGCACCGAATGGACCGGATTTCGCGCGGAAATCACCATCGCGCCCGATGAGATGAGCACGATGGAAAACAGATAGAAGAAGTATCCAGCGATTGTCATGCGCGGCCGATCTCGAAATGTGCGGCGTAAGCCGTGGAAGACATGGTTCGTCCTCTGGATCGCGATCGCCAGGCGAACGCAACCCGTCCTTTCGTTCAAGCTCGACAGCAAGGCCGACGATGCGCCCTCGCAAATCGATCTTCTGGAACCCTGCGTCCGTGTGGGCGCGAGGCAATCCTGTTTATGCCAATCGCGTCTTGCGCCGAGGCATTTCGGCCTGACGACAGATCGATCTCGTGTGAACCCCTTCGAGTGCCGCCCTCCGGTTCGTACCCTCTTGCCGGATGGCGACGTTCTGCGGCGAGAGGAAGAAGCCGCCGCTCGCGGCGGTTCGCGCTCCCCACGCCCCTCGTCGGAGGAGAGCAAATCGATTGCGCACCTAGTTCGCCGAGTCAGGCGTTACACGCGCGAGCCTGTGAGTGGAGACAGTCGGATGCCGTTAGTAAAGGCTAACGGTAGGGCGCATCGAGTTCAATATTTTTTGCGAGAATGCGCTCCCATCTGTCCCCGTTCGCAAGCAGCTTTTCCTTGTCGTACAGCAGTTCCTCTCGCGTTTCTGTAGCGAACTCGAAATTCGGTCCTTCGACGATGGCATCCACCGGGCAGGCTTCCTGACAGAAGCCGCAATAGATGCACTTCACCATATCGATATCGTAGCGCGTCGTGCGGCGCGTGCCGTCGTTGCGGCGCGGCCCCGCCTCGATGGTGATGGCCTGCGCCGGGCAGATGGCCTCGCAAAGCTTGCACGCGATGCAGCGCTCCATGCCGTTCGGATAACGGCGCAGCGCGTGCTCGCCGCGAAAGCGGGGCGACAGCGGATTCTTCTCGAACGGATAGTTGATCGTCGCTTTCGGCGCGAAGAAATACTTCATGGCAAGCCATGTCGCGACGAGAAACTCGCCGAGAACCGCTGATCTCAAAGACTGGCCGAAGCCGCCCATGCATGCACTCCCTTGGGATAAGCCCGCGCTAGCGCGCGAGACCTCCGAATTGCAGAACCGCTGCCACAACCACCACCATCGCGAGCGACGTCGGCAGGAAGATCTTCCAGCCAAGCCGCATCAACTGGTCGTAGCGGTAGCGGGGCACGATCGCCTTCACCATCGCGAACAGGAAGAAGACGAAGCAGAATTTCAAAACGAACCAGAAGATCCCCGGCACCCAGGTAAACGGCGCGACCTCGAACGGCGGCAGCCAGCCGCCCATGAAAAGGATCGTCGTCAGCGCACACATCACGGTGATCGCGACATATTCGCCAAGCATCAAGAGAAGATAGGGCGTCGAAGAGTATTCCACCATGAAGCCCGCGACGAGTTCCGATTCCGCCTCGGGCAAGTCGAAGGGCGGGCGGTTCGTCTCCGCGAGCGCCGAGATGAAAAACACCACGAACATCGGGAACAGCGGCAGCCAGTACCAGCCGAAGAGGCCGTAGGCGCTGCGTTGGGCCTCGACGATCCCGGAGAGGTTCATCGTGCCCGCGCACAAGATCACCGTCACCAGCACGAAGCCGATGGAAACCTCGTAGGACACCATCTGCGCGGCCGAGCGAAGCGCGCCGAGGAACGGATATTTCGAGTTCGAAGCCCAGCCGCCGATGATGATGCCGTAGACGCCGAGCGATGAGATCGCGAAGAGATAAAGAATGCCGACATTCAGATCGGAAACCACCCAGCCGTCCGCCACGGGGATCACGGCCCAGCCCGCAAGCGCGAGCACGGTTGTGGCGAGCGGGGCGAGCAGGAACAGCGTCTTGTCAGCCCCCGCCGGAATGACCGGCTCCTTCACCACGAATTTGAGGAAGTCGGCGAAGGATTGTAGAAGCCCGTAAGCGCCAACGACGTTCGGTCCGCGACGAAGCTGCACAGCCGCCCATATCTTGCGGTCCGCGAGCAGCAGATACGCGACGAACAGAAGCAACGCGACGAGCGTCAACAGGCTTTGACCGAGAATAAGCGCGGTCGGAAAGCCGTAGTTACTCCAGAGTGTGCTCCAATCAGCCATCGGCGCCCGCAAGTCCCTGCTCGTATTCCTGATGCAGCGCCGAAAGCTCGGCGAGGACCGCCGAGGACCGCGCAATCGGGTTCGTCTGGTAGAAATCTTCGATGAAAACGCCGAATGGCGTATCCGGCAGCGGCGGCACATCGCCGAGCTTCAGCTCAACCTTGGCTGCCTCAACGGTGTCGATGGCGGCGAGATGAGGATGCGCCTTGTAAAGCGCCCTGCGCAGCGACCCGAAACAGTCGAAAGGCAGCTTCGCGCCGAGATGTTCCGAAAGCGCGCGGAGAATGGTCCAATCCTCGCGGGCGTCGCCGGGCGGGAAGATCGCGCGTTCGCCGAGTTGCACGCGGCCTTCGGTGTTGACGTAGGTGCCGTTCTTCTCGGTGTACGCGGCGCCCGGCAGGATGATGTCCGCGATGCGCGCGCCTGAGTCACCATGCGACCCCTGATAGATCACGAAGGCATCGCCCGTGCGGCTCACGTCGAACTCGTCGGCACCGAGCAGATAAAGCACTTCGATGTCGCCGCTTTGCGTCCCTTCGAGGATGCCCGCCGTGTCGAACCCGCCTTCGCCCGGCACGAACCCGATGTCGAGGCCGCCAACGAGCGCGGCGCTGGCGTGAAGGATCGAGAGCGGGTTCCACCCCGCATCCTCGCGGCCCTTCACCGCCGCCGCCGCGATCTCCGCGGCCTTCGCCAGCACGGCGTCGCCCGCGTCATGCGAAAGCGCGTCCTGGCCGACGATGATGAGCGGATGCGACGCCTCTGTCAGCGCCTTCAGCACCGGATTGTCGGGCTTCGCGATCTCGTCGAGCACGGCGAGCGAATTGCCGAGCCACTCGTAAGGATAGGTGAGGTCCGCCTCCGCGCCGACCAACCCGATACGGGCGTGATTGTGTAGATAGGCGCCGCGAATGCGCGCGTTGAGCACGGCCGCTTCCTTGCGCGGGTTCGTGCCTATGAGCAGGATGACGTCGGCTTTCGAGATGCCGGCGATGGTCGCGTTGAACAGGTAGCTTCCGCGCCCGTGCTTCGGGTGGAGCTTCTGGCCTTGCTGGCGGCAATCCATGTTCGGCGAGCCGAGAAGCTCAAGCAGCGTCTTCAGCGCGAACATGTCCTCGACCGAGCAGAGGTCGCCCGCGATGGCGCCCACTTTCCGCGCGCCGGCCTTCTCGACCTGCGCGGCGATCTCGGTGAACGCCTCGTACCACGACACTTCTTCGAGCACGCCATCCCGGCGCATATAGGGGCGGTCGAGCCGCTTCTTCTTGAGGCCGTCGACGATTGCACGCGATTTATCGGACAGCCATTCCTCGTTCACGCCGTCGTGGTTGCGCGGCAGGATGCGCATGA
>NZ_JFZJ01000144.1 GCF_000636015.1 Rhodomicrobium udaipurense JA643
CGGCGGGCTGGAGTTGCAGCTGTTTCTGAGCCGCTGGCATCACGCCTACAAGCTCACCGACGAGGGCGAGATGGGAATGATCATGACCAGCCTTCAATTTTTCGACGCCGACGGCACGGCGGTGCACAAGGTCTATCTCACCGAAAACAGCGACCGCGACGCCTTCGATGCCATCGTCGGGCGCTTCATGCACGCCGAACAGTCGAACGAACTCGACGTGACGCCGGACGCGCCTTCGCCCGATACGACGCCCCCCGCCGAGGGCACACACACCCGCGTTGCGCCGGGCGCGCTGCGCGTGGCTCTCGAAAAGGCGGCGGAAACGGGCGCGCCGATCAGCGTCGTTGTCGGCAATCCCGGCGCAATCCAGATCCACACCGGTCCGATCTCGAAGGTCATGGCGACCGGCCCCTGGTACAACATTCTCGATCCGCGCTTCAACATGCACCTGCACGAAGCCGCCGTCGACGGGGCGTGGGTGGTGCGCGAGCCATCCGCCGACGGCGTCGTCACCTCGCTCGAACTTATCGACGCCACGGGCCGCAGCATCGTGCAGATTTCTGGCGAGCGTAGCCCCGGCAAGCCTCAATCCCCGGCGTGGCGCGCGATCGTGGACAGCCTCCCCCTTTCTCATGCAGCGTAAAGAGGTTCAAATGAAGCCTGTATCGCGGCTCCTGTTGCTCGCGGCCGCTCTTGTTCTGGCCGCGCTTTCCCCAACCCACGCGGCCGACAGCGGCAAGCGGGTTATCACCGTCGGCGGCGACGTCACCGAGATCGTCTTCGCGCTCGGCGAAGGCCGCCGCGTCGTCGGTCGGGACACCACCTCCTCCTTTCCGCCCGAGGCCGGAAGCGTGCCCGATGTCGGCTATATGCGCCAACTCGGTGCGGAGGGCGTACTTTCGCTCAAGCCCGACATCGTGATCGCTTCCGCCGGGGCTGGCCCCGCCGAGGTGCTGAAACAGATCGAATCGGCGGGCGTGCGCGTCGTGCGCGTCCCCGATCCGCACAGCGTCGAAGGTCTGATCCAGAAGGTGACGACCGTCGCGGATGCGCTCGACGCGAAGGCGGCCGGCGCGGCGCTCACGGCGAAGCTTGCGCAAGACCTCACGAAGGCCAAAGCCGAGATCGCGGACCTGCCGGGCCACCCGCGCGTTCTCTTCATTATCACCGCTGGTGGAGGGCCTCCGATGGCTGCCGGTACGGGCACTGCGGCTGACTCGCTGATCCGCCTCGCGGGCGGCGAGAACGTCTTCGCCGCACACACCGGCTACAAGCCGATCTCGCTCGAAGCCGCAGCCGCCGCATCGCCCGAAGCCATCGGTCTTATGGACCAGACGCTTCAACAGATGGGCGGCGTCGACGCGGTGGCGAGCAATGCCGCGCTCCGGCTCACACCCGCCGCGAAGGAGAAACGCATTTTCGGCCGCGAAGGCAGCTACCTCCTCAGCTTCGGCCCGCGCCTGCCGCAGGCTTTGTCCGATTTCGCCCACGCCATCCGCGAGAAAGCGGCGGAGAAAGGAGCGCTGTGACAAGCGCCGCCATCGATGTGAGTGCCCGCATCCGCGACATGCGCGCGGCGCAGATCCGTACAAGACGGCTTTTCCTCGTGTGCCTCGCGGCGGGGCTCTGCGTGGCCTCACTCGCGGGGCTTGTCATCGGGGCCGTGCCGATCCCGCTCAGCGATGTTTTCGGCGCGCTCTCGCCGTTTCAGGACGCGCAGGGGCAATATGGCGAGATCGTGCAGTCCATCCGCATGCCGCGCCTCGTTCTCGGGCTGTGCGTCGGCGCGGTGCTGGGCCTTTCCGGCGCGGCTTTGCAAGGGCTGTTCCGCAATCCGCTGGCCGATCCCGGGATCATCGGCGTATCGAGCGGGGCCGCGCTGGGCGTCGCGTTCGTGATCGTGCTCGGCAACGCGGTGATCCCAGGCGCGCTTGCCATTGCCGGACCTTTCGCGCTTCCCGTGGCGGCGTTCGGTGGCGGCATGGCGGCGCTGCTCGGCGTCTACGCCCTGTCGCGACGCGCGGGCGCGCTGTCCGGCTCGTCGCTGATCCTCGCGGGCATCGCGATCAACGCGATTGCGGGCGCGGCGCTCGGCTATCTTTCCTTCGCGAGCACGGACGAACAACTGCGCCAGGTGACATTCTGGACGCTCGGCAGCCTCGGCCGCACGAATTGGGCGAGCCTCATCCCCGCCGCCATCGCCATGATTGCGGCGTCCGTGCTCCTCCTGCGCCTCGCGCCGGTGCTGAACGTCTACCTGCTCGGCGAGCGGGAGGCAGAGCATCTCGGCGTGAATGCCGGTCGCCTCAAGAACCAGGTCATCATGCTGTCGGCGCTCGGCGCCGGTGCGGCCGTTGCCGTCTCCGGCATTATCGGTTTTGTCGGGCTTGCCGCGCCGCATATCGTGCGCCTGTTCGCGGGCGCGGATCACCGCGTGGTGCTGCCGGGGTCGGCGCTGCTCGGCGCGCTGCTGCTCGTCTCGGCGGACCTTATCGCGCGGACGGCGGTTGCGCCTGCGGAATTGCCGGTCGGCATCCTCACAAGCGCGCTTGGCGGACCGTTCTTCCTGTGGCTGCTCGGTCGCTATCGCCGCGAGCTATTGTAACGGCGGCTCGCCCGGTCGCGTTTTCGGGCGCGGTCGCGGGCAAGCCTTGAGCCTGCGATAGAGCGTGTTGCGGCTGATGCCGAGGCGGCGCGCGGCCTCGGACATGTTGCCCTCGCTCGCGTGCACCGCCCGCTCGATGATGCTATCGGAACTGGCGCGAAGCGATGCGGCCACGCTGCTGTCGCAGCCCTCCGACGCGGCGGGGGCGTCGAGGTCTTGCAGATCCTCGATCAGGTCGTCCGGCAAATGCCGCCAGCCGATCATAACTTCGCCCGGATCGAGCACGGCGCAAGCAAACAGCAGCGCATTCGAAAGCTGGCGCAGATTGCCCGGCCAGCGATAGCGCGCGAACGCGGCGGCGACATCCGGGGCCAGCATCAGCGACTTGTCCGGCTCAAACGCCACGAGCATGCGCGCGACGATGGCCGCGAAATCGGTCCGCGCACGAAGCGCTGGAAGCTTCAGCGTGAGGCCGTTCAGCCGATAATAAAGGTCAGAGCGGAAACGGCCCGCCTCGACCTCGGCCTTGAGCGGCTTGTGGCTCGCCGCTATGAGCGCGAAATCCACCTTCGCGGGCTTCCCGCCGCCAAGCGGAACCACCTCGCGCTCCTGAAGCACCCGCAGCAGACGCGATTGCAGTGAAAGCGGCATGTCGCCAATCTCGTCGAGAAACAGCGTGCCGCCGTTCGCCTCGCGGATGCGGCCGGGCGAGCCCTCGCGGCGCGCGCCGGTGAAAGCGCCTGGCGCGTATCCGAAAAGCTCCGACTCGATCAGATGCTCGGGCAGCGCGGCGCAGTTCACGGCGATGAAGGGCGCGTTCTTGCGCGGGCCCGAAGCATGGATCGCGGCGGAAACACGTTCCTTTCCCGCCCCCGACTCGCCCTGGAGCAGGATCGGGATCGGCTTGCCAGCCACCTTGCGCGCGCGCTCGATCACGAGCTTCATCGTCTCGTCGCCCGTGTCGAGGTCGGCGAGCGCGTCGCGAAGCGGCAACTCGCGGGGCGTTTCCCGCCGACGCGCGGGCGCGATTCGGCTGCCCGGTTCGATGCGCAGGCAAAGCGGCCGCCCGGCGCGGGTCATGGTAGGCGCCACGCGGCCATTCTGGCGATGGGCGAGATCGCAAAGGCTCGGCATGTCGAACGACAGGACGGAGCCGATCGCTTTTCGGCCAATATCTTCGGCGCGTAGGTCGAGAAGCACCCGCGCCGCGTGGTTCGCGCCCGCGATGCGACCGTCCTCGGCGAGCGCGACAAGCCCTTCCGCAAGCGTGCCGATGCCCTCGGCCTGCGGATGAAGGCGCAGCCGCATCTGGCTCTCGTGGTGAAGCTCGAACAGCCGGTTCTCGATCATATGGCTCGCCGCGCTGACGAGACCCGACGTATGCGGATGGCGCACGCGATGATGGCCCGACACGTCGATGACGCCGAGAATCCGCCCGTCGGAGCCGGTCACGGGCGCGGCGGCGCAGGTCAGGAAGCGGTTGTGCTCAAGGAAATGCTCCGCGCCATGCACGAGCACGGCAGTTCCTTCGACGATGGCCGTGCCGATGGCGTTCGTGCCCCGGCTCGTTTCGTGCCACGATGCGCCGGGCTTGAGCGCCACGCGCGAGGCTCGCTCCACGAAATCGGCGTCGCCCAACGCCTCGATCAGCACGCCTTGCTCGTCGGCGAGGACAACCATGCTGCCGGAGCCGCGAACCTGCGCATAGAGATAATCCATCACCGGCCGGGCGCGCGTCAGAAGCTCGCGCCGACGCTCCAGCGTTTCCTTCAGGCGGGATGTGGATATGCGGTCTTCGGTGTTGAGCCGCCCGAATGGAACGAGCCCGGCGCCGAGACATCGCTCCCAGCTTCGCGAGACGGTCGCGCCGACGAGGGTGGCGGGCGGAATTTCTCCGCGGTCGAGCATCTTGCGGGCGCGATCCATCGACGACGCGCCTCGTGCGGCGTTCTCCATCGGCATGTCTCCCTGGCGGGATGCACTTCGAGGGCATCCTTAGTGTTTGGTAACATTCTCACCGAAAGAGGAGCTGCGACGCAAGAAAAACATCGCCATCGAAGAAACAGCTGTCACGTTTCAGGACAGTGTAACGAAAAAAGACCCAACCAATGAAACGTGATCAGAAAAAATACACGTTCTCCCCGCATACGGGGACAGCGTGCATTCGGCAAACTCTTTAGCCAGTCGCAGACCTTCAACGTCTTCGGAATACGCAATTCCTTCTTTCCCGCCACCGAAGCCGCAGTCGGGAGTAAAAGTGATTCCATGCGTTGCACATTGATGCTCTACCGGCAAAATGCCGGAAGAGCATGTCGACTCGATCTTTCGCGGCGCTTGTATCAAAGCGACCGGTCCAGCGTTCACGAAAGCGTCGGCGCGTGCTCGGCTTCCGGTGCGAGCACCTCATCAGGCGACGGGCCGTCGAGCTTTTGGCCGGGCGCGATGTTTACGAGCGGTGGGAAGTCGTCGGGCGTGATCGTCTCCTTCGCCAAAAGCAACGCCGTCCCCTCGTCGAGATCCTTGCGGCGCGCGTTGAGCGTCTTCTTCGCGTTCGCATAGGCATCGTCCACGAGCTTCTTCACAGCGAGGTCGATCTCGCGGTTCGTCTGGTCCGAATAATCCTTCGGCTTACCGATCAGGCCCTCGCCAAGAAACGCCTGACGTTGCGGCTCATAGACCCGCTGGCCGAGCCCCTCGATCATGCCGAAGCGCGTCACCATCTGGCGGGCGATGTCGGTCGCGCGGTCGATATCGTCGGCGGCGCCGGTCGAAATCTCGCCGAAGACGATTTCTTCCGCCGCACGGCCGCCCATGAGCACGGTCATGCGGTTCAGAAGTTCCCCGCGCTGGATCACGAAGCGGTCTTCCGTCGGCCGCTGCATGGTGTAGCCGAGTGCGCCGATGCCGCGCGGGATGATCGAGACCTTGTGCACAGGATCGACGCCCGGCAGCGCCGAGGCGACGAGCGCATGACCCATCTCGTGATGCGCGACGACCTCGCGCTCCTTCTTCGACAGCACGCGCGAGCGCTTTTCGATGCCCGCGACCAGCCGTTCCACAGCGCGGGTGAAGTCGTCCATCGTGACGTGCTCCGCGCCGCGACGCGTTGCGCCGAGCGCCGCCTCGTTGACGAGGTTCGCCAGGTCCGCGCCCGAAAAGCCCGGCGTGATGCCCGCCACCTGTTCGAGGTCGACGTCCTTCCCGGCCTTGATGCGCTTGATATGCACGCCAAGGATCGCGATGCGCGCGTTCTTGTCGGGGCGGTCGAGCGCGATCTGGCGGTCGAAGCGGCCCGCGCGCGTCAGCGCCGGATCGAGGATTTCAGGCCGGTTCGTGGCGGCGAGCAGCACGATGCCTTCGCGCGGGTCGAAGCCGTCGAGTTCGGCAAGAAGCTGGTTCGGCAAGAAGCTTCATCTTGCGCGCCTGTTCGAACAGGTCGCGGACACGCGCCGCGCCGACGCCCACAAACATCTCCACGAATTCGGAGCCGGAGATCGAGAAAAACGGCACGCCCGCCTCGCCCGCGACCGCGCGAGCCAGCAGCGTCTTGCCGATGCCGGGAGGCCCGACGAGCAGGATGCCCTTCGGCACGCGTGCGCCGAGGCGACCGTAATGATCGGGGTCTTTAAGGAAGTTTACGATTTCCTTGAGTTCGCCCTTCGCCTCGTCCGCGCCCGCCACGTCCTCGAAGCCGACGCCCGTCACCTTCTCGACGTAGATTTTCGCGCGCGACTTGCCGACGCTCATCAGCCCGCCGATGCCCTGTTTGTCGCCCATGCGGCGGATGAAGAAGGCCCATATCGCGAAGAAGATGAAGATCGGCAAGACCCAGGACAGGATGTCACGAAAGATGTTTTGCCCGGTACTGCCCGAAAATTCGATGCCCTGCTTTTCGAGTTCATTCGCGACCGCCGGGTCGACGCGCGTGGTCGCGAAATACTTCTTGCCGTCCTGCGGCGTCTTGAACTCGCCGCGGATCTGAGACGGCCCGACGACGACGTTCGTCAGCTGATTCTCTCGCAGAAGCTGCTGGTAGCGGCTGTAGGGCACCGGCTCGATTTCGTTGTAATTCGCCCAGTACACCTGAAACAGCAGCAGCAGCCCCAGCGCGACGGCCATATAGGTGAGATTGAGTTTGTTCTTCTTGTCCATCGTCCGTCCCAAAATTGCGCCGCGCCGCAAAATACCGTTTCGCCCGGCTTCACGCCTCGCCCTGTGCTTCCGGCAATAAACCACCCCCGATGTGAATGGATTCTCACCGGGAAAGCGGGTGGCTGCCCCATTTCGCTTTAAAGGCAAGTAAGTGCTGGATGGCGTTCCGGGAAGGCGAAAATGCCAAATTAAGCGCGCGAGGATAGCGGCTGCACAGAAATTTGCGCAGACGCCCCCGCTTGCTGTCCACGCGGATTGGGCCGGAACCATTCTCGCGTTTTCCCAAATCGCAGGAATGGGCCTGCCATCCGCTCAAGCGCGTCTGCCACGCGGGCCGCCATCCACTTCCGGACAGAACTCAGGACGCCAGCGCGCCCTCCTGATGGCCCTCAAGCTGAAGCCCGGCCAACCTTGCGTAGACGCCGCCCGCCCCAAGAAGCTGCGCGTGCGTGCCTTCCTCGACCAGTTCGCCGCCGTCGATGACGAGGATGCGGTCGGCGTTGATGACGGTCGCAAGCCGATGCGCGATGACGAGCGTTGTACGACCGCGCATCACGCGTTCGAGCGCGGTTTGCACCAGCTTCTCGCTTTCCTGATCGAGCGCGCTCGTCGCCTCGTCGAGAAGCAGGATCGGCGCATTCTTGAGGATGGCGCGCGCGATTGCGATACGCTGGCGTTGGCCGCCTGACAGCACCACGCCGCGCTCGCCGAGCAGCGTGTTGTAACCCTCGGGGAGTTGCTCGATGAAGGTGTTCGCCAACGCCGCTTTCGCCGCCGCGCGCACGTCCTCGTCGGACGCGTCGGGCGAGCCGTAGCGGATGTTATCGATCACCGTCTCGGCGAAGATGATCGTATCCTGCGACACGAGCGAAATCCGCTTCCGGAGCGCGGTGAGATCCGCCCTCTCGACCGGCACGCGGTCGACAAGAATGCGGCCCTGCTGCGCGTCGTAGAAGCGGAGAATGAGATTGAAGATCGTGCTCTTGCCCGACCCCGACGGCCCGACGATAGCCACACGCTCGCCCGGTCGCGCGATGAAGGAAACATTGTGCAGCGCGGGGTGGTCCGGCCGAAGCGGATAGGTGAAGGAGACGGACTCGAATGTGACCTCGCCCTTTGCGTGGTCGGGGAAGGCGCGCG
>NZ_JFZJ01000145.1 GCF_000636015.1 Rhodomicrobium udaipurense JA643
GCCCGAACTCAAGCGCGAACTTGAGGCGCAGGGCCGCCCCGACATTCTCATCGTGGCGGGCGGCGTCATACCGCCGGACGATTACGACGCGCTTTACAAGGGCGGCGCGGTGGCGATTTTCGGCCCCGGCACGAACATCGTCGAAGCGTCAACGGACCTGCTCGGCAAGCTCAACGCGCATCTAGGGTATACGAAGCTCGCGGCGGAGTAACCGATCTCAGCGCTGACGTGATTTTGGCATCGCGGCCCGGTCGGCTAGCTCAGCACTAGCTCGCGAGCGGAGCCCGTTAATCGCGCGGCAACAGAGCGGCGAGTTGCGTTCGCGGCACCTTTACGACCTTCGACTTATCATCGGCATGGCAGTCGAATGCGCGGCTGCGATCGCAGGAGGTGCGAGGTCATGACGAGAACGGCCGCTTTTCTTGTTTTGGGTGCGCTGCTGGCTGCGACATCGCCCGGCATCGGCGACGAGGCCGACGCGTCAGGATGGCGCTCGAAACGTGCTCACGCGACAACCGCCTACAGTGCGCCAAGAGCGAGACATCTCTATTGGGTCTACCGCAGCCCGCGCTTCGTCCCGCCTCCGCCCGCGCCGGAATACTTCACGTTTCAGTGTTGTCCTACGAACCGCGTCAACACGCACATGTATTGACGATCGCCGCGCCGGCAAAATTGTTCCAGCCTCTGCATGAAGGCGTGCAAGCGGTCGCGGTGGCGTTTATCTCGCCGCAAACCAGCCCGATTAACGCAGGCTGAGCCAAGAGCCGCGCGCTGCTGGAACGGCCAAAACCGCAAGCGCCGCGAGCGGGTGCCGCGACGCTGCTCCCTAGGTGCAGTCCCATGCTGTGATGATGTATTGTTAACGTCACACGCCGCGACGCTGCTCCCAAGGGGAGCCGATAAAGCCTGAAGACTGCGGTTTTCTGGAACGCGCGCGATCAGCAAGATGCACGCGTTCCAACTCTCGTTCTCGCCGCTCGTCCGATAGCCGCGTTCGCGTGAGGCAGTTGAGCTCTGGTTAAAGCGTCGCGCCGTAAATCAGACGCGGCACGACGCTGTAAGTTCTGTCTTCATCAGCTTCTCTGCGCCAGATGGGGCCCCGATTTACCTCCGGCCGATCTTTTGCAGTGAATTTTACATTTGTTTCAGGCCCGCTGGTGGCACCGTCATCACATGTAAAATTCGAAACTAATCAATTGATTACTAGTACTCTTGAGGCGCATACGCTTGATGTGGGACCAAACGTACGCGCCAGAGCGACTAGTAGCGCGGGCCGTCGAAGCGGCGAAGCGGCACGCGGTCGTCGTCATAAGGGCGTTCGAAACGCGTGTAGCCGTAGCCTTCGTAGCGCGGGCGGTGGCGATAGAAATACGGCCGCGGATATTCAACCGTCCGATAGCCGGTCTCGTAGCGGACGCGCTCGCGATAGGTGTCGCAGCCATGGCCGCAATATCCCGACCTCACGCGCTTGTACCAGCAGAACACGCCGCAATCGTCACCGCAGCCGCGATCCCGGCACCGGTATGAACTCCCGTCATATCGGTCACGCCAGCGATAAGGCCGGTAATAGGGCCCGCGGTGCGAGCGGCGCGCGCCGTTCGAATACACGTTCACCGTGCCGTAGTTGTTTTTGATGTAGACCTGCGAATTGCCGCCGCTGAAATAGCGCCTGCCATAGGACCGGCGCGGCTCGCATGGATAATCCCAGCCACAACCGCGATGCGCCCTTTCATAACGCGGATAGCCATAGCGATAAGCGTAACCCGAGCCATGGCCATAGCCGTATGCGTTATTGTAGCGGTAGTCGTATTCCTCATCGACCTTGATCACCGAAGACTTGGCGTCAATTGTCTGCGCAAGGCCCGACGCCTGCGACAGAGGAACAGCCTTCGCTTCGACCGTCGCCTGATAGGCGACACCCAACGCGAAGAGCGTCAGCGCAGCAAACATGCGCCTGATCATGAAACCCTCCGGACATAACTCCAACTTTCAACGATTTTTCCTAAAACTCGATGCAAGCACCAGTTTATTTTGAAAACTCGGTTAATTTTCGGCAGCGCCCCGCTCTTGCATATTTCCCGCGCACCCCATTTCCGCTATTCACGGCCTGTCACTCCAGGGAACGAACCATGTCACAGCATTCCGTCATCCGCCGCGTCACGGCTCCGGACATCCGCGCGAAGAAGGGCGGCGACAAGATCGTGTCGCTCACCTGCTACCACGCGCACACCGCGCGGCTTGTCGATCCGCACATGGATTTCCTGCTCGTTGGGGATTCGCTGGGGATGGTGATGCACGGGCTTGAGACGACGGTGCCGGTTCCGCTCGACATGATGATCATGCACGGCGCGGCGGTTGTGCGCGGCTCACGGCATGCGCTCGTCGTCGTGGATATGCCGTTCGGCTCCTATGAGGAAAGCCCGGCGGTCGCGTTTCGGAACGCCGCGCGGATCATGAAGGAAACGGGCTGCGGCGCGGTGAAGCTCGAAGGCGGCGCGCGCATGGCGGAAACAGTCGCGTTTCTTACGCAGCGCGGCATTCCGGTGATGGCGCATATCGGCCTCACGCCGCAGTCGGTGAACATGATGGGCGGCTTCAAGACGCAAGGGCGGCGGCAGGAGGAATGGGCCGCCATTGAGGCCGACGCAGCGGCGGTCGCAGAGGCGGGCGCGTTCTCAGTCGTGCTTGAAGGCATGGCGGAGTTGCTCGCGGCGAAAATTACGCGCGCGGTCCCGATCCCGACCATCGGCATCGGTGCTTCGGCGGAATGCGACGGCCAGATCCTCGTGCTCGAAGACATGCTCGGCCTCTCGCCTACGGTGCCGAAGTTCGTGAAGAAGTTCGCGGAACTCGGCGCGGCCATCGAGGACGCGGTGAAGGATTACGCAACGGAGGTGCGGGCGCGCCAGTTCCCGGCAAAGGACCACGTGTACGCCATGGCAAAGCCTGCGGACGAGAAGCCGCGAGTCACGAAAATGTCCAAAACAAAGCCCAACTGATCGGGCAGTTTTTCGTGGAGAAGCGCGCGTTTTTGACCGCTGCGACAGGGCGTGCGCGGAAAGCCGCTTCCGCTGAAGCGGGCGCTGCCCTATCTGTTGCAAAACGGTGACATCATAATGAAGGCAGAAACGCCATGAGCAGTGACGAGAGCTTTATCCGCGAGGTCAACGAGGAACACCGCCGCCGGCAGACCGCGGTGTTTTTCAAGAAGTACGGTATTTATATCGGTATCGCGGCACTGGTGATCGCCGCCGGTGTCGGCGGATATAAATGGGATCAGGCCCGTCGCGCGGCGGATGCCGCCCGTGGCGGCGATGCGCTCGTCACCGCGATCACGCTTCACGAGGATGGCAAGGAGGCGGAGGCCGAAAAGGCGCTCGCCGACCTCGCAGGCTCAGGCCCCGGCGCCTATCGCGTTCTGGCGCGTCTGCATGCGGCCTCCGAATCGCTTGCTCAAAAGAAATACGATCAGGCCGCCGAGGATTATCGCGGCGTAGCCAGCGACGAGAACGCACCGGCGACGCTCCGCGATTTTGCGCGCGTGCAGATCGCTGCGCTCTCTGTGGATAAGGAAAGTTACGAGTCGCTGTCGCAAACCCTTGCCCCGTATCGTTCGGGAACGAGCGAATGGCGATTCGCCGCCAAGGACGTTCTGGGCGTCGCCGCCTTCAAGGAAGGCAAGCGCGATGAGGCCGAACGTATTTTCGGCGAGATCGCAAGCGATGGTGCAGCACCGGCCGGAATGCGGCAGCGTGCACAGATCATGCTGGCACTTCTCTTCGACCAGCCGAAGGCGGCGCAGGCCGGACAAACGGGGACAAAGGACGGGGCGAATGAAGCGAAAACACAATAGCGCGCGTTACGGCCGTCGGTTTTTGCTTGTTTCAACCCTCAGTGTTTTATCCGTCGCGACGCTCTTGGGCGGGTGCGAGTCGGTCGGCTTGAGCGAGCCGAGCATGCCGAGCATCTCCTCCGTCACGTCGGTCTTCGACAAGAAGCAGGAGAAGCTGCCCGGCAAGCGCATGTCCGTTCTCGGCGGTGTCGAGGACAAGGGAAGCATCTCCGCCGCCGAGGTGGCGAGCCCCGTCTCGCTGCCACCGGCTGTCATGAACGTATCCTGGAGCCAACCTGGTGGCGTTGCCACGAACGCGCCGGGCCATCTCGCCTTCGGGCAGGATCTGCGCACTGCGTGGACCGCATCCGCGGGCGAAGGGTCGTCCAAGCGCATGCGGCTGACGGCCATCCCGATCGTCTATGACGGCAAGGTTTACACCCTCGACGCCGAGGGCACCATTCGCGCCATCTCGATGGAAAGCGGCGGCACCGTTTGGCGGATGAGCACCGTGCCCGAGGATAAGGCCGGGTTCGACATCATGCGTCCGTTCAACGGCAACAATCACTCGCGCGCCGGATTCGGCGGTGGGCTTGCGGCAGACGGCGGAAAAATTTACGTGGCCACCGGATTTGGCACGGTCTTGGCTCTCGACGCGGGCACCGGCGCGCCCGTCTGGACGAAGAAAATTCTCATCCCGATCCGCGAAGCGCCGACAGCCGCCGATGGGCGCGTCTATATCGTCAACGCGGAAAGCGAGCTTTTCTGTCTCAACGCGAACGACGGCTCGGAATTGTGGACGCAGAAGGGCCTGCCTGAAAACGCAGCCGTGCTGACGAGCGCAAGCCCTGCCGTTTCCGGCAACCTCGTCTTCGTGCCATTCCCGTCAGGCGAAATCACCGCCATCGACGTGAAGACCGGCGAGCCGAAGTGGACCGAGACGCTCGGGAAGACCGATATCACCAATTCGTCGGCCGCCATCGGTGAGGCAGCGCGCCCCGTCGTGGACCGCGATATGCTGTTTGCCATGAGCCGTGGCGGGCAGTTGATTGCCACGTCGAAGGACAAGGGCCAGCGCATCTGGACGCGCGACATCCGTGGTTCGCAGACGCCGTGGGTCGCGGGCGACGCGGTGTTCGTGGTCGATGCGTCGGGCAAGCTGATCGCGCTGAACCGCAAGGACGGCAAGGCGCGGTGGGTCACGCAGCTTCCCGGCGACGGGCGCTGGAGCGGTCCGGTCCTCGCGGGCGGCAAGCTGTGGCTCGCGTCATCGAAGGGACTGTTCGCGGGCGTCGACGCCTCGACCGGCGAAATCGGCACGCAGACCGATCTCGGCTCACCGGTCATGATCGCCCCCGTCGTTGCGAACGGCAAGCTCTTCGTGCTGACCGACAAGGCGCAACTTATCGCAATGAACTAACCAGGCGTTCGGCGAGGCGGTTCATTCCGCCTGCGCCCGCGCGGGTTCGCACGATGGGGCGCAAGCCTTTCATTGTTTCCATTCCAGTCCGAAAATTATCCTGCCGGTTCCGCATGACATGCTATGACGTTGACGATCAGCGCGCGCATGCGCAGCTTTGCATGGTCAACTCACTGAGGCAGTCACGCCGATGGCCTACACCGTCGCCATCATAGGCCGTCCTAACGTCGGCAAATCCACGCTTTTCAACCGGCTTGCCGGCAGGCGGCTCGCGCTTGTCGACGACTTGCCGGGCCTGACGCGCGACCGCAAGGAAACGCAGATCCGCATCAACCGCCGCGACGTGGTGCTTACCGACACGGCGGGCCTCGAAGACGCGGAGCCGGGCAGCATCGCCGCGCGCATGCGCGAGCAGTCCGAGCAGGCCATCGCGGAGTCCGATCTCATCCTGTTCGTCATCGACGCGCGGGCCGAACTGACTTCGGTGGATCGCGGCATCGCCGACCTCGTGCGCAGTTCGGGCAAGCCGTTCATCCTCGTGGCGAACAAGAGCGAGAGCCGCGCCTCGGATGCGGGCTATTACGGCTCCTACGAACTCGGCCTCGGCGAGCCTCTGCCCGTTTCGGCGGAGCATAATATGGGCCTCGGCGACCTCATCGCGGAGGTGACGAACCGGCTCGACGAAATCGCGACGGCACGCGGTGACGAGCCCGAGCCGGAAGACGACGAACTCACCGAGGAGCAGGCGCGCGCACGGCCCCTGAAGCTCGCCATCGCCGGGCGGCCGAACGCGGGCAAGTCCACGCTCGTGAACGCGCTTCTCGGCGAGGAACGCATGATAACAGGCCCCGAGGCGGGCCTCACGCGAGACGCGATCGCGGCCGATTTCCAATGGCGTGGCCGCAAGGTTCGGCTTTACGATACCGCCGGCCTGCGCCGCAAGGCGCGCATCAACGTGCGCTCGGAGACGCTGGCCGTCGGCGACGCGTTGCGCGCCATCCGCTTCGCCGAAATCGTGGTGCTGCTTCTGGACGCCCAATCGCCGTTCGACAAGCAAGATCTCACCATTGCCGACCTCGTGGAGCGCGAGGGGCGTGGCCTCGTCTTCGCGGTCAACAAGTGGGATCTCGTGCCCGAGCCGCAGGCTTATCTCGCCGAACTCAGGAAATCCGCCGAGCGCATTCTGCCGCAGCTTGCGGGCGCGCCGCTCGTGCCGGTGAGCGCGATCTCCGGGCGCGGCCTCGACAAGGTGATGGACGCTGCATTCAAGGTGAACGAGGCCTGGAACAAGCGCATCTCGACCGCGGCGCTCAATCGCTGGTTCGCCACTGCCCTCGACAAGCATCAGCCGCCCGCCGTCGCGGGACGTCGTCTCAAGCTCCGGTACATCACGCAGTCGAACGCGCGCCCGCCGACATTCATCGTGTTCTCGTCGCGGCCCGAGGCGCTGCCCGATTCCTATCTGCGATACCTCGTCAACGACCTGAAGAAGTCTTTCGGGCTTGGGCCATCGCCCGTCCGCCTGCATGTGCGCAAGACGAACAACCCCTACGCCGACGAGGGCGGGAGGTCCGGCAGGAGATGAGCGACGGCGGCGGGGCCGAAGCGCGCCCCGAGTTCTGGTTTTATCATCTGGAGCGGCAGCCGCTTCAGGCGGTGTTGCCGGTTCTGGTCGAGAAGACGCTTGCGCGGGGCTGGCGCGCTTCGCTGCGGTTTTCAAGCGCGGAGCGGCTCGACGCCATCGATACCGCGCTCTGGACGTATCGCGAGGAGTCGTTTCTCCCGCACGGTACCGCGCGCGACGGCCACGCCGACCGCCAACCCGTGTTCCTCACGCTCGAAGATGCCAACCCGAACAACGCTGAGGTGCTCTTCCTTCTCGAAGGCGCGTGCGAAAGCGAGCCGGAGCGTTTTGTCCGCGTGATCCGGCTTTTCGACGACGCCGACGACGAGGCGAAGGCCATCGCGCGCGATGAGTGGCGCGGCGCGAAGGCGGCGGGGCGGCCGGTCAGCTACTGGCGGCAGGAGGAGAGCGGCGGGTGGAAGAAGTTTGCCTGAAGCCGGGCTTCGCGCCTTGACAGACGCGCGCGCCTGCGCCTAAATGAGCCTCGAAGGGGCCATAGCTCAGTTGGGAGAGCGCTGCAATCGCACTGCAGAGGTCGTGAGTTCGAATCTCATTGGCTCCACCATTAAAATCAAGCACTTAGCCTGAATCCAAAATCCTGTTGATCCTCTGTCACACCCACGTCACAGAGGCTCAAGAAATGGCTACGATCACAAAGAGACAAGGCCGCTATTCCGTACAGGTTCGATGGACAGGCTTCCCCTCGCTCAACAAGACCTTCTCCCAGAGAAAAGACGCTGAGACTTGGGCTCGACAAAAAGAGCTTGAGATTGAAAGAGGCGACTTGCCTGTTGATCATCGCTCCAGGCTCAAGGGGCTGACACTGGCGGCTCTGATCAAGGTGTACCTGGAGAAGGTCACGGCGAGAAAGAAGGGCAAAAGCCCTGAAGGTTATTCCTCACAGCCTTCCAACGCCATCCGGTTGCCTCTAAGCCGATTGCAGAAGTGACGACAGAGGACTTCGCCAAGTACCGAGACGAGCGATTAAAAGAGGTGCAGCCTCAGACGGTCAAAAGGCAGCTTG
>NZ_JFZJ01000146.1 GCF_000636015.1 Rhodomicrobium udaipurense JA643
GCGGCATCTATTACGGGTCCTACAAGGCGCCGCGCGAAGTGCTTTGGATGATCGGCGTGGCGATATTCCTCGTCATGATGGCGACGGCGTTCATGGGCTATTCGCTGATCTGGGGCCAGATGAGCTTCTGGGCCGTGACCGTGATCACGAACCTGTTCTCGTCGCTCGACACGCTCTATTCCGGCCTTGGCACCACGCTGGTGCAATGGATCTGGGGTGGCTTCTCGGTCGATAACGCGACGCTCAACCGCCTGTTCAGCCTCCACTACCTGCTTCCCTTCGTGCTCGTCGGCCTTGTCGCGCTGCACGTCTGGGCGCTGCATGTCGTCGGTTCCAACAACCCGACCGGTGTCGAGGTGAAGAACGTCGAGAAGGAAACGCTGCCCTTCTACGCCTACTTCACGACGAAGGATCTGTTCGCGCTCGCAGTGTTCGGCGTCATCTTCGCGTATTTCATCTTCTTCACGCCGAACTATCTCGGCGACGCGGTGAACTACGTGCCCGCCAATCCGCTGCTGACGCCTCCGCACATCGTGCCGGAATGGTACTTCCTGCCGTTCTACGCGATCCTGCGCGCGGTTCCGTCCAAGCTCGGCGGCGTGCTCGCGATGTTCGGTGCTATCGCCGTGCTGTTCTTCATCCCGTGGCTCGACACGTCGCGCGTTCGCTCGCTCAACTATCGACCGATGTTTCGCTGGTTCTTCTGGGGTTTCGTATTCTCCTGCCTTGCGCTCGGCTATCTGGGCGCGGCGCCGGTCACCGAAACCTCGACGCTGGCCTCGCAGTTCTTCACCTTTTACTACTTCGCCTTCTTCCTGATCCTGATGCCGGTGGTGGGTATCTACGAGACACCGAAGCCGCAGCCGGATTCGATCGCAGACACCTTCACGCATAAATCGGACGACGGGTCTGGCCGCGGCACGCGCCCCGTGGCGGCCGAGTAGGAGACCAGACAATGACGACGATGACATCGAGCCTCGTGCGCCGCTCGCTCGGAGCGTTCGTAATCGGCTCAGTTCTCTCCGCGACGGCGCTTAGCGCGCCGGCGTCGGCCTCCGAGACGGCAGAGCACTACCAGATTCCGCGTCTGGAATGGACCTTCGGCGGCTTGTCGGGCTATTTCGACAAGCAGCAGCTTCGCCGCGGCTTCAAGGTGTATCAGACGGTTTGCCAGAACTGTCATAATCTGGCTCACCTGTCTTACCGCAACCTGACGCAACCGGGCGGTCCCGAGTTGCCGAAGGAAGAGGTCGAAGCCTACGCCGCGCAGAAGCAGGTGGCCGATGGCTTCAACGACGCGGGCGAAGTGAATATGCGCCCGGCGAAGCTGGCTGACCTATTCGTCGGCCCCTTCAAGAACGACAAGGAAGCAGCCGCAGCGTTGAACGGCGCGGTTCCGCCGGATCTGTCGCTCATCACGAAGGCCCGTACGGTCGAACGGGAAGTGGAGTGGTACGCCTTCCCGTTCATTATGCTTAAGGATGTCCTTACGCAATATCAGGAGCAGGGCGCGGACTATGTGCACGCTCTCTTGAACGGCTACACGGAACCGCCGGCGACCTTCAACCTGCTGCCTGGGCTGAGCTACAACCGTGTGTTCCCCGGCCACCAGATCGGCATGCCGCAGCCTCTCACCGACGGTGCGGTGGACTATGATGACGGCACGCCGACCACACTCGACCAGCAGTCGAAGGACGTAACAGCGTTCCTCGCCTGGGCAGCGGAACCGACCCTTGCCGACCGCAAGAAGCTCGGCGCTTGGGTGCTGATTTATCTCATCATCCTTGCCGGCCTGCTCTATGCTTCGAAGAAGCTGATCTGGCGCAACGTCAAACACTGACGCCAGCACGACATCAACGAACGTTTCGACGCGGGGGCCTTTCGGTCCCCGCTTTTTTTGTCTGGGAGAGACCGGGAGATTCAGGACATTAAGTGAAATGCATGCTGGTTCGCTCGAACCCGTCCAGGCAAGAGCTTATTGCGCACGACCGCCGACAGCCTGACACGACGTGATGACCGGGGAGCAGGCGCCGGGGACGGGGCTATCCCGACCGCCAGCGGATTTATAAAATATACATTTTCTCTCGCGACCTCGCTGAGGGGTTGCGTTACTCCAGCGCCGGGCAAGCTTGGTGTGATTTGTTTGCATCGGTAGACGAGTGTTTACCTGCCAGCGTGTAAAACCGGCAGTAGTCAACCAACGGTGTTTTCTCTAGTTTGTAATTCGTTGAAAAATGGGGATTAACCTATGTTCATGAGTCAAGGTTCGCAGATCGAGATTGACCTGATCGAGTCTGTGCTTCCCACCTGCTGCCCCGCGCCTTGCGCCGACGAAGAAGCTGTCGATCTTCTTCGCTCCTCCGTCATTGAAGGCTTCGAAAGGGCCATCGATCTCGGCGTTCCACCTTTGCAAGCGCTGACTTACATTCTCGATTGGGTTTCCGATGAGATGGCGCGGGTCAAGGCAGCGCCCGTTTCTGCCTCGACCTGAGATTGGCAATTACCGCCGGGTATGACGCCGCCCGAGCATTCCGCTTGCTTCCGCATAAGTGACCTGCGCGAAGATATCGAGAAGGTTTCGCTTTTGAGCGACTGTCATCGTCTCTCGTTCTGCGACGACGGAGCAGAAGGCTGCTGTCAGGCCATTAACGACATCTGCCTCCGACGCTTGACGAACTGCGGACTTGATCTTCGGAACGATCTCCTGAACTCGCAGCACGAGATTGCTCCCTTGCGTCGTACGAAGGAGTTCGCCGGCGTCTGCCTTGGCATTCTCCACCACCGCGCGCTCCTTCTCGGTCAGAGGCGGCGGACATTGAGTGCTGCCTTCGCCGCCAGCCAACATGATGGGCGTCGATTGCCTGATTTCGCGCACGAGGAAGCCATCGGCATTGGTGGGAGCGTTGTTGCCCCAGCGCGACCGGACGGAATTCGCGACCGCCGCGATGTCGCCGTCGCTCAGATACGCGGCGAAAGAGGGCATGGGGCCGTATTGTTGCGTCGCCGGAAGACCAGCGAGGATCGCCTTGATGATGTCCTGAGGTTGCTCGCCGTTCACAGTGCCGTTCTTCGAGAGAGGCGGAATCCTGTCCTTGAGGCCCTCTCCCTCAAGCCCGTGGCACGATGCGCAATGGCTGACATAGACGCCCGCCGCACCTGCCGGCACAGGCACGACCGAGCCGCCCGAGACGTCCGCGCGGGGTGGCGTCTGCTTCAGATAGGCCGCGATTGCGCGGAGATCCGCGACCTTGAGCTTCGAGAGGCTGTCATGAACGACCGTCGCCATCGGCCCCTCGGCGATCGCGCGCATCGGCGCGACCCCCGACGCGAGATAGGAGACGAGCTGCTCCTCGCTCCATGATCCGATGCCGCGCGTCATGTCGGCGGTGATGTTCGGCGCGAACCAACCCTGCACGGCGGCGCCCTGAAGCGCGTCGCCCGGTATGGTGGCGCCCATCAGATTGCGCTGCGTATGGCACTGGCCGCAATGGCCGAGGCCCTCGACAAGATACGCGCCCCAGTTGACCTGCTCCGTCTTCGCCGGATCGGGTTCGAACACGCCCGGCGCGAAGAACAGCCCGCGCCAGACCGACAGCGACTCGCGGATATCGAAGGGGAAAGCCAGATGATTGGGCTGATGTGGCGCATGCACCGGCTTCAGCGACATCAGATAAGCGCGGATGGCGTTCACATCATCGCGCCTGACCTTGGTAAAAGACGTAAAGGGGAATACGGGATAAAGATACTCGCCGTGCTTGCCGATACCCTCGTGCAAGGCGCGATAAAACTCGTCCTCGCTCCATTCGCCGATGCCCGTGCGCTTGTCGGGCGTGATGTTCGGCGTCGTCACGCTGCCGAACGGCGTCTGGATCTGGAGGCCACCCGCGAAAGGCTTGCCGCCCTGCCTGGTGTGGCAGGCGGCACAGTCGCCGATGGTGGCCAGATACTTGCCCCGTTCGATGAGACCTTCATCAGGTGCGGCAAGGCTTGCGCCGGCAGCCGAAAAAAGCAAGAGGGCTGCCGGTAAAGCCGTCCTGAGCGAGGCAAGAGCAGTCATCGAACGGCCTCTCTTTTCAGAAAAGGTGCGAAAAGGCGGAGTTGTATCTGACCATCTATACCCGCCGCGTCTCGAAAGACCGTTTCCGCCCCATGGGAAATTTGCGAAAAACTATGTGTTGCGCAGGCTTTGCGTTTGTGGCTCCCTCCTCCCGTTTTCCGCTCACGCCCGAAGAAACGCTGAACCCATGACAATCACAGTGCATCTGAACGATCTGCCTCCGGATATCGACTTCGGCGCGTGCGTCGCCATCGATACGGAAACGCTCGGCCTCAAGCCGCATCGCGACCGGCTCTGCGTCGTTCAACTGTCGGCGGGCGACGGGAACGCGCATCTCGTGCAGTTCGAGAAAGGGCACTACGACGCGCCTAATCTGACGGCGCTGCTTGTGAACCCCGCGGTTCTCAAGATCTTTCATTTCGGCCGCTTCGACATCGCCGTGATGCAACAATACCTCGGCGTGAAAACTGGCCCCGTCTATTGCACCAAGATCGCGGCGAAGCTCGTGCGCACCTTCACCGAGCGCCACGGCCTCAAGGACCTTTGCCGCGAACTCCTCGGCGTGGAGCTTTCGAAGCAGCAGCAGACATCGGACTGGGGACAGGCGAAGCTCACGCCCGAGCAACTCAGCTATGCGGCGTCGGATGTGCTTCATCTGCATGCGCTGAAAGAGAAGCTCGACGCGCTGCTCGCCCGCGAGGGACGCACCGAGCTGGCGGCGGCCTGCTTCGGCTTCCTGCCCTACCGCGCTGAACTCGACCTGAAAGGCTGGCATGACGACGCGGATGTTTTCAATCACTAGGCGCGCTCCCATCGGCGTCCGGCTTGGCGCGCGCCGTCTCGCTCGGCGGAACGGAGGCTGAGCGATGGCGGTCGCGACCACGGCTCCCCTCGGCCGCAACGCCGCCATGACGCGGGTGGCGGACCGTGGTATCGACCGCGACCGCGAATTCCGGCTCGCGCGCCGCCATTCGCGCCGCGTGAGGGTGCTGAGAATCGTGCTGCCGCTCATGGCGATGGGCATTCTCAGTCTTTATGCGCTGCCGTCTTTCTTGCGCGTTTCTGTCGACAAGGGACGCGGCACGGCCACCGTTCGCGCGATCGAGCTTGAAAAGGGCGCGCTCAAGATGATCGAGCCGCATGTGCGCGGCGTGAACGAGAAGAACGAATCCTACGATTTCACCGCCGACTCGGCGACGCAGGCCTCGGTGAAGGCCGACGAGATGTATCTCCTGAACGTGCGCGGCCGCATGACGGGGCAGGACGGCAAGCTGACAACGCTCACCGCGCCCGACGGCACCCACAACAGCAAGGCCGACCAGATCACGTTCAACAATGGCGTCACGATCAGGCGCGAGCCGGGCCTTGCGGCGGAGTTTCAGACCGCGACCGCCTATATGAAAGAGCAGAAGGCTGTGTCGAATACGCCCGTCATCGTCCGCCTTCATGAGAGCACGATTCATGCGGATGGTATGACGCTGTACTGGGGCGAAAGCCGCGCGATCTTCGAAGGCAACGTCCGCACTCATATCGAACGGCAGGAGCCGGCGGGGGGAGAGGCCCAGTCGAAAGGGCCGCGCCGGCCGCAAACCGATGGCGGCGCGTGGTCGACGGTTCCCGCAAACGGGCTGCCCGACGACGCAGCGAACGGCATGGAAAGCGACGGAGGGCTTAATCGATGATCGCGGAGAAAGCGCTCCTTGCGTTCGCCCTGATGCTATCGGTGGCGGTCATGTCCACCCCGTCTCACGCCCAGACCCCCGGCTCCGGTTTTCGCGGCATCGGTTCGGGCGATAATGCAAAAAAGCCGATCGACATTGAATCCGACCGCCTCGAAGTGGATGACAAGCGCCACGTCGCCATCTTCATCGGCAATGTTTCGGCGAACCAGGGCGATTACAACCTCAGAGCGCAGCGCCTCGAAGTGACCTATGAACGCCAGGGCGGTGAGGGCGCGGGCGACAAGGCGCGGAAATCGGCCACCGCACCGGGTGGCGACTCGCCCGCAAAAGCTCCCAAGACGGACGCATCGGCCGCAGCCGCCGCCGACCCGATTTCCAGCGGCCAAATCCGCTACATCCGCGCGCTCGGCGGCCATGTCGTCGTCACGAACAAGAAGGATGAGCAGGAGGTCACTGGCGACGAGGCGCTTTACGACGTCAAGGGCCAGAAGATCACGATGACCGGCAAGGAAGTGATCCTGAGCCAGAAGGCCAACGTGGTGAAGGGCAGGCAGCTCAGCATCGATCTCGAAACCGGCCGCGCGACGGTGATCCCCGAAAAGGGCCGCGTTCAGGCGATTTTCGATCAGGGTGCGGCGAAGGGCGTGCTGCCGGCCGATTCACCGCTCGGCGGCAAGAAGAAAAGGGAGGCCGCTCCCGCAGAACCGCAGCCGCAGCCGAGATCCGGTTGGCAGCCGCAAAGCCAGTAACGTGACCGCAATTTCTGAAGCGAAGGCGTGAGAGTTTCATGGTCGTTCTCGACAAGGATCAGCCAAATCCGAGGATGGGGCCGCGTCATCAGGCGGAACCCGGCTGGAACGCGGGGCCTCCGGTGCTCCGCGAGCGCCGTCCCGCGCCGCAGGTTCGCGAGCAACTCATCGTGAACGGCGTCAAGAAGAGCTTCAAGAAGCGCATGGTCGTGAAGGGCGTCAGCGTCAACCTGAAGCGCGGCGAATCTGTCGGCCTTCTCGGCCCGAACGGCGCGGGCAAGACCACCGTGTTCTACATGATTACGGGACTTATCAAGCCGGACGAAGGCAACGTCCATATCGACGGCTACGACGTGACCGCGCTTTCTATGTATCGCCGCGCGCGGCTCGGCATCGCCTACCTGCCGCAGGAAGCATCGATCTTCCGGGGGCTGTCCGTCGAAGACAACATCATGGCGGTGCTGGAAGTTTCAGAGCCCGATCGGAAAGAGCGCAAGCGACGGCTCGATGAACTCCTCGACGAATTCAAGATCGGCCGCCTGCGCAAATCGCCGTCCATCGCGCTGTCGGGCGGCGAGCGGCGGCGCTGCGAGATCGCGCGCGCGCTCGCAAGCAACCCGTCCTACGTTCTCCTAGACGAGCCGTTCGCGGGTATCGACCCCATAGCGATTGGCGACATCCGCCAGCTCGTGACGCACCTCACCGATCGCGGCATCGGCGTTCTCATCACGGATCACAATGTGCGCGAAACTCTGGACTTAATCGACCGTGCATATATCATCTATGACGGTCGTGTGCTCACCGAGGGCACGCCCGCAGAGGTGGTTGCGAACGAGGATGTGCGGCGCGTTTACCTTGGTGACATGTTCTCGCGCTAGTTCCGCAAAAGTGGCACCGCTTTTGCTTTGGGATATGCTAACAGAGAGCTGGATGATCGCTTTTCCGTTCAAGGTGGGCTATCTCTAGCGGCTGAGAGGGTCTCGTTTCGCATATTTGGTGGTTGATGTGCTCCAACTAAGGCTTGAGCAACGGCAAACCCAGAAAATTGTCATAACGCCTCAGCTTCGGCAGGCGATCAAGCTTCTGCAATTCTCAGCCATCGAGCTTCAGTCCTATATCGAAAACGAGATCCGCGATAATCCTCTGCTCGAAGCCGAGGAGCGCGCGGATGGTGATGCGCCGTCGCCGGAAATTATCCGCGCCGATGGCGCTTCGGCTGGCGTCGATGCCGATGTCCCGGCTTTCGACGCGCGCGATGCCAGCCCGGCCGTCGAAACCGTAACCGACTGGGAGCCCGCAACTCCGGGCGACCGCGCCTATGAGGGCGCTCCCACCGCCGCGT
>NZ_JFZJ01000147.1 GCF_000636015.1 Rhodomicrobium udaipurense JA643
CGAACCTGTGACCCCTAGATTCGGAATCTAGTACTCTATCCAGCTGAGCTACGGGTGCGTATGCCAAGCCATATCGGTTCGCAAACCGATAAGCAAGCATCTGCGGCCAAAGCATAACCGAAGCGTCGCGCCGTCGCAATAAGTCATCTTTCGTTTCACCCAGGCGACGTACACACCTGCGAACCAGCGTTGAACAACTCGTGCGCCGCCCTCACGCGCCTGTCGATGCCCGCCGATTGGGGTTGGCCCAGCGCCCCGAACCCGCCTATATTCCGCGCATGACAGCCGCCCCATCGCTCGCCGAATTGCCCGTTTCCGCCCCCGCCGAAGCCGCCGTGCCGCCAGGCAGCCGCGTCTATCTCATCGACGGCTCGGGCTATATCTTCCGCGCCTTCCACGCGCTGCCGCCGCTGACGCGCCCGTCGGACGGGCTGCCGGTCGGCGCCGTGCACGGCTTCTGCAATATGCTGTGGAAGCTGCTGCGCGAGACGAAGGGCGCCAACGCCCCGACCCATCTCGCCGTGATCTTCGACCATAGCCGCGCGAACTTCCGCACCGAAATTTCCGCCACCTACAAGGCGCAGCGCCCAGAGCCGCCCGCCGAACTCGTGCCGCAATTCGCGCTCATCCGCGACGCAGTACGTGCCTTCAACGTCGCCTGCATCGAGCAGGAAGGCTTCGAGGCGGACGACATCATCGCGGCCTATACCTGTCAGGCGGCGGATGCTGGCGCGGATGTGGTCATCGTCTCGTCCGATAAGGATCTGATGCAACTCGTGCGCCCCGGCGTGACCATGCTCGACACCATGAAGAACAAGGTGATCGGCGAGGCGGAGGTGATTGAGAAGTTTGGCGTGCCGCCCTCGAAGGTGGTCGATGTGCAGTCACTCGCGGGCGATTCGGTCGATAACGTGCCGGGCGTGCCGGGTATCGGCATCAAGACGGCGGCCGAACTTATCCGCGAATATGGCGACCTCGAAAACCTGCTCGCCAATGCGCCGCTCATCAAGCAGAAGATGCGGCGCGAGCGGCTGATCGAGTTCGCCGATCAGGCGCGACTTTCGCGGCGGCTGGTCGAGCTTTCCTGCGATATGCCGGTCGAGAAGCCGCTCGATCTCACCGCCGTCGAAGAGCCGGACCCGCACGCGCTTCTCGAATTCCTGCGCACGATGGAGTTCAACTCGCTGACGAAGCGGATTTCGGAGGCGTTCGGCGTCGAGCCGTCCACGGGTGAGATGACACGGCCTTCGCCCGTCGATGGCGTCGAGGCCGGAGCGCCGGAGAAGTCGCCCGGCGGCGACACGCCCGCCGACGAAGTGCGCCGCGTGGAGGCGTGGCTCAAGGCGATCCCCTTCGACCGCTCGCTCTATGTGCAGGTGACGGACCTGCAAGCGCTCGAAGACTGGATCGCGGCCGCCACGGAACAGGGCTTCGTCGCCTTCGACACGGAGACGACCGCGCTCGATGCCATGTCCGCGAAGCTCTGCGGCGTAGCGCTCGCGCTCGAACCGGGCCGCGCCTGCTATATTCCGCTCGCCCATCGCGCGGGCGACGGGCTCGACTTCACGGGCGCGGGCGAAATCGCGCAGCTTCCGATGGAAAGCGCCCTGCCACGTTTGAAGGCGCTGCTCGAAGACGACAGCGTGCTGAAGATCGGGCAAAACATCAAATATGATGCGCTCATCATGCGCCGCCACGGCGATATCCGCGTCGCGCCCTACGACGACACGATGCTGATGGCCTATGCCTGCGATCAGGGGCGCGGCGGGCTCGCGGGCTTCGGCATGGACGAATTGTCGAAGCGCCATCTCGGCCACACGCCCATCGCGTTCACCGATGTTGCGGGCAAGGGCAAGGCGCAATCCACGTTCGATTGCATCGCGGTGGACAAGGCGACCGAATATGCCGCCGAGGACGCCGACGTGACACTGCGCCTGTGGCATCTGTTCCGCGCGCGCATTGCCGCTGAAGGCATGGCCGCCGTTTACGCGACGCTCGAACGTCCGATGCCCGCCGTGCTCGGCGAGATGGAATTCAACGGCATCAAGGTGGATCGTGCGGTGCTCTCGCGCCTCTCCGCCGACTTCGCCCAGAGCCTCGCGCGCCTCGAAGACGAGATTTACGGACTCGCTGGCCAGCGCTTCAACATCGGCTCGCCGCAGCAGATCGCGGACCTGCTTTTCGGCAAGTTCGGCCTGCCGGGCGCGAAGAAGACCTCAACCGGCAAGTGGAGCACGGGAGCGAAGGTGCTCGAAGACCTCGTGTCGAGCGAAGATCTGACCGAAGACCAGCGCCGCCTTCCCGGCAAGCTCCTCGAATGGCGGCAGCTCGCAAAGCTCAAGAGCACCTACACGGACTCGCTGCCGCAGCACATCGACGCCGACACAGGCCGCATCCACACCTGCTATTCGCTCGCGTCCACCTCGACAGGGCGGCTGTCCTCAACCGAGCCGAACCTCCAGAACATCCCCATCCGCACGCGCGAAGGCCGCATGATCCGCTCGGCCTTCATCGCTGCGCCGGGGAAGAAGCTCATCTCCGCCGACTACAGCCAGATCGAGCTTCGCGTGCTGGCGCATATGGCGGATATCCCCGCGCTGAAACACGCCTTCGCCGAGGGGCTCGACATCCACGCGATGACGGCGAGCGAGATGTTCGGCGTGCCCGTGAAGGACATGCCGGGCGAGGTGCGTCGCCGCGCGAAGGCCATCAATTTCGGCATCATCTACGGCATTTCAGCTTTCGGCCTGTCGCAGCAATTGGGCATCCCGCGTCAGGAAGCAGGCGACTATATCGCCAAGTATTTCGAGCGCTTCCCCGGAATCCGCGCCTATATGGACGCGATGCGCTCGAAAGTGCATGAAGACGGCCATGTGGAAACGCTGTTCGGCCGCAAGATCCACTTCCCGGAGATCAAGACGCCGAAGTGGAACATGCGGCAATTCTTCGAGCGCGCGGCCATCAACGCGCCGATCCAGGGCACCGCCGCCGACATTATCCGCCGCGCGATGGTACGCGTCCCCGCCGCGCTGGAGCAGGCTGGTGTTCGCGCGCGCATGCTGCTTCAGGTGCACGACGAACTCGTGTTCGAGGCGGAGGATGCTGAGGTGGAGGCGACGATCAAGGCCGTGACGCGAATCATGGAGCGCGCCGCCGAACCCGCCGTGGCGTTTTCAGTGCCGCTGAAGGTGGACGCCCGCGCCGCGCAGAACTGGGACGAGGCGCATTAGCGGCGTGGCGGCGCTTTCCGTCACCCTTCGCCATCATAAGCCGCGAGCGCGACCGGCAGTGCCTCGATCACCGTATTGCCGACGGCGGGCAGCCCGATCAACACCGCGCTGATGACCTCCTCGCGGGTCGCGCCCGCCGCCTTGGCGGACTGCACATGAAACGGGATGCCGGAGGTGAGCCGGGCTGCGGCGAGCACCGCGAGATAGGCCAATTCCTCGGTCTTCTTGTCGAGAGCGCTTGCGCCGTCGAGCCCGTGAACGGCTCCCAGCCACGCTTTCGCGTGCTCGGGCGCTTCGTTCAGGAATGTCTGAAATGCGTTGGAAATCGTCATGGCGGCCCTCCGTTTCAGGATGCCATAGCACTCTGTCGATGCGGGCTAAAGCCCTTCGCGCGGCGCGTCAGGCCGCCGGGAACGCCAGCCGGATACGCTCGATTTGCGGGCCGATGGGCGAGACCATCTCGTTCGCGGCCACGGCACCGTCCGAGAAGATGCGTTCGAGGCGCATGATGCGGTCGTGCAGGCGCTGGCTTTCCGCGATGAGGAAGCGGAACGTCTCCGGCAATGCGTCGAAGCCTTCGGGCAGGGTGGTGCTTTGCGGCGACAGCGTCACGCGGTGGCGATGATTATGCGCCTCGGCGGCGGTAATTTCGCCCGCAGCAATGGCGCGGCGCACGAGAAGCCACGACGCAAGCTGCGTAAGACGCGTGGTAAGCCGGATGCTCTCGGAGGAATAGGCGAAGCTCGCGGGCGGCGTCAGCGTCTTTGACTCTGCCCTGCCCTGCCCGTCGAGATATTCTGCCGTGCGCTCCACAAGGTCCATCCCCTCGCGATAGAGCTTGGCGAACTGCGGGGATGTCGTAAACCGATCCCCGAACGACAGCAGCGCAGCTTTTGGTAGTTCATTTACAACGCCGAAGCTTTTCATGGAGTCCCTACGCACGACTTCCGACCCTCTACGGAGCGGATCCCTCACCTTACGCCAGCATAGCCGCAACAGCCTTTCAAAAGGTGAACGCACGGCCAAGCTTGGGCGACCTAGCCCAAAAAAAAGAGCCGCATCATGGCGGCTCTAAAAAAGTTTGTGGAGGTGTTTCAGGGTCGACCCAGCTTTACATTGGAAGAAGAATAACGCCTGCGTCTTAAGTTGGAGTAAAGATTCGCATTTGGCATCGGAAAAGCCGGAGGAAAATCATGAAAACAATCCTAATTCGCGAACCCGGCGGCCCGGACGTGCTGTCGCTCGAAGACATGCCTGCGCCAGAACCGAAGGCGGACGAGGTGCTGATCGAGGTGGCCGCCGCAGGCGTCAACCGCCCGGATGTGCTCCAGCGGCAGGGGCTTTATCCACCGCCGCCCGGCGCGTCCAACATCCCGGGCCTCGAAGTTTCGGGCAAGATTGCGGCGGTTGGCGCGAGCGTGACGCGCTGGAAGGTGGGCGACACGGTGGCCGCGCTCACGTCGGGGGGCGGCTATGCGGAATATGCAGTCGCGCAGGAAGGCTCATGTCTTCGCGTGCCGAAGGGGCTTTCCATGGCGGAAGCCGCGTGCCTGCCCGAAACATTCATGACCGTCTGGCACAATGTGTTCGAGCGCGGCGCGCTGAAAGCGGGCGAGTGCTTCCTCGTGCATGGCGGATCGAGCGGCATCGGCTCGACGGCGATCCAGCTTGCCACCCATTTCGGAGCGCGCGTCTTCGCCACCGCCGGCAGCGACGAGAAATGCGCCTATTGCGAGAGCCTCGGCGCGGAGGCCGCGATCAACTACCGGACGAACAATTTCGCGGAAGAAATAAAGACGCTCACCTGCGGCAAGGGTGTGAACGTCATCCTCGACATGGTTGGCGGCTCGTACATCCAGAACGACATCCGCTGCGCGGCGGAGGACGGCCGGATCGTGCAGATCGCATTCCTGAAGGGCGCGAAGGTCGAGGTGAACCTCATGCCGATCATGCTGAAGCGCCTTACGCTCACCGGCTCTACGCTTCGCCCGCGCTCGGCGGCGTTCAAGGCGCAACTCGCGCGCACGCTGGAAGAGAAGGTGTGGCCGCTGATCGAATCGGGCGCGGTGCGCGTGGTGATCGACAAGACATTCCCGCTCGCCGAGGCGGCCGAGGCGCACCGCCACATGGAAACGAACGCGCATATGGGCAAGATCGTGCTGACGGTGTAGCGGCGACCCGCGAGACGCCTCCGTTCGGCCAAAAGCCTTGCACCGCGAGCGCGTTTCGCCTATGTTTTGTCAGCTCAATAAATCAGACTCTGAAGAAGAGTGGGCCGGCCGGTCCGCTCTTTTTCTTTATCTGGCGCATCGATAGCGCCGCGAACCGGACTTCATGGAAGAAGAAAAAAACACGGCACCGACAGAACAAGCGGTACCTTCCGCACCGACAGAGCGCTTCACGCGCGAATTCGGCGCGGCGGCGGACCTCGCCGCCCTTATCGAGCCGGTGCTGGAAGACATGGGTTTTCGCCTCGTGCGCGTGACGATGTCGAAGCGCGACGGCGCCACGATCCAGATCATGGCAGACAACGCGGACGGCGCGATCAATGTCGACGACTGCGCGCAGATCTCGCGCCGGATCTCGCCGCTGCTGGACGCGCACGATCCCATCAAGGACCGCTATTATCTTGAAGTGTCGTCGCCCGGCATCGACCGCATTCTCGTGCGCCCGTCCGATTTCGAGGACTGGGCGGGCTTCGAGACGAAGGTGGAACTGAAGGAGCTGATCGACGGTCGCAAGCGTTTCCGCGGCATCCTCGAAGGCTATGAAAACGGCGAGATGCTCCTGCAGGTGCAGCTCGACGAAAAGGGCGAGCCGCAAACCATCGGCCTGCCGGTGGACCTCATTTACGACGCGAAGCTTGTGCTGACGGACGAACTGATCCGCGCCTCGCTCGCAAAAGCGAAAGCCGCTGGCAAGAACTGGGCCGAAGGCGGCGAAATTGAAGACGAACAGATCGAAGACGCGGAGTTGAACGATGGCGCAATCCGGAATTAGTGCGAACCGGCTGGAACTGTTGCAGATCGCAGACGCGGTCGCGCGCGAGAAGTCGATCGACCGCACGCTCGTGCTTTCCGCCATGGAAGACGCGATCCAGAAGGCCGCGAAGTCGCGCTACGGCAGCGAAAACGAGATCCGCGCCGAGATCGATCCGCGCACCGGCGAAATCCGCCTGTCGCGCCTTCTCGAAGTGGTGGAGCGCGTTACGCTCGACGCGACCGAGATCAGCCTCAAGGATGCGATGAAGCGCAACCCGGAAGCCGAGGTGGGTGATTTCATCGCAGAGCCACTGCCGCCTCTCGACTTCGGCCGCGTGGCGGCGCAGAACGCCAAGCAGGTCATCGTGCAAAAGGTGCGCGAGGCCGAGCGCGAGCGTCAGTTCGAGGAATACAAGGATCGCATGAGCGAGATCGTCAGCGGCGTCGTGAAACGTGCAGAGTATGGCAACGTCATGATCGACCTTGGCCGCGCCGAGGCGATCATCCGACGTGACGAAACGCTGCCGCGCGAAAACTACAAGCTCGGCGACCGCGTGCGCGCCTATGTTTATGACGTGCGCCGCGAAAATCGTGGCCCGCAGATCTTCCTGTCCCGCACGCGCCCCGAATTCATGGCGAAGCTGTTCGCGCAGGAAGTGCCCGAAATCTACGACGGCATCGTCGAAATCAAGTCCGTCGCGCGTGATCCGGGCAGCCGCGCGAAGATTGCGGTCGTCTCGAAGGAGACGAGCGTCGATCCGGTTGGCGCCTGCGTCGGCATGCGCGGCAGTCGCGTGCAGGCCGTCGTGAACGAGCTTCAGGGCGAAAAGATCGATATCATTCAGTGGTCGGGCGATCCCGCCACGTTCATCGTGAACGCGCTTGCGCCTGCCGAAGTGGCGAAGGTCGTGCTCGACGAGGAGTCGGAGCGCATCGAAGTCGTGGTGCCGGACGAGCAGTTGAGCCTCGCCATCGGCCGCAAGGGCCAGAACGTGCGCCTCGCATCGCAGCTCACGGGCTGGGACATCGACATCCTGACGGAAGCCGAGGAATCTGAGCGCCGTCAGAAGGAATTTGCCGAGCGCACGGCCGCCTTCGTCAACGCGCTCGATGTGGACGAGATGATCGCGCAGCTTCTCGTGTCGGAAGGTTTTGCCTCGGTGGAGGAACTGGCCTTTGTCGATGCGCATGAGGTCGCGATCATCGAAGGCTTCGACGAAAACACCGCGCTGGAAATCCAGGAGCGCGCCCGCGAATTTCTTGAGCGCCAAGAGGCCGAACTTAACGAGAAGCGCCGCGCGCTCGGCGTCGAGGATGAACCTTGCCGACTGCGCGACAGACGAGCTTGCAGGCTGGACGGAGCGCGCTCACGGCCAGACGAAGCAGAACCCGGCATCCTTCAGGGCTTCGATCTTTCGAAGTCGGACATCGAGCATCTTATCATCGCCGCCCGCGTGAAGGCGGGCTGGATCGAGGCGCCAGAAGAACCCGAGGAAGAGCCGGCCGAGGCCGATAGCCTTGAGGATGGCTCGGCCCTGGAAGCGCATGAGGACGAGCTCACCGAGGCGGACAG
>NZ_JFZJ01000148.1 GCF_000636015.1 Rhodomicrobium udaipurense JA643
GCGTTGAGTGTGTGAAGGCGAGGCCGCTCCGAAAGGGGCGGCCTTTTTTTCTTACGGAGGGAGACCGATGGCTTTGACCCCGGCACAATCCCGCAAGGGATATATCAACCTCTTCAAGTCAGCCACGATCCTGCCCGACCGCCGCGCGGCCGTGCGCGCTGTCGTGGCGCGGCTGGTGAAGGGGCGAGCGCGCTATGAGGCGCTTCAGCAGGAGACAGGCATTCCGTGGTGGTTCATCGCCATCCTGCATGAGCGCGAAGGGGCCTGCGATTTCGGCACATATCTCGGCAACGGGCAAAGCCTGAAGCGCAAGACGACAATCGTGCCAAAAGGGCGCGGCCCGTTCTCGACCTTCGAGGAAGGCGCGCTCGACGCGCTCCGCATCAAGGGGTGGCTCGGCATAAACGACTGGACGCTGCCTACGGTTCTGCATCGTTGCGAGACGTTCAACGGCTGGGGCTACCTCGGCAAGGGCATCAATTCGCCTTACGTCTGGGGGTCCACCAGCCACCAGCAGCGCGGCAAATATGTGCGCGACGGCGTCTTCGACCGCACCGTGTGGGATGTGCAGGTCGGCACCGCCGCGATGATCCTCGGCCTCATCGAGGGCGGATATATCACCATTCCCGAGAGCGATCTTGCGCTGGCGGCCGACGCCAGCGGCGACCCGGTGTTCTATGAGCCGGGCGACCGTGGCGACGGCGTGCGCGAGGTACAGCGGAAGCTGCGCGCGCTCGGCTATCAGGCGGGCGCTATCGACGGCTGGTATGGCGAGAGCACGGCCGATGCGGTCGCAGCGTTCCAGCGACGCAACGGCCTCTCTCCGGTCGACGGCAAGTGGCGGAAGACCTATGAGCCGCTGCTCGAGACGGCTCCGAAGATCGTGCCCGAAAGCCGCGCCAACGCGACGCCGAGACAGCTTGAGGCTTCAGGAGACTGGATCACGCGGGCGCTGCGCGCGGTCCGGAATTTCGTCGTGTATATCGCGGGCCTGTTCGGCATCACGATAGGCACAGGCTCGACCGTGCCCGACATGATTGGGCAAGCGCAAGGCGTGGCGTCGCAACTCTCAGGTCTCGGCGACTGGGCGAAAGGGCACGCGTGGATCGCCCTGATCGTGCTCGCGGTGGCCGTTGCCATCGTGGCCGAGATCGCCCGCCAGCGGCGTGCGAAGGACTACCAGCACGGCGACTATCAAGGCCCCTACAGCGAGGAGACGGCCCAATGAACGTGATCTTTGCGTGGTTTCTCCGTCGCCTCACCGCGTGGGGCCTCGGAGGCGTGTCCGATCTGCTTTCGGCGGGCATCGCCAATTTTCTCGAGCCGCTGGCAAAGTTCGCCCTCGCGCTCATCCGCGGCTTGCTCGAAATCGTCGTGGACCTTTCGAAGAGCTTCGAGGGGCGCATGGTTCTGGCCGGGATCGTGTTCGGCCTTGGCGGCTGGTACGCCTACGAGACCTACACGATCAGGCCGCAGGATGAGGTTGCCGCCCTCGAACAGAGGGTGCGCGATCTTGAGAAACGGCCCGCATCCTGCCCTCAAGCGCCGAAAGCGAGGCCGCAGCGGTGACACAGGGCATAAGCCTTTCTCTCGACATCATCCTGACGCTCGCGGGGATCATCGCCACGGTGGCCGCGAGCTACGCGGTCATGCGGTATCAGGTCGATGACGCCAAAAAGGATGCGGCTGCTGCAAGGCAGCGATCCGATGAAGTCGGCAAGGATTTGCTCGCTTTCAAGGCGGAAGCCAGCGAGCGGTTCGCGACCGACGAGACGCTTCAGCGCGTCGAAAACAGGATAACCGAGGCGATCAATCGCCTCGGTGACAGGTTCGACCGGTTTTTCGAGGGGAGCAGGAAGAGTTGGTGGCAGCGTTAGCGCTGCCTCTTCATGAGTAAATCCCGCGTGGGCGAGGTGGCGCCCGCTCAATCAGCCATTGAACCTGCGGCAGATCACCGATAACCGTATCCCGGATCAGCCAGCCGACAGCGCCCGCCAAGGCGACACCACTTCAGCGGCGCATATAGGGTAGTGTCAAAGCGCGACGATAACGGGCTGGCAGGATCAACCGCCTGGTTGGGCCTGTCGTCCACACAGTGCAGATTAGCCCTGAGCGGCCTTCGTCCTCGCGGAGCGGCATGCGGTCGATTTGCTCGACGCCGAAATGCAGCGCAAAAGGATTGTCGGTGCCGTCTTCGAACATCAATTCAAGCGCGTCATCGCGCCCCATTTCGGGCCATGGCCCGCGCGAGATAATCGCTTCCCGTCCTGTCTTCATCTCGCAGAGTGCGTATTCGAGCCTCGGCGGCACGAGCAGCCGGAAAACGCCCGCATTGACGCTGAGAAAGAGCGCACCGGCGCGGGCGTTGGGCGTTTCAAAATAGTCCGTCGAGACGATTTCGGGGCCGTCATTGTCGATTCTCATCATTCCCCCCCAATCCTTGAGTTGCTCGAAAGTGGGCGTCGGTTCGATGCCATGCCGCATGAGCAGGCGGTGTAGTTCTGGCCCGACCCAGTCCGGTACGTAGCGAGCCCCTGACGCCCAGCGGCGCATCAGACGCAGGTCAATGGCAGCGCGCGGGCCGAGAGGATGCCGGGGCCCCAGCGCTACGGCGAGCTGCTTGTGCCACACCTCGCCGTAGAGGGCGGCACCGGCCTCCCTCAGAGTTTTCGCGCGCGGGCTCATTTGGGCGGCAGCGCGAGTTGCCTGACCGTGCTCGCCAGTGCCGGGGCCCCGCCTGTGAGAGGGCGCACGACGACGTTTCCGAGGCCGATTTTGGCGAGGGACCGCATGAATTCGATCGCTTCGCGGTCGCTGTCCGGGCCGCAATAGATCACGTCCACGATCCCGGTCAGCCGCCGCGCCGCTTCGAGCGCGGCGGTTTTATCGTCCGGCTGTCCGTCAGAGACGACGATCGTTTTCGAGGGGCTGTAGCGTGCCGCATATTCGAGCGCGGCGTGCAGTGCGGTGCCGCCCTCAGGCTCCGGCACCTCTGAGACCTCGCGAGCGGTCGCCGAGAATGCGACGAGCCGCGCGCCAGCGGGCAGCGGCGTGAGCGCTTCGCGCAGCACCTCGATGCGGCGGCGGACGCCGGCCGATTCGGCCATCGATCCCGACACGTCGGCAAGGATCACAACAGCGCCCGATGCGCCGGCAAATCTGGCGTCGATGCGCGCGGTGGCCCCCGTCTCGGCGGGCAGGGATTTTTTGGCACCGGCGAGGATGCGGCCGAGGGGAGTTGTAGGTAAATTTTTGCTCATGGGTTTTTCCTCACAGCGAGATATTCGGACGGGTAGGGCAGATCGGCCACGGCGGCAGCCGCTGCATCGTCGCAATCGATCCTGATTTCGCGCCACCGGCGTGCCGCGAGCGATGCGATCGCCTGCACGGCGCGGCGGGCGGACGAATCGATTTTTGTCATTTCGAGCTTGCCGGGCGGGTTTTTACGGCCGCCGGTCACGTAGAGCACCGCGTGCGGCCCGACCTTTTTCGAGCCGTAGCGGGTTCTCTGCTCCTGGGCGCTTGCGTGGTCGAGATAGACCCGCACCTCCGAATCCTCACGCGCTCGCCACACATTGAGCGTCCACCCGGTGCCGAGCGTCTCGGCCACCATGCGGGCATAGAGTTTTCTCTGCGCCCATTCCGCCTCCTGCGTGGCGTCGCGCGGCGGCGGGGCTTTCGCCTGCGCTTCCGCCCGTGCTTTCGCGCGAGCCTCGGCTTCGACGCGACGGCGCTCCTCGGCTCGGATCGCCGCCCATTCGGCGTCGGTCGCGAGCGACGCGATCCGCGCTTTCTCCTCCTCATCGAGTGCCGCCGCGCGGGCGGCATGCTTTACCGGGTATTTGCGCCGCGCAGCCTCAGCGGCGACGAGGCGGGCGAGGCCGACGAGCTGATCGTCGGTCAGGTCCGAGAGGTCGAGATCGTCACTCACCGGAGGTCTCCTGTCGGGCTCTTTTGATTATCCACCTGACGCGCATCATCTCGCTCTGTGCCACAAATTGTACGAGCGCGGTGCATCTGCCGATTGCGTAGAGATCGTGCAGGCTCTGCGGACCGCAGCCGCCCTGCGGCTCATCAGGGCCGGAACGCCCGTCGATCCAAGCGCCACATCGTCGAGTGTGGCTCCGTCGAATTTTTGCGACAGCGCCGCAGCTTTGGCGCAGCGCGCGGCCACTTCCTCCGCGTCATTTTCGCGGCGCGTGAGCGCGTCGGCGCGGATTGTCTCCGCCCACGCGACTTGCCTCGGCGTACCGACGAGAGGCGGCAGCCCTGCCTCAGCGGCAGTCTGAGCGGCGGCAGCGCTTTCGGCGGCCCGCTTCTCGGCGAGCGCTTTCTCGGCGCAGTCCGGGCAGATTTCCTCGGCGCGCTTCTTGGCGAGCCAGTCACGCTGGCTTTTGCTGCTGCCGAGGTTGCGACGGGTGCGCCCGCGGAGGTCGTGATCGGCCTCGTGCCCGCAGGTGTGGGTGATAATCGTCATGGGGTTATCCCTCCAAATGTGGTGTGGAGAGAGGGCGCGCCCTCTCTTTTTTAGACGTTTTCATATGGGCCGATCCGGAGCTGATATTGGATGTCGCCCCACAGCGACTGGGGGCTTATAGCTACGTATCCGGCCTTTTCCCCTTTTACGGTACGCGTGAACTGCACAAAACCGTGGCCGTCCATCGACCCGATTTCAATGATCTCGGCCGCGCCATCGCGATTGATAAAATTAAATGTTTTTCCAGAGAGATGAGTTTGAAAAATTTTTTCTCTGATTTCCTGCCTAGTCGTTTTGGGAGTCATGGTCATGGGGTTATCCCTCCAATTTGAGTGTCGATAGCGGGGAGGCTGCGGCCTCCCCTTTTTGTCAGTAATGACGGCGGCGATAGTAGGGTGCCGCCAGTGTCTCGTACTCCGTGCTATCGACGCTCGCGGGGATCAGGGCGAATTGATCAAAAATGCGGCCGTCGTACCAATCCTCGGCGCTATCGAGGATCGCTCGCTCGCACGTGCGTTCCGCGAGCTTTAGCGGTAGATCGCGCTCGTGAATTTCCCACGGGCCGTACTGCATATCGCCTGTGGCGCGGCGTTCCCCCCTGCGGGAGAGGACGTGGAATTTTTGGCCCAGAGCCAGTGCCTCGGACAGCGCCGCGCCCAGGTCCGCCTCGTCGACTGCGGCAGCATGCTGCGCGAGCCCCTGCATATAGGCGACGATTGCAGGACCAATTTTTTCGGGAGTGAGGGGCGTGCCAGATTCGGACCAGGCAGCCTCGATCTCGGCGCCGAGGGTGCGGGCGATCCAGTTGGATGCTGTCTGGGCGGTGACTTTGGGGGCAATCATTGACATGGGGTTATCCCTCCAGTTGTGAGTGAGTGAGGCGCGCGCGGAGCGCGCCTCATGCATTTACGCGGTCACGTGACGTTCGGCATCGCCGAGAGCAACACGCTCCCAAACGGACCGCATACCGGCCAGGTAGAGTGAGTAGTCGTGTGCAGCGCGCACCTGCTGGAGCCGCAGCGTTTCGTCGTGCTGGTCGCGCACGCCGTCGTCGTCATCCCACAGATATTGATCTGGCTCAACAACCACCGTTGTAACGGCCGCCTTGTCGGCTGCATCGGCCTCGATCAGGGCCTGATAGAGATCAGGGAGCCGAGTGTCGAGAAAGGTGCTGCTTAGCAGGTTGATTGCGTCTTGTGCTGGTTCCCAGCCGGGGTTGTGCGCCGCAGCCGCAGCATCGTCGAATGCGGAGTGAATGCGGTCACGATTTGCAATTTTCATGGGGTTATCCCTCCAGTTGAGTTGCTGTTTCGGTCCTTTTGGACCATCGTCAGTGGCGCCACACAGCGCCAGACAGTTTGTTTTGCGGGTGAGGCCATCGGGCCTGCCTCCGGAGCGCGTGGGCTCCGGCCTTCTCACCTTGGGCTTCCCGGTTCGGTTTGTCGGCTCCTGCCGCGCTCCCCTTGCCGCCCTCATCTGATAAATATAATATATGGCCGTTTTTTATTTATTGCAACAATAAAAAGCGGCCTACTTTTATTTTTTTTGAGCAGCCATTTTCAGCGCCACGCGAACGCCTTCTGAAACGTTCCCGGCGCCGAGCCTGATTGCGATCTCGAGACTTTCTGTGTCCAGACCAACTTTTTGCGATGTGATCCGCTTCGGCTTGCTTAGCGGTTTTCCGCGCTTCATCTCACCTGCGATGGTGCGGCCATCCAGCTCTGTGACCTGGTCGCCGACGAGCTGCGCGTAGACCGTGCGTTTGCCGACCTCGGTGCGGATGAGCGCGCCGGGCGTGCCGTCGACCGTCACCGTGCCGATGCCCTCGGCGAGCGGCGGGAGCGTCTCGGCGAAATCTTTCCAATTTCCTTGCAGATCGACGGTCACGGTCATGGCTGGCTTCCTTTATGGGCTGTGCCCGGCGGCGCGGAGCCGCCGGATACTATAGAGATTCCATCAGTTCGAGGGGAGGCTGAGGCGCGTTCTCCCGCCGGTTTGTTCGACGACGATTAGGCCGCGCTCGTGCCACTCTCTGAGGCGTTCGTGGATCGTGGACTTCGGGATACTCGTCATCCGCGCCAGTTCTCTCACCGACGCCGCTAGCACTCCTTCGGGTCGAGCCCGCACGAGTTCGACCACATACGTGAGTGTGCCGGGCGCGGCGACGGCGTCGCCCTGGGCGGCTTCCCGGCGGCGGGGTGTGCCCCACGGGCTGAGGGCGAGCTTCATCGCGAAGCTCGCGGCCAGTTCGAGCGCGACGGCAACCGCAATCGGCCACGCCCGCCCAACCTTCGCCGCGTCCCCGCCGAGCACCCATGCGAGGGTTTCGGCGCCGGCGTCGGCTGACGCTGGTTTCCCGGCTGCCAGTGCTTTCCCTGCCTCCTTTAGCCCGGTCTCAATCTCAGACGAGCGGTCGCATAACTTCTTTGCGCCGATCGTGCGGATCGTGCAGCCTGACGACGCCGTCCAGAGCGGCGAGGTCTTGACCGTGCCAAGCTCGGTGAGCAGACGCTCCCGCTCGGCCTTCGCGACTTCGTAGCGCTCGATCTCCATCGCCTTGCCGCCCACGGTCTCTGTTCTATGCGATGCCACGAACATGACCGCATTGGCGACGACGAAGAGCGCAAGTGGCGCCCATGCGATCTTGCAGGCTTTGGCTTGCCCGGTGTTGCCGAGGCGAGCGCTCCACGACGCCACCGGCCACATGAGCCACGACATGACGACGACGGCCGCGAAGCCGACGCCGAACCAGAGGCCGAGCGCGCCATCGAGCGCCAGACCGTTGTGATAGGCGGCGACGGCGCAAACCGCGCCGAGGGCAACGCCGCAGCCTGCAACAAGTAGACGCAGGCCGGTCCCGATGATAAGTTCCATGTGAAGTTCCTTTGCTGGGGATTTCGAGCGCCCCTCGCGAGCCTGACCGCTTGCGAGGGGCTTCTTTTTATTCGGCTGCGATCATGGTGTAGAGGACCGCGTTGGCGGCCCAACCGATGGCGCTGTAGTTATGGCCGGCGACGATAGCGAGGGCGGCGGCCACAACGAAAAGGACTGCGGGAATGTACTTCATTTCTCTCTCCTTTGTTCGAGGCTTCATTGCCTCTTTGATAAATATAATATACGTCCGTGTTTTATATTTGTCAACAATAAAACAAGCCCTATTATTATATTTTTTGGGAGAGAATTTTCTAGGCAGAGACGCGTTTCCACGTGGGACACGTCTAAATAAAGTGTAGCGATTTCATAACCGCTATTTGTCCCACTTTTTGCCTAAGTGCCTGATCTTTATTGTTTGATTA
>NZ_JFZJ01000149.1 GCF_000636015.1 Rhodomicrobium udaipurense JA643
ATCAGGCTTGGCGTGCTTTGCTTTTTCCCGCTCGCGGATCACCTGTATCGATCGGCCGATGGGGGTCTCTCTGAATGGTGTATCTGGCATGGCCACCTCAGAACGGGATTTCGTCGTCGAGGCGGTCTGATGAACCGCCTCCGGTCGAGCCGCTGTAGCTCTCGCGGGTTTTCGTGCTGCCGTAGGCGTCCTCGCTGCGCGTGGCGCCGCTGGGCTTGCCTTCGAGCGACAGGCTGCCGTCGAAGCGGCCGATCACGACCTCGGTCGAGTAGCGGTCTGTGCCGTCCGAGTGCTGCCACTTGCGGGTCTTCATCTTGCCCTCAATGGCGACCCGCGAGCCCTTCGTGACATACTCTTGGATGATCTTCACGAGGCCCTGGTTGAAGCACACGATGTTGTGCCATTCCGTGCTTTCCTTCCGCTCGCCGGTGGTCTTGTCCTTCCACGTTTCGGAGGTGGCTATCGAGAATGTGGCAATCTGGTCGCCGGTGGTTGTTGGCCTGATTTCAGGATCACGCCCCACATTGCCGAGCAGGATGACGCGGTTGATGCTCATGGCTTCACCTCTGGAAATGCATTTACGCGGTGGAACGCGACCACCCATACCCATGGGTTCGCCGCCCACGAATCTGGGCCATTTAGTCCTCGCCACAGGTCCGCAAAAGCGGCGAAATGCGGTGCGCTCTGCGCCACTGGCCTTCGCCACGGCGCAACGCCCTCAGCCCGCGCGTCTTCCTCGTTGATATCTTGGAGCCGCTCGACGCGGATGTCAGTGATTTCGAGGCTGATCCGGCTCGCCCAGCGGGGCATGTGGATCGATGGGCGATACCCACCGCTGCCACCCTCAACGTCTGCCGCCCACCGTGACCACGCATCCCGGCTTTTGATTGGGAACCGATCATAGTCTACAGGGTAGCTCTCATCGACTAGATAGCGTCGGTCATTACCAGCTCGATAGAGCACAACCGGGCCGTTTTCGGATGAAGCGTCTGCCCATGTCTCCCGCACCCAAAGCCGATCTCCGGGGCGACCGTAGGGACAAAAGACCGGGTCACTAAGAGGCGTTTGCGGTTTTCCGGCCCAGAACTCCCATGCCCCGACTTTGTCTGGCGCGACATCGCTTGCGAGGGTTTGCGAAACGCTTTCGGCTCCGGCCGGTTGCCGCTTCACTATCCGCCGCGTCTGTGTTTTGCGCCCTTCGAGGATCGCGCGGACCATAGGCGCGCTGAACAAGATCGGCCGTTCTTTCGGTTCCTCGCTCATCTGGCCACCTCGCCCTGCGTAACGACGCCGCCCGAGGCGCGGCCCTTAAGCCGCGCGAGGTGGAAGGCTGCCGTGGCGCGCTCGCGCGCGGTCGCGGCATAGTCGCCCGATACCCATTGCAGGAATCGCTCGTCGTCTATGGCTGACCATCGCCTGTTCAGCCAGGGAGAGCGGATCTTGCAGCGCTCCTGAAGCGTCGGCTGTCCGGTCAGTCGCAGCAGATATTCCAGCGAGTGTTCATCCAGCATGCGGCGCAGGATGTGCGCGATTACGAGCGCGGCCGCTCCTGCCTTGTGCTTGTCCGCTTCCTCGCGTTGCACGGGGAGTTTCAGCCAGTAGCGCAGCGCGTGCTTCTGGTAGGACGGCGCGTCCGGCCAAAGACGGAGCGCGCAGCGATAGGTGTCGATCCACGGCGTCGCCTCGGTCATCGCGTCCGTCGCCCAGCGGCGCGTGAACGATATCTGGTGAGAGGCAAAGGCAACGGCGCCGTGACGTTCGGGCGGCACGATCTCATCGAGCAGCTCGGCCCACGACACCATCCCGCGCACGTCCTCGTTCAGGATGTGATGGACAGCGCTTGCCTGCGGCGGGATATAACGGCCCGGATCGCAGAGGTAGTTGGCGCATGGGCCGATTTCCCACGAGGCGATTTCGCCTTCGAGGATCGTGCCGGTGGCGACAAGGTCGGCGTAACCCACTTCGCAGGGGGCGTGGAAGCGCTCATCTTCTCCGGTGGTGCGGAGTTCGAGAATGCGAACGCGCATCAGTAGTCTCCCCAGCAAGTCATCTCGTATTCCACGGTCTCGCGCGGGCTTTCTGAGCGGAAGGTCTCCCAGAAATCTGCGTCTTCGGTGAATGTCCCGGCGTAGCGCCACGCGTCGACGCGCTGCATGCCGGTGAGGCGGCGAAACCAGTAAGCGGCGCGGGCGCGCCAGATGAGACGAGTGAGCATCATGCGGCCCTTTCCCGTTTCGCGGCCATGGCCGCCTCGTATTTCTCTTGCTGGGTTTGGTGGCCGAGGCCGCTCGGCAGTTGGCGTTCGAGCAACGTTTCGAGAGCAGGGAGATCGCCTCGGCGCAGAAGAGAGAGGGCTTCCTCGCTCAAATCCTGATCAGTGAGCAGGCCGCGCCAGCGTGCTTCCTCGACCGCTTCTTCGAGTTGGGAATCGGTCAAGACGTTCACATCGAACGCAAACGTCTTGTCGAGTTCGCGGCAGAGCATCGCCCAACCCCACGCTCTGCGTGGGTTGTATTTCGCGGCTGGAAGAGCCTTGAAAAATACTTTCAGGAATTCTTTCGGGCTCATCGCTCAGACCCTCATCGGCATGAGGACGAGCAGACTGTCGGCGTCGTCGGCGGGCTGGAACAGCGTCGGGCTGGAACCATCCGAGAGCGATATCGACACCTTGCCCTTTGGCAAGTTCGCGAGCGTATCGGCGAGATAGCGGGCATTGAAGCCGATCTCGACCTGGCTTGCCGTGGCTTCTTCGAGGTCGACCTCGTCCGCGGCGGAACCTCTTTCCGGGTCCGTCGCCTCGATACGCAACGTCTCGCCAAACGAGAGCTTCACCGCTCTGCCCTTCTCGGACGAGACGAGCGACACGCGATCGGCCGCCGCTGCAAGCGCCTCGTTGTCCACCACAGCGCGGAGCTTGTTTGCTGTCGGGATGACGCGCTGGTAATCGGGGAATGAGCCGTCGATCAGTTTCGATGTCAGTGTGGTGGAGCCGAAGGTGAGCCTGATCTTCGCGGGCGATACGTCGACCACGATCTCCTTCACGTCCTTCGCCAGGCGCGCGGCTTCGCCGACGCACTTACGAGGGACGATGACGCCGGACATGCCGGACGCCCCGTCCGGACACGGGACATCGCGGCTGGACAGGCGGTGACCATCGGTCGCGACGCCACGCAGCTTCGCGCCGTCGCCCCTGTCTGCCGTGTGCAGATAGACGCCGTTCAGATAGTACCGCGTCTCCTCCGACGACATGGCAAAGGCTGTGCTGTCGAAGATCGTGGCGAGCGCTTCGGCCTGAACCGTGAAACTGTGCTGGAATTCGGACTTGCCGAACTCGGGAAAATCGTCGGCGGGGAGCGTCATCAGCTCGAACCGCGAGCGCCCGGCCTTGACCGTGGCGCGGCCCTTGTCCCCGTCCCACGACAGCGATATGTCGCCGTCCGGCAGCTTCCGGACGATGTCGGACAGCGGCCCGCCCGGGACCGTAAAGCCGCCGTGCGTCGTCAGGTCTCCGGAGCAATCGATCGTGGCCCGCGCCTCGATGCCGAGATCGGTGGCGGTGACGGTGAGCTTGCCCTGATCGACGGTGAGCAGGAAATTGGAAAGGATGGGAATTGTGTTGCGCTTGTCGACGATGCGGGACAGCCGCGTGAGCGCGCCGGACAGGTCGGACTTGCGGGCAGAAATGGTCGGCATTGTCGCCTCAAATCGAAATCTCGGGAAGGTGCCGGGTTGCTCTCCACCCGGCTAAGCCACGCCTGGTTTGAGTGGCGCTGCGCCCCGCTGGCCGCGCGCCTGTTATCCTCTGGCCGGCGTTCGCCGCTCGGCCGGGCTCAGCCGAGTTCGGGTGTGCCTTCGTAGGCTGGGAGCAGGGTATCGGCGGCTGCCGTGTCGAGATCTGCCTTGACCTGCTGGCGCAGATACCAATCCCAGCGATAGAGCGCGTAGGCCCATTTGATGCTGCCGCTGGCGATACGATAGCGAAGGCGCGCAGGGATGCGGACCTTTTCGCCGTCGACGAACGCCTGGACCGAGAGCATGAATATGCCAGGCACGTCGACTTTCTCGCCCTTGCCGTTCATGTGCTCTTCGGTGAACTCGACCGCGCGCTCACCGCTTGCGAGCCGGACGGCGTTCTTTGCCTTAGCGCCCACGAACACCTCAAGGGCGCGCGACAGGTCGATCAGCTCGTTCGGGTTGGCGAAGCGCTCCTTGAAGAGCGGCTCGAACTCGTTGCGCTCTTCCTCGGTCGGCGACGCCAGTTCGGCCGCGTGATCTTCGATGAAGGCCGCGAATTCGCCCTGATCGAACAACTCGCCGTTCGACTTCGTCCATGCGCCCATCCCGTCCGTTACCGGGAACCGATAGCGAATGCGGTGTTGCATGTGGCGCGGCTCGCCACCTGTTTCGCCTTCAATGGTGATCCGCGGCTCGTGATAGTCGAGCACGGCGACGAGCTGAGGGCTCGGCCAACTCGTCACGGCGAAAATCGCGGAGTGCTTGTCCTTGTGGTAGTTGACGAGGTCGATGAAGGAGGTGAGCGTCGAGACATCAGCGGTCCCCGTGCGGCGCTCCGGTCGCACGCGATATTTCTCGATGATGGTCTTCAGGTCGCCTACGCGCGCCTGCTCACCCTTCATATCGATTGTGACCGGGACCTTCTTTGGCAAACCGTCTCCTAAACCGTCTGTCTCGACCGATAGCACCTCAAAGCCTTGGGCCTGTGATGCCAGTTCGGCAATGGCCTTGATGCTCGCAGGTTCCGATGGAATATCAGATTTGCCGGTGAAAATTACGTCAGCCTTGTTGCTCATGTGAATATCCTTTCAAGATAATGGTTGAGTTTTACGCGCGGTCGCGCAGACGCTCTGTCGCGTCGCGCGGACCGCCGAACATGTCGATCTGGCTGGGATGCTGGGTGGAAAGGCCGCCCTCGTGCGTCCAGAACGGCGTTGCGCCGAACTTGTCGCCCTCGGGAAGCTTCGATTTCACGGTCGGCGTCACGTCGACGCGGCCGCCCTGGTAGGCGATCTCGATCTCGACCGTGATCTTCGCCTTGCCCTTCTCGCCGGGCAGTGCTTCGAGCGTTTCGACGGCCTCGCGCAGCACGTCGTCGCATTTCTCGGCGAACTTCCCGCGGTGCAGGAGGCCGATCATCTGATCGAATTTCCGGATAGTCGGTTGGCTCATGGCCCTGGTTCCTCGACAGTGATAATCAGGCCGCCGCAGAGGCGCGGACGGACCGGGTGATGCTGGAGCGCTGCCGACCGCGCAGGCTCCCGACGCGCGGCGCATAGCGCTCGACGCGGGCGCGGTATTCGTCGGCGGCCATGGGCCACGGCCAGAGGCCGAGCTTGCCCATCACGCGGAGCGTCGGCTCGTCACGCGGGAGCGTCTCACCGAGCAGCTGCACGGCTTCGGTGTTGTGGAGGCGGCGGTCGACATCGAGGAGCTTTGCCATCGCGGCATCGGAGCACGGCCATTCGAGACGCGCCGCCTGATGCACCGTGTTCATGATTGCGAATTTCAGATCGTCGAAGGCTGCGTCGGCGGCGCGGCGCGCGGCGGGCATGATGGTATCGCGCGGCATTGACGTGTGAAACGCGGGATCGAGCCTGACGGACGCTGCAAACCAATTGGTATAGGCGGCAAATGCAGCATGCTCGGTGCGGCCGAGATAGGCCTCATGCGCGGCGTGAAACAGGAAGGACGCCGCGAGCGCGTCGGAACCCGTTTCACGGGCAACGGCGTCGGCGCCGATCACGCAATGCTGCGCGACCGAATATATGCCGGAGGCGCACCGGCCCCCAGTGTGATCGATGCGCGAGAGCACCTCGGCGAGATCGTTGAAGTCGATCTGCTCGGGCGCGGGGCGGAGCAAGTCGACGGCGATGCCGGACGGCATCCGCGTATAGGCGGCATGCGTGGCGTGAGACAAGGGCGGCCTCCATCAGGGGTGATGGAGGTAACGTTTGCATCGTTATAGGTAACGATGCAACGCAAATTTTAACGATACTCAATGTCGCAGCCATGAACGCGAGCCAGAAATGGCAGCTTCGTAACGAAGCTACTTAATCTCGAATTTCTCAGCCTGGTAGCCGGGCAGATAGTAGGTTATCCCGCTGCCTTGTTCCTTTACCTCGTATGGCCCGGAGATTGCGTGCGTGCTTTCGATGGAGAAAACACCGCCGGCTTTAAGTGGTTGGCAACGTTTCGTTAATATTGCGGTTGCATTGGCGCGAAGCTCTTTGACCCTTGCGGTGCGTCTCTCGGCCGCAATTGAGGTGAGGGCTGGGTTGCCTGCCTCGTGCGCGCGTTCGATCTGAAGAGCCTCAATTTCTATAAAATCGTCATAGTTTTTGCAGCCTATCGTTTCGGTCTTAAGGATGGCGAATGGAACCTCTTCTTCGGTGGCACTTCTGGCTTCCGTCTTTCCGGCCGAGAGTCTGCCGCGCTCCTTGGCCCAAAGAGCAAGGTCCGAGAACCCGGCCTTTGTAGCCGCAGTCCAATCTTCTGCATTCAGAAAGCCGCGAGCCTTCGCGCGCTCATCATAGCCCCACCCAAGAAAAGCGGCGCAAACCAATGACCCAAGAACTCCTAATATTACAAAGCTTCCATCGCGGCGAAGAGCCGCCCAGACGATACCTACCATAAGGCAAGCAATAATTCCTATTCCAGCAAGACACATTTCCACCCAAAGAATAAAATCGTACATACTAAACTCCCAAAAGGTCCTTTATAGTCATGACGCGATGAATGCATATTACTCGCGCGATAGGGACTGACACTTCGCTGTGAGGATTGAATTGCTCGACAACAAGTCCTTCTGGAGTTCGCCGCTTAAGTCGTTTCAGATACGACACATTCGGACCGGTGCTTTTGCTATCTTCCGGCGCGAGTTCAATCACGATGTCATCGCCAACTGACGGCGGGATGTCAGGATTTACGTAGATCAACTCTCCAATGTCGAAGCGAGGATACATGTTATCTTTAGCTACAAAAAACGCGTACAACCGCTGCATATGCTTGGCCCGTTCTGGCCGGCGCACGTAATCAATCCGTTCCCCAGTAAACAGAAATTCGTCGCCGGTGCTGACAGCTGAAACCCCAAGAACAGGCACATCTATGGTTAACGAATTCTTGTCAGAATTCAGCTGTTTCACCATTCTAACATTGGTATTTTCTCCTTCAAGAGGCGAGACTTTCGTATTCTCATCGCCAGTTTCAAGATAGGCGACCGTGGTGCCCAGATACTTCGCAACGAGCGCGACGTTTTCCGGCTGAGGACGCCGCGATCTTTCATTCAAAATATTCTGTATTGTGCTTGGTTTCAGCCCGCTGTCAGCCGGGGGCGTCTGGGGTTTCCCGGTCGCATCCAGCAATGCTTGGATGCGGCCAGCCATCGTGTTCGGATCTAGGTCGCGTGGTTTACGTGGGGGCATGCGTTAAATTTATCGTAATTAACTGGGGGGATCATTCGTTAAAGGGAACGATAAAGACGGTTGACTATCGTTACGAGTAACGGTAAGTCATCGTTATGAGCGCAATCGCAAACCTACTCAGTGTCGTTGATGCCTATGCGGCCGCCAGATCGTTAACGGACGCTAGCGTTTCCACGACCATTTTTTCCGATGGGACGCGCATCCGCCACTTGAGGGCCGGAGCCGACATGACGACGCGTCGTGTCGAGCGCGCGATGCAATGGCTGTCGGCGCATTGGCCCGAAGGGGCCGTGTGGCCGGACGGCG
>NZ_JFZJ01000150.1 GCF_000636015.1 Rhodomicrobium udaipurense JA643
CCGCGTCTTTCCAGTCTGGCGGATAGATCCTGTAGTTTTCGTCTACAATGGATAACGTGCTTGGCCTATTGCCAATCATGCGATTTTTTTGATCAGCTTTTCCGCTGTTTCGAGCTGGACTCTGTAGCCTTTCTCGCCATCCCAGCGCCCCTTACTTTGTGGCCATGACAATCCAAATTTCGGGGCTGCTTCACTGGGTCGGCGTATAAATTCGATCAAATTTCCCCATTTATCATGATCAAAATTACTCGGCTTTAATTGCAAGCGATACATGGCTCCTATAGTGGATGCAGCTAAACGATGCTTGGTGACGTTTAGCGATGCAGAGCCATGCATCCCAAAAATATTATGAATCCACTCCTGAAAAAATGGAAAGAAGTCAGAAATAATAGAGTCGCATCTTATAAAGAGAGGCTCATCATCTATGTAGTCATCCTGTCGTTTTAACTGTGCCGCACATGCATCCAGAGCCTCGTCCATCGTATTATGGTACCTAACCTTAAGAACTTCCAACGCCGATTTATTTTGAAGAAGCTGATCTAATTTATCGAACTGTGATGAAATCAAGGACCATAGAAACATTTCTGACGGTGTTTGCCCTCTCGCGATTATTTTGCCTCCCATAGGTCCTGCCAAGTCTCAGCAGCGGACCCTTTCCAGGGGTAATCCAAGGAGAAATTGTTTTTTTGCATTTAAAAGAAAACTCTGAGAAGAGTGCTTGCTTTTATCTGTTATTCCAACAAGCCTAACAAAAGCTAGAGAACGGGACCCTTGTCCGTAATATGCGAGGCGAATGTCTTGCGCACTTAGAGGAGTACCGCCTTGATTTATGCGCCGAAAAACCTCAAGGCGCATTTCCCCCATTCCCCTAAGTTTGATAATCGTAAGCCTGTATCTCTTAAACGCGTCCTGGTAGACCTTCGGCAGTTGCGAGAATTTTTTTCCTGCATAATGAACACTATCTGGTGATATGTACGGCGCAGCATCGCTGTCTACAAGCCGCAATTCATCATTATAGAATTCATTAAGAGTTGTCAGTCTTTGCTGCCCATCAATGACTGAATTTCTTTCGATTTCTCCAGTTTCGACTTCAAAAAAGAACGCGGGTATGGAAAGGTTATTTATAACAGACTCAATCAGAAGGGATTTTGTCATATCATCCCACTGATCGCTGTCCCGCTGATAGTCTGGGACGACAACGGCATCCACCGCCATATCATCTAGGACTGTCTTTATATTGGCAGATTCGGACGTGCTGGATTCGGCGATCAGGGGGCGCGCCTGAGACATTTGTCACCTCATATGTTCCCAGCTATTCATAACAAATTAGACTCTTATGCGCCGCAAATTAGAATCCCTCATCCCCCTTTAAATTCCGCGCGACCGGGCCGAGTTAAGGCGCTATAACCTGCGGCAGAACGCGCAGGGACAGGAATTCCTTGACACAGACACATATCGCGATACGCGGCGCGCGCGAGCATAATCTCAAGAACGTCTCGCTCGACATTCCGCGCGAAAAGCTCGTGGTCATCACGGGCCTGTCCGGCTCCGGCAAATCGAGCCTCGCCTTCGACACCATCTATGCCGAGGGCCAGCGCCGCTATGTCGAAAGCCTGTCGGCCTATGCGCGCCAGTTTCTGGAAATGATGCAGAAGCCGGACGTCGACCTGATCGATGGCCTCTCGCCCGCCATCTCCATCGAGCAGAAGACGACGAGCCGCAACCCGCGCTCCACCGTCGGCACCGTCACCGAAATCTACGACTACATGCGGCTGTTGTGGGCGCGCGTCGGTGTGCCCTATTCGCCCGCAACCGGGCTTCCCATCGAAAGCCAGACCGTCAGCCAGATGGTGGATCGCGTGCTGGAATTGCCCGAGGGCACGCGGCTTTACCTGCTCGCGCCGATGATTCGCGGCCGCAAGGGCGAATACCGCAAGGAACTCGCCGACCTCCAGAAGCGCGGCTTTCAGCGCGTGAAGATCGACGGCACGTTCTACGAAATCCCGGACGCGCCGGCGCTCGACAAGAAATTCAAGCACGACATCGACGTTGTCGTGGATCGCATCGTGGTGCGCGGCGACATCGGCACGCGGCTTGCGGACAGCTTCGAGACGGCGCTCGAACTGGCGGACGGCATCGCCATCGTGGAATTCGCGGACGCGCCCAAGGCCGAGCCGGAAGCGGGCGGCGGCAAAAAGAAAAAGGCCGCGCCGAAGCCCGACGAGCCGCGCCGCATCACCTTCTCGCAGCGCTTCGCCTGCCCCGTCTCGGGCTTCACCATCGACGAGATCGAGCCGCGCCTGTTCTCGTTCAACAATCCGTTCGGCGCCTGCCCGAAATGCGACGGCCTCGGCACGGAACTGAAGTTCGAGCCGCAACTCGTCGTGCCGGACCAGTCGCTCAGCTTGCGCAAGGGCGCGATCGTGCCGTGGGCGCGCACGGGCAACACCTCGCCCTATTACACGCAGACGCTTGACGCAATCGCCGCGCATTTCAACGTCTCCATGGATACGCCGTGGAGCAAGCTGCCGAAGCAGGTGCAGGACACGATCCTGTTCGGCTCGGGCGGCGAGGTAATCGCCTTCACCTATGACGACGGCATGCGCACCTACACGACGCGCAAGGCATTCGAGGGCGTCGTCACGAATATCGAGCGACGCTGGAAGGAAACGGACAGCCAGTGGGTGCGCGAGGAGCTTTCGCGCTACCAATCGAACCAGCCCTGCGAGGAATGCAACGGCTTCCGCCTGAAACCGCAGGCGCTCGCGGTGAAAATCGACGGGCTCCATATCGGCGAGGCGTCGCGCCTGTCGATCAAGGCGGCGAACGACTGGTTCGCGACGCTCTCCGGCAAGCTCACAGCGAAGCAGAACGAGATCGCGACGCGCATCCTGAAGGAAATCCGTGAGCGGCTGCGCTTCCTGAACGACGTCGGCCTCGATTACCTCGCGCTGTCCCGCAACTCGGGAACGCTGTCGGGCGGCGAAAGCCAGCGCATCCGGCTCGCCTCGCAGATCGGCTCCGGGCTTACGGGCGTGCTCTATGTGCTCGACGAGCCGTCCATCGGCCTCCACCAGCGCGACAACGCGCGCCTGCTCGATACGCTGAAACACCTGCGCGACCTCGGCAATTCGGTGATCGTGGTCGAGCACGACGAAGACGCGATCCTCACTGCCGACCATGTGGTGGACATCGGCCCAGGTGCTGGCGTCCATGGTGGGCGCGTGATCGCGGAAGGCACGCCCGCCGAAATCAAGGCGCACCCGGAGAGCCTCACCGGGCAATATCTCACCGGCAAGCGCGAGGTGCCGCTGCCGACCGCGCGCCGCAAGATCGACAAGCGCCGCATGCTGACGGTGAAGGGCGCGCGCGGCAACAATCTGAAAGACGTCACGGCCTCGATTCCGCTCGGCTGCTTCACGGCGGTGACGGGCGTGTCGGGCGGCGGCAAGTCCACGCTCCTCATCGAGACGATCCAGAAGGCCGCGTCGCGGCGGCTCAATGGCGGCGGCGAGACGCCCGAACCGTTCGACGCGCTCGACGGCATCGAGTTCCTCGACAAGGTCATCGATATCGACCAGTCGCCCATCGGCCGCACGCCGCGCTCGAACCCGGCGACCTACACCGGCGCGTTCGGCCCGATCCGCGACTGGTTCGCGGGCCTCCCCGAATCGAAGGCGCGCGGCTACCTGCCGGGGCGCTTCTCGTTCAACGTGAAGGGCGGGCGCTGCGAGGCGTGCCAGGGCGACGGCGTCATCAAGATCGAGATGCACTTCCTGCCGGACGTCTATGTGACGTGCGACGTCTGCAAGGGCCACCGCTACAATCGCGAGACGCTCGACATCAAGTTCAAGGGCAAGTCCATCGCCGACGTGCTCGACATGACGGTGGACGAGGCGGCCGAGTTCTTCAAGGCGGTGCCGTCCGTGCGCGACAAGATGGAGACGTTGCAGCGCGTGGGCCTCGGCTACATCAAGGTGGGCCAGCAGGCGACGACGCTGTCGGGCGGCGAGGCGCAGCGCGTGAAGCTGTCGAAGGAGTTGTCGCGGCGCGCCACCGGCAAGACGCTCTACATCCTCGACGAGCCGACCACGGGTCTGCATTTCCACGACGTGGCGAAGCTGCTCGAAGTGCTGCACCAGCTTGTGGACGCGGGCAACACGGTGGCTGTGATCGAGCACAATCTCGAAGTGATCAAGACCGCCGACTGGGTGATCGACCTCGGCCCCGAGGGCGGCGACGGCGGCGGCCGCATCGTGGCGGAGGGCCGCCCGGAGGACATCGCCGATGCGCCGGGCAGCTATACGGGGCAGTTCCTGAAGCAACTGCTCAAGCGCCGCCCCGCCGCGAAAGGTAAGGCGAAGGTGACGGCGCGGGCTGCGGAGTAGGCGGAGAGCCTAGATAGGCAGTGTAGTTTTGCTTATTTCTGCTCTCGCTTCGTGCCGCTGCTCTGCATTGAATGCTCGCAGAAAAGCGTTATACAGATCGTCCTTTTTTCTACCCGTTCGAACCGCTACCCCGGTGTAGGCCGTAAGTAAATTTGTCAGGTTCTCATTTGTTGGCTTCGATTTCTTCAGAAGTTCGATGGCAGCAAGTAGCGTTCCCTCATTTTTAGCATCAAGAAGCCGATTCAAATGTTCTTCCTGAGAAAAGCCTTTGGCCTTCTTCGGCTCTCTCGGCTTAGTTTCTCTCGGTTTTTTCGGCTTTGTGGATTTTTTATTCTCCGCCGCCGCTGCCTTTAGCTCAGACAGGCTTAGGTGCTGTTTGTCTTGCAAAAGCGCTAGCACGTCACTAATGCACGGTTTCGGAGCGTCCTTTGAGGCGTGACGATAGATCGTCCCCAAGTCCTCAAGCGCTGACACTAAATCCGCTATTTTCATGGGAGTTTCTCACAGTGTCCAAAGGTGTAGACAATTTCAACGATTCGACCAGACGATCGAACACGCTCCTGCAATTATCATCAGCAAAATAAAGTTGCCTGTCACCCGCGACCACCTCGCGAATAGATTTTCGTGGCACGTTCAACGAGAGGACTTTTGGAGCGAAGCCCGCGTGAACCAATTGCTGATCCAGTTTTCGGAGCATGTCTATTTCATGAGGCTTCAGATCAGCCTGAAATGTAAGAGATGGTATAACGCCAGCAATTTCGAGACGAGGATTATAGCGCTGCCGGAAACTGCTTACCGTCTGAGCAAATCCGAGGACTGCTTCCATCGATGTGCTATCTACAACAGTCGGAATGAGCACATCAGTTGAAACACAGAGAGCATTGACCGTAGCCGCTGTCAACCTGGGCGGAGTGTCCATGATAACAACGTCAAACTGGCCTTCAACTTTGTTATCAAGAATTTTTTCTGCGATTCTAAAGCGTATATCATCCTCGCAGCTCTGAAGAAGCCACTGTAGCATCAGTCTGTTTTCAAGAGAGGCCAGCGCATAGAACGCGGGAACAAGCCATATGCCCTCAAAATCGCCGCTAAGCTTGTGAATAGTGCTCAGATCGAACAAGCTACCTTCTTTTGCAAGAAGGGCGTTCGTGCCTGCGTTCTCAGACCATCGTAAATTGCCCACGTTGAAACGACCGTCCAACGATCCCTGATAATCAAGGTCGATTATCAGAACCCGATAGCCCTTACGCGCTATGGCGATTGCCAAATTGGCTGCGATTGTGGTTTTGCCCACACCGCCCTTGAAGTTTGCGAGAGTAATCACTCGGCGAGAAAAATACGGCCACTTTCTGCAAAACCATTCCGGAGGTTCATTCGGCCATAAATCCCACAAATGGGTCTCATGGGTTTGAGCCGCCCTCTCTACGATTTCCAGCTTCTTCTGCTTTTCGGCAATCTGCTTTTCGGCTTCGCTCAGCTCAGCTGTTCTGGTGTCCAATTCAGACTGCTTCTTCCGAAGCTGGAAAACCTGGCGTAAGGCAAAAACGCTTACGGAAATTAACGCGGCGATAGTACCAAGAATGGCGTGAGCCTTATCCCAAGCAAAAAGGCCGAATCCGCTACTTACAAATGAAGCTGTATCCTCGAACCACGCCATACATTTCTCCTCTAAATAACTAATCTTATAACCAAAAATAATGAAACCTCAATGGTCAAAATGTTGCGCTCAAGCTCGGCCAGAAGCGGCAAATGAGCCGACCCTCCCCCGCCGCGCCGTAGCCACGAACCAAACCCCCAGCGCGATCATCGGCAGCGAATACACAACGCCCTCCGAGAAATACGCCGTCGTGAAGAACTGGCCGTAGTCCCACTCCTTGAAATACTCGGCGAAGATGCGGAACACGCCATAAGCCGCGAGGAAGACGCCCGTCACAAGCCCCGGCGCGCGCAGCGCGAGGCGGCTGTGCGTGAAGTACCGCAGCAGGACAAACATCACCAGGCCCTCAAGCGCGGCCTCGTAAAGCTGCACAGGATGGCGCGGCCCGGCGGCGTCGCCCGCCAGCAGCACGCGCGCGGGAAACTCCACCGCCCACGGAACATCCGACAGCCGCCCGTAAATCTCGCCGTTGATAAAATTCGCCAGCCGCCCGAAGAACAGCCCGAACGGCACCGCCGCCGCCGACAGGTCCATCAGCGAGCGCACGGGGATGCGGTTCAGGCGCGCGAAAATCCAGATCGCTGCGCCAACGCCGAGCAGCCCGCCGTGGAACGCCATGCCGCCTTCCCAGATGCGGAAGAAGCGCAACGGATCGTGGAGGAGCATCGACGGCTCATACATCAGGAAGAAGCCGAGCCGCCCGCCGAGCACGGTGCCGAGCGTCGCCCAGAAGAGGAAGTCGTCGGCCTGATGCGGCGTCACGGGCGATGCGCCACCCCACAGCCGCGCCTCCGCGCAGAGCCGTCGCATATAAAGCCAGCCGAGCAGCAGCCCCGCCATATAGGCAAGTCCATACCAGCGCACACCGAGCGGCCCGATATGCACCGCCACGGGGTCGTTGAACGGGAATGCAATCGCCATCAGGTCCATCGCCAGCCTCCGCGCGCGCTTCGCTGGCTCCGCTTTAGCAGGAGACGGGGCGAGCGCCAACCGGCGGTTGATGCGGCGAAGGCGGCGTTCCGGGATGGACGGATGAGCGATACCCTCGCGCAAGGTCCTTCATTCAGAATGTTCGAGCCGATTGCTGCCCAAGATAAGCGAGATTTCGCGGCCTTGGTCGCGCTTCGTTACCCGCGCGCTATTTGCACTATATTAAAAGTATTATCGTTCTAAATTAGATATTTACCATTGAAGACCGCCCTCGCCCCAGACTATACTCCGGCAAGATTCAGGCGGAGGAGGACCGGATGTTGGATGACGGCATCCCGGCCCGTGGCGAGCGGCTTCGGGGCGGCGCACTCAGGGAAGCCATGCTTCGGTTGAGGGAAGAGGAAAAGCTTCGCGCGCGCGATGCCGCCACGCGTCTCGGCGTCAGCGAGGCGGAATTCGTGGCGGCGAAGGTCGGTCACGAGGCCATCCGTTTGCAGCCCGATTTCGCGGATATCCTGCGCGCGCTGTCCGGCGTGGGCGAGGTTCTGGCGCTGACGCGCAACGAGCACTGTGTCCACGAGAAGCACGGCACGTTCGAAGCCGTCGCCATCGAAGGCCAAACGGGCAGCGTGCGCG
>NZ_JFZJ01000151.1 GCF_000636015.1 Rhodomicrobium udaipurense JA643
CCGATTTCGAGCACGGAAATATCGAACGTGCCGCCGCCAAGGTCGTACACGGCGATGGTTTTCGATTCTTTCTTCTTGTCGAGGCCGTAGGAAAGCGCGGCCGCCGTCGGCTCGTTGATGATGCGGAGAACTTCGAGGCCCGCGATGCGACCCGCGTCTTTGGTAGCCTGACGCTGGGCGTCGTTAAAGTAGGCGGGAACGGTAATGACGGCTTTCTCGACCTTTTCGCCGAGATATGCTTCTGCCGTTTCCTTCATCTTCTGAAGAATGAAGGCCGAAATCTGAGAAGGGGAGTATTTCTTGCCGTTGGACTCGACCCAAGCGTCCCCATTGTCGCCGCGAACGATCTTGTAGGGAACGAGGTTCATGTCCTTCTTGACGATTTCGTCGTCGAAGCGGCGGCCGACAAGGCGCTTGATCGCGAAAAAGGTGCTTTCCGGATTCGTAACGGCCTGGCGCTTGGCGGGCAGGCCGATCAGACGCTCGCCATCGTTGGTGAACGCCACCATGGACGGCGTCGTGCGCATGCCCTCTGAATTCTCGATGACCTTTGGATGGCTTCCCTCCATGACGGACACGCAAGAATTGGTCGTGCCCAAGTCAATGCCAATCACTTTCGACATGGTTTAGAACCTCGTGCTGCTCATTCTTGTCGCGAGACGACAGGCCGCTTAAAGCCAGCCACCCCGTATTTATTTGATATCTTCGTCCCGCGCCGAGAATGTTTATCTCGAATTGGTGTTCATATAGGGGAGCGCTTGAAGCCGCGCAAGCACCAGCGGCTCGCCGTAACGCTTCCGACGTGCTTCACGAACAGGATATTGTCTTGGGTGCCGAAATATGGCGCCATCAGGAGCATTTCGCCGCATGCGGGACCGGCGAAAATCGTGCAAATTCCACCGTAAAGCATCCCGTCGATGTGGCCGCGATGGGGCAAGAGTGTGGCGTCGGGGCCATTTGCGCAAAAAAAGCCCCGTGTTGCCGGCTTGCGATGAAGCAATCGCTGGGTCCTTCCGGCGCGGCGCGGGGCAAAGACGCCGGAGCGCGAGGCCGTCCTCGCCGAGGTCGACTCATTATGCACACGCTGTCAGAGATCACGGTCTGCGGCGACGGCACGTGGCGGCTCGATTGCGAGGGGTCGAGCCGGTGAGGCTGGCAGATCCAAACGCTGATCCCTTCTCAAGCTCCGCGTCTGGACGCGCGCCACGCCTCGAATCGGGCGGCTTTTCCCGCCGCGTCGAAGACTTCGAACTCCGCGATTTCGCGCTGCTCCGCTTCGTAGCGCACGCGGTCGGCTTGCTCGGCGGCCTTCTGCGCCGCGACCTCGCGCTCGATGACGTGGAGGATGCCGACGAACCGGCGTTGCTCGGCCGCGAGCTTCGCCTCGGCGATTAGCCTTTCGCGCGCATCCGGTGCCAGCGCGGCGAGCAGAGCTTCGGCTTCCTCGCGGCTCGGCGCGCGGAGATCCGAAGGTGCCGTGCTCCACGCGATGCGATTGCAGGATTGCACGAGCCGCCGCAATTCGTTTTCGCCGTGAAGCTTCGCATTGGCGAACGCGCTCGGCATCCGCTTCGCGCTTTCGACCGCATTGCGAAGGTCAGGCGGCAAAGCCTCGGCGGCGGGTTCGGGATGGATGAGGCTCGCGTCGAATTCGTGACTCATGGGCTGAAAAACTCGCGGCTTGGGACTCGGCAGGCTTGCCCAGCTTGCAACCATCATCCCCGCATCGTGTCAATCGCGTCGCGGCGTTTTTGCAGAGCCTTCGGCGTCAATTCGCGCAGGTGTGGAACCGCCCGCCGATCCATCGCGGCGCTTGCTTATTCCACAATCCGGGGCGACCATGCCTTTCGTCGCGGCTCGTGCTGACGGCACGCCCGCAAGTGCATAATTCCACACAGGATCGAAACGCATGGGCGGAAATGGAAATGCAGGGGGCAGAAGCCCCCGCTGTATCGCACTCGTTGGACCTCAAGGCAGCGGGAAGACCTCTCTTTTCGAAGCCATACTCGCCCGAGCCGGCGCGACGCCCGAGGGCGCGGAAGCTCGAAAAACCGTCGGCGACACGTCGCCGGAGGCGAAGAACCACGGCATGAGCGTGGAATCGAACGTCGCGAGCTTCGAATATCTCGGCGACCGTTTCACGGCGCTCGATTTTCCGGGTTCGATCGAATTTCAGTTCGACGGCACGGCGGCGCTGCCCGCCTGCGACACCGCTGTCGTCGTATGCGAGGCGGACGAGAAGAAGCTCTACGCGCTGCAAAGCGTGCTGAAGTCTCTCGAAGCCGCGAAGATTCCCCATTTCCTCTTCATCAACAAGATCGACAAGGCCGGTGGCAACATCGCCGAGTTGCTTTCCACGATGCAGCCCGCGAGCGGCCTTCCGCTTGTGCTCCGCCAGGTTCCCATTCAGGAAGGCGGCGCGGTGAGCGGGTTCGTCGATCTGGCGCTCGAACGCGCGTTCGTCTATCGCCCGCATGCGCCGAGCGAATTGATCGATATTCCGAACGACCTCGCACAATTCGAGGCCGAACAGCGCTTTTCCATGCTTGAGAAGCTCGCCGATTATGACGACGCTCTCATGGAGCAGCTTTTGAGTGACAGCGTGCCGAGCCGCGATCAGATCTTCGCGGACCTCGTGACCGAGTTCAAGCGCTGCCAGATTTGCCCCGTGTTCTTCGGTTCGGCCGAAGCCGGCCACGGCATCGGCAGGCTTCTTAAGGCTCTGCGGCACGAATCCCCGTTCGTCACCGAAACCGCCGAAAGGCTCGGCCTTGGCGCGGCGAAATCGGCGGCTTACGTCGTGAAGACCATTCAAACATCGCATGCGGGCAAACTCTCGCTCGCGCGCGTGCTGGCGGGCCAGTTCGCGGATGGCGGCGCGGTCTACAGCGCGTCCGGCGAGGAGCGCATTTCCGGCGTCTTTTCCGTGTCAGGCCCCGACATCAAGAAGCGCGGTCCGGCCGAAGCAGGCGAGGTCGCGGCGTTCGGCAAGCTCGAAGGCGTCCATACGGGCGAAGCGATTTCGGGCGAAAAGGGCTTCGCCGCGCCGGTGGACCCGGTGCAGCCGCCGAAGCCGGTCTACGCGCTTGCCATCGCCGTGGGCGACCGCAAGGACGAGATCAAGCTGACCTCCGCGCTTGCCAAGCTGATCGACGAAGATCCGGCGCTATCGCTCCACCAGGATCGCGAGACGGGCGAGATGGTGCTGTGGGGGCAGGGCGAGATGCATCTTCGCGTCGCGCTCGAAAAGCTCGCCCGGCGCTTCGGCGTCAAGGCCGAGACGCGGCGGCGGCAAATCCCCTATCGCGAGACGATCCGCAAAAGCGTCGAGGTGCGCGGCCGCCACAAGAAGCAGAGCGGCGGGCACGGTCAGTTCGGCGACGTTCTCGTGGAAATCCGTCCGCAGCCGCGCGGCGAGGGCTTCGCCTTCACGGAAGTCGTCACGGGCGGTGCCGTGCCGCGCAACTATTTCGGGGCTGTGGAGGCCGGGGTGCGCGATTATCTTTCTGGCGGGCCGCTCGGCTTTCCGGTGGTAGACGTGGCCGTGACGCTGAAGGACGGCTCCTATCATACGGTGGACTCATCGGATCAGGCTTTCCGTCTGGCGGGCCGTCTCGCGATGGTCGAGGGCATGCCGAAATGTCAGCCGGTGCTGCTGGAGCCGGTCGCGGCCGTCAGCATATCCGTGCCGACCGAGGCGACGGCGAAGGTCAACGGCATGATCTCGGCGCGGCGCGGGCAAATCCTCGGCTTTGACGCGCGCCCCGGCTGGACCGCCTGGGACACCATCGAGGCGCACATTCCCGAGGCTGAAATCCACGACCTCATCATTGAGCTGCGGTCGGCCACGGCGGGCGCGGGTCATTTCAAGGCCGAGTTCGACCATCTCATCGAGCTGTCGGGCCGCGTCGCGGATCAGATCGTGGCGGAGCGCTCCCAGCAGCGGAGCGCGTAGCGTTGCGCGCGACCGGTTCGCTACCGGCTCCTGGGCCGGGACGCGAACTGGAGCGCGCCGAGCAGCATAACTAGCGTTTCGGCGTCGTCCGACCACGCCCGAGGTTTTCCGTTTTTCGTAGCGGACTGCCTCGGGCTTTTTTCATGGGCATTCGGCTGAGACCCGCGTCCGCTTTGGGGACGAGTTCTCGAAAGCGCGCGGGGGAAATGGTTCGAGCGCTTTTGGACGCGGCGTTTGGCTCCGCAACCGGGCGCCGTTTCGGATCGCCGGCAACGCGGCTGAGCTTGGCCGAAAAAGTCCCCGAAATTTCGCTACGGAATGCTTGCACACACGCACTTAACCCGCTAGAGATATGGCCTTCGCAGATCGCTTCGCGCGACACTGCTCCGCACCGGTAGCTCAGCTGGATAGAGCACCAGACTACGAATCTGGGGGTCGGGAGTTCGAATCTTCCCCGGTGCGCCAATAATCCCAATAACTTACGCCGACGCCGCTTCCCCGCGAAATTGCCCCGGCAAACATATGGCAAACATCGCGAGACGCGCCCCAAGCGCTGGTCTGGGGGTCGTGTTTGCCACGGTCTCGGCTTGATTCGGCCTCTTTCAGGAGAGAAGCCGAACCGTCTTGGCTACGCGAGGGACCGTGAAGTCCTTCACCCGCAGCCACCGGAACTCCGTCGCCCCGGAATGCCCATGTTTCCACACCAGCCAGCAATACCGCTGCTTCGCGATGGTGGTGGTCGCCCGTGCGGGGTCGCCATACGGCCAGCAGATGCATTCGTCGAGCGCATAGATGACGGCGGGTGGGTGGCTCACGTAAAACGCATGCCGCAGCGGATGACAAAGGCTCGACAGGTTCAGCAGCATCGCGACCGTGCCGCCGCTCTCGGCGGTCAGATCCAGCGCGTGCTTCACGAACATATCGGCCAGCCCACGGCCGTAAGGCGGATTGGTGACGATGTGCTTCGCCAGCGGCTTCCGTTCCGCGAGAAAGTCGCGTCGCGGCTCGCCGTAGCCGTAATCGACAAGATCCGTGGACACAACGTCGTATCCGGCCGCAATCAATTCCTCTGAGATCCAGCCGGTGCCGCAGGCGGGCTCCCAGATAGGGCCATCGAAGCGCTCGACCGAGAGAAGGGCGCGCGTCGCCTCCGGTGGCGTCGGGTAGAACTCATAGGCAGCCCGGTTGGGATGGATCCGTGGCCCGAACCGGAAGGCCCGGGCGGTCTCGGTGACGAGATGGCGCGTGCGAAGCTCGTGGGGGAGGAGGAGGCGAGGGGCGTTCATTGGGCGGCCTCCTCGATGTTCAGCTCCACGCCGCCCTGTTCACCGGAGATGTATCGGGCGCGGTCGACTTCCGACCAGCCGTAGTAGGTTTCCAAGGCGATGTCTTCAGCAACGTCCCCGTCTTCGGCCCTGACCGTAAACTGAAACACGTTCCGTTCGTACAGGATGATGGTGAAGTCCTTGCAGGAGGGATTGACGGTGCTCATTCGTCGGCCTCCTGTTCGTCAATGATCTCGAAACCGTCGACGCCGCTGGCCTGGCAGGAGAATTCCTCACGGCCGTGCCTTTCGTAAGAGGCGCTTGCTTGTGCCTTGGCCTCATCCTCCGAGGCGGCATCGACGCAGATGTTCCAGGTCTCCCACATGATCATCGCGACGTTGTAGCTCTTGATCTGGCTCATTGGGCGTCTCCTTCGTCGTCGTTCCAGCTGTAGACGGGATTATCGTCGAGGTGGTCGTGGGCGAACCAGGCATCGAGCAGGTCCTCCAGTTCCTGGTCGGTCCTTGCCCGGAGCCTGAACTCCGGGAACTGGTCGGCGAGGAAGGCGTAGTCGCTGCGGCTCATCGGGCGGCCTCCCCTTGGGTTTGCGTGTCGGCTTTGTTGGCGCGGATGACCAGGCGTCCCGTGTTGTCGGTGGGGATGCACTCCAGGCTCAGGTTCAGGCCTTCGCCGTCCTCGTGGATCCAGGCGGCGCCGATCTTCGTCCAGTAGGCGTTCTTGCCTTCGCCCCGGATGTGGAAGACGCCGTGGGTGGGCTTTCTTCCGGGTTGCTGCTTGTTGCTCATGATGGGTTTCTCCTTTTGGTTCGAGACCGCACCCTTTGCGGCCTGTCGGGTCAGAAGAGGGACACCGGCCATGAGCGGGCCTGCCAACGGGGAGGGGCATCGCCCGGCTGCACAAGCGAAGCGCGGAAGCTGGGGAAACCCCTTGGCTGGTACGCGCCGGGGTCCAAACCACCCGACATTTCAAGGCCGCTTGGGGAGGATTTCCTTGCCAAAGGAGAGCCCCGTCAGGGCATCGGCGTCCAAGCGGAGTCCACCCCGGTCTTCCTCGGGGCAGGCAACGCCTCGTCTGGGCCTTCAGGCGGCGTTTTGGATAGAGAAGGGATCGGCAGATGGGCCGGGCATGCCAAGGCTCAGGAAACCGACCGCGAGAGCCTGTTGGGCATCCGCTGCAGGGCCAGCAAGGCACGCAAGAGAGGCCGCCGTCTATGGCAAGTCGAGATACCGCCAACCTGTAGACGAATTCGGGAATGGTCAGCTCGGGCTTGGAATGCGACCGCAGCGCTGGAGAATAGCGCTTCCTCCGGACCGCCTTGCGACCTTTTCGAAGGCGGCTCATGATGAAACCGTAAAAAGGGGAGCCCACCCATGCCTGACCAGCCCCATGAACCTCGGAAAGCAGACAAATCGCTGCTGGAGGCTTTGCGGACGGCGATTGCCGAAGGGGGTTAGTACCTGGCGGCCGGTCGCTTCAGGATCTACCGAGCTGGAGATTAGATACGGGAAATACTCCGCTTTACCGAGGTGAAGGCAAGGTCATACCCGGCGCTGACCAAGGTGGCGGCAAGGGCGACAATGGTGGGGAACATACAGAGAACATATTGACACGGACAGCTCCCGACGCTATTATCTATCCAAATGGAACGGGAATGCTCGTTCGGCGTCTGGCCTCGGGAAACCTCGGGGCCTTTCGCTTTTTTAGGGGAAGATTTTCAAACCGTAGCCGTTGCACCTGCCGTTCGGACCTCGTCGCAACTTCGGTTCTATCAGCTCAAAAGCCCGGTTTTGCTGTGTAGGATTGATCACGTGCCGTCCGATGGGGTGCGCGGTCAGATCCGCAATCTGCAAACCGGTGGAATTATGCTTCTTATCCATGAACCGTATGTCAAGATTCGGCATACGTCCGACAGGGTTGCGCCCGTCTGCGATCCGCCGGAACTCCAGCTCCAGCTTTGTATCCTCCGCAGCACCACGGCGCTCAACGATTACATGGGTTGTCCGGTCAACCTGGTTCCTCTCACGAAGCCACCGCTGTAGGCGCTCCATGCAGAAGCTCAGGGCGATTTCGTAAGGGTTTGCGGGGTCGCAA
>NZ_JFZJ01000152.1 GCF_000636015.1 Rhodomicrobium udaipurense JA643
TAGCTCAATTGAATCATCCTGCTCGAATTCCGCTACCGGCTCACTGGACACCTCCTCGAAAGCACCGCGCTTGAAGTGACCTTCCGCAGTGAGGGCCAAGGCGAAAGCGAGCCGAATCACAGCGCGTCAAGCCACGGTTCCAGTCGGCGCGGCTATTGATTTCGAGCTCCTTGATGCCTTCGGAGGGAATAATTATCCGATCAGTGCAGGGGTCTTGCTGCCGAGATAGGCGTCATCTTCGATTTGCTTGACGAGAAAATCTGCGACATCGGCGCGCGAGATCGTGCCGTTGCGCCAGTCGGCGGGCTTATCGAGGATTTTATACCGGCCTGTGCGAGGACCGCTGGTGAGGATGCCCGGCCGGACTATCACCCAGGACAGAGCGCTGCGCCGAATGATCGTCTCCTGCACCGCCTTATCCGCATAGACGCGGCCCAACAGGAGTTCGAAGGGAAGGCGCTGCAACAGTGACATATGCTGGCGGCTGTCGCCGGCCCCAAAGCCCGTTACAGAAATCAGACGCTTCACGCCCGCACTTTCCATCGATTGGATGAGTATGCGCGTTGCGTCGGAGAAGAGTCGAGTGTGGCTGGTCACCATAGCAAGGCTGGCCTTCGCTCCGAGCGTTTCGATGACGGCGTCGACTCCCTTAACGGCCGCCGCGACATCCTCGGCTCTGAGCGCATCGCCGTTCACCTTCGTCAGCTCCGTATGGGTAATTGGGATTTGGGAGGCGGATCGCGCAAAAGCGCGCACCCGATAGCCTTGATCGAGAGCTCGTCGAACCGTCTCAAGTCCGATGCCGCGGCTCGCGCCGATGATGAGAATGGTCCTCATGGATAAGGGGTACGCCCTATAGGATTGGGTTAAGCATGGTTGAAAGTAACAACGATGATGCGTGGATTCCAGATCGTCATGACGCAGTCGCAGGATGCGGGGTCCATGTTGCGGTTCAGGCCCTGATGGTTCGCCTGCTCGGCTCACGCTCTTTAGGCCAAGTCCACCCGCACCGTTTGCTCTCAGGTCGTCTTTTCCGCAACTTGCGCTAGCCACCATATTGGGGGCGAGGGAGTTAGGAATGTGCGGCAGGTTCACACAGAATTTTACATGGGCAGAGTTACACGCGCTCTATCGCCTGACGAATGACGCTATCCCAAATCTGCGCGTTTCGTGGAACATCGCGCCGACGCAGGACGTGGGCGTTATCGTGCGGGAAGAAGGCGGCCGCAGTTATAAAATGATGCGCTGGGGATTGGTGCCGATGTGGGCGAAGGACATCAAGATCGGCAATCAGGATCAATGCGCGCATCGGAACGGCGGCGGCAAACGCGCCGCTGCCTCATTCCAGTCTCGGGGTTTTATGAATGGCGCGCCGTTGAAGTTCCGGGAAAAGCGAAGCCTGCGACGGAATCCGCGATCTGCACTCGCGCATGCCGGTGATGCTGGCCAAATACGGCTTCGAGCCGTGGCTTGCCGGCGAAAACCTGTGATCGATTCCGGCCTCGATGCGGCGGTGACCGTCCGGCCCGTGTCGCCGAAAATGAACTCGCCAAAATACAATGCGCCGGATTGCGTCGAAGGGCTTGTGGCTTGATCTGGCGAGATCGGGTCGATAGCGGACTCCGGGCCCGCCCTCAAGGCCTAACTGCTCTCCCCTTAGGAGCAGAAATACAAGAGTGCCATGATTTTTTTTTTGCTGAGATCAGCCTTGGTAAGCATAACAAAGATTACGTCATTGTGTGCTTAGCTAATTGTATCCAAAGCATCCAGGTTCATTCGCTGCCAGAATGATCGATCATGACTCATCCAGAAATCATGCCACTGTGCCACTCCCAACCGCTCATGGCCGGCTTTTACCGCTTCACGAAGTTTGTCGGCACTTTCAAATCCAGTAATCTGCGCGAGCTTGTGAAAGTTGCGGCGCTGCTCAGCTCTGATGAAAAATGGAAATGCGGCGCGAGATGAATAGTGAAGCGTCTGTGGATACCAGTGAATATTATCGCTGATAAAAGCCATCATTAGAATAAGCAATTCCGCTTGCATAACATCCGCAAACGGTAAGTCCGTGCGATCCGCCTGACGCTTAATAAGCTCTGCCGTGGGCGAGTAAAGTCCTCGTCCCCCTGGCGCGAGTATCTGTAGCGCCTCTGAATAACCGTAAAATTCACCAAAAGTAGAGAATCGGTTGAGTTTCGTCACTTCCGTCTCTGGAAGAAGGTAGTGACTATTAAAAATAAGTCGGAGAATATTGAACGCGCCGGCTTTAATCAAGGCGGCTATAACATATAGGAATGTTTCGTAAACAAATACGCGGTGTGCTTCGAACCAAGCCTCGTTCCAAGTGGTGACTTCCTGCGGTCTTGACTTGAGCTCAAGCAATTTCTCCAGCATCGCGATTAGCTCGTCACCAAACTCTTCGGACAGATTGACTTCGGACTCCAGCAAGACCCAATCAACGAGGTGGTCGCGTACAAGTTTGAGTTTCCCGCAATCCTCTAGAACCCGCTGGCCAAGATTTGCAAGATCGGGTTGCTTTCTAATACGCAAGGCGTCTGCGTAATCATAACATGCGCCAAGAAAGTCCTTTCGGTAAAGTTTAACTCCGCGCTTTCCTTGTAGAACGCACTGTCTTAATGCGGCAAACTTTGCAATCGCGGGGCTTGCTGGAATGACTGCATCATGTGTGATAAATGTAGGTGCTTTTCCTAGAGCCGGTTTCTGATGCGCGGGTTTACCGTACAACACGCGGATTAGCTGCTCCCAGTTCTCATTTGCCGCCTCAGGGCTAGAGAAGTCAATCCAGATTCGGGACTTAAGAAAGGTTGGAAGAAATGGTTCGTTTGAGTCGTCGAATTCGCAAACAATTGGAATGAACTTAGATTGTTGCACTTTTAAGTATACTTCACGCGAGATGATCTGGGATTCAGTGCCAACCCCAGCCTTGCGCGCGTCAGCCTTTGAGGCATATTGAGAATCTGAGAAGACAAGGACATGGGTGACGGTCTCATCGGTGACCATCTTTTCCATGAATGCGAACTTGTCGTTCCCCTCTTTTAGGTCCCAGACATCAAGAACGACGTCAATTCCGTCGCTTACCATTTGCTCCGCCCACTGGCGGATGCGTGCCTGATGTCCGGGCGATGTCCAGCTGTAGGAAATGAATACTCTCGGGTTCAATTCCGCCTCAATCTGTGACCAACGCGCGCTGCCCCAACTAACACGATTCGGCTCGCGACAGTTACTGTGAAGCGGGTGTTTGCGGAACACAAGAATGCCGAGGGAGGCAGGCATGAATGCTCCTAACCTCAATCCGATCAGCGAGTCTGCCTCCAATAGCAGAACTAAATAGTAATGATCGAAATGACAGCTCTCGGCCTACAGTACGCATAAGGCAACGATTTAGGCGGAAAGTAAAAAGATATATTTCTTTCGCCCGCGTCGGATTGTGGCATTCGGTCGAGGAGGGTCGATTTGAGACATCCCTGCCGGATTTAGCCTCGCTCGCAATCGGAGGCAAAGCGGAATGGAATTTCCGAACAGAGACTTAGTCCAGACCGGGTAATGAATAGGACTCCAAATTTCGCCACTTGCGGTCTGCGCCGATGGCAGGTCTTGGATATGAAACGGCCAAAGACAAAGGCGTTTGGCCGTTTCCCTATGAGAATCCTATTTTTTCGCGCCTGTTCCTCCGTCGAACCTATATGCCCCTCCGACTATCCTTCCCCGAATGAATAACTCATCGGGTGAGGAGTCCCATGTTCGAAGTTCTCATGCTCTGCATCGGCGTCGCGTTCTTCGCGGCAGCCGGGCTTTACGTTGCTGGCTGCGAGCGGTTGTGAGGCGGCCATGCTGTTGGACTATGCGCTTGCAGGGGCCGTGTCGGTCTTCCTGCTCGTCTATCTCGTCTACGCGCTCATAAAACCCGAAAAATTCTGAGGCAATCATGACCCTCGCAGGTTGGGCGCAGATCCTTGTCTTCTGCGCAATCGTGGTGATGCTCGCGAAACCCCTCGGCGCGTACATGACGCGCGTGTTTTCGGGCGAGCGCACTTTTCTTTCGTTCGTTTTGTCCCCGGTCGAGCGCGTGTTCTACGCGCTGGCCGGGATTGACCCGAGAGCGGAGCAACGCTGGAGCGCTTATGCGATCTCGATGCTCGCTTTCAACTTTGCGGGCTTCCTGCTGCTTTACGCAATCCTGAGGCTTCAGGATCTGCTCCCGCTCAACCCGCAAGGCATGGGGGGCATGCCGCCCGATCTCGCGCTGAACACGGCGGCGAGCTTCGTCACCAACACCAACTGGCAGAATTACGGCGGCGAAAGCACGCTCGGCTATTTCGCGCAGATGGCGGGGCTGACGGTGCAGAACTTCGTTTCCGCCGCCACCGGCATCGCACTTGCGGTCGCACTCATCCGCGGCTTCACGCGGCGCTCGGCGGCGGGGATCGGCAATTTCTGGGCGGATCTGACGCGCTGCACGCTCTACATCCTGTTGCCGATTTCGCTCTTGATCGCGTTGGCGCTGGTTTGGCAGGGCATGCCGCAAAACCTCAATCCATATGTAGAGACGACAACGCTTGAAGGCGGCAAGCAGGTGATCGCGCAAGGCCCGGTCGCGAGCCAGGTGGCGATCAAAATGCTTGGCACGAATGGCGGCGGCTTCTTCAACGCGAACGCCGCGCATCCGTACGAGAACCCCACGCCGGCTTCGAACATGATCCAGATGATCGCGATCTTCGTGCTCGGCGCGGGGCTTACGAACGTCTTCGGGCGCATGGCGGGCGATCAACGCCAGGGCTGGGCGATTTTCCGCGCGATGGGCGTGCTGTTCCTGGTGGGCGTCTCGCTCGCCTATTGGGCCGAGGCGAACGGCAATCCGCTTCTGACCGCGCTCGGCCTCGATGGCGCGCCCGGCAACATGGAAGGCAAGGAGACGCGCTTCGGTATCGCAGCGTCGGCCCTCTTCGCCACGATAACGACGGCGGCGTCATGCGGCGCGGTAAACGCCATGCACGCCTCGCTGACCCCGCTCGGCGGCCTCGTGCCGCTGGTCAACATGGAGCTTGGCGAGGTCGTCATCGGCGGTGTAGGCGCTGGGCTCTACGGGATGCTGCTGTTCGCCATCCTCTCCGTGTTCGTCGCCGGGCTGATGGTCGGGCGCACGCCGGAATATCTAGGCAAGAAGATCGAGGCGCGCGAGGTGAAGCTCACCATGCTGGCGATCCTGTGCCTCCCGCTCATGATGCTCGGTTTCACGGCGATTGCGGTCATCGCGCCGAACGGCCTTTCGAGCGTCTCTTCGGCGGGACCGCATGGCTTTTCCGAAGTGCTGTACGCCTACACGTCGGCAGCGGCGAACAACGGCTCGGCCTTCGCGGGGCTGTCGGGCAATACCGTGTTCTATAACACCACGCTTGCCGTCGGCATGCTGGTCGGACGCTTCTTCGTGATCGTCCCGATGCTCGCCATCGCGGGCTCGCTCGCCGCGAAAAAGATCGTGCCGCCTTCGAGCGGGACATTCCCGACGAACGGACCACTGTTCGCAGGCCTCCTCATCGGCGTCGTCGTCCTCGTCGGCGGGCTGACCTTCCTGCCAGCGTTGGCACTCGGTCCCATCGTCGAGCACTTCGCCATGATCGCCGGACAAACTTTCTGAGGCACCCATGAAAACGTCGACCCTTTCCGCGCGGTCGTCCGCGCTTCATCCAGCCATTCTCGCTCCCGCGCTCGCAGGCGCCTTCAAGAAGCTCGCGCCGCAGCACATGATCCACAATCCGGTCATGTTTCTCGTCGAGGTGCTGGCGGCGCTCGTCACCGTGCTGTTCATCCGCGATGCAGTTGCGGGGACGGAGAACCTCGGCTTTCCGCTTCAAGTCATCCTCTGGCTCTGGTTCACCGTGCTGTTCGCGAACTTCGCCGAGGCGGTGGCCGAGGGGCGCGGCAAAGCGCAGGCGGCGAGCCTCCGGGCGACCCGGACCGATGTCATCGCCAAACGGCTGAAGAACGCGGCCCGCGACAGCGATATCGAGAGCGTGCCCGCGCTCGCGCTCAAGCCCGGCGATATCGTTCTCGTCGAGGCGGGCGACATCATCCCGTCCGATGGCGAGGTGATCGAGGGCATTGCTTCGGTGAACGAAGCCGCGATCACGGGCGAATCCGCGCCGGTGATCCGCGAGTCCGGCGGCGACCGCTCGGCGGTGACGGGCGGCACGCAGGTCATTTCCGACTGGCTCGTCGTACGCATCACCGCCGCGCAGGGCTCCACCTTCCTCGACCGCATGATTTCGCTCGTCGAAGGCGCGCAGCGTCAGAAGACGCCGAACGAGATCGCGCTGAATATCCTGCTCGCTGGCATGTCGCTCATCTTCGTCCTCGCCGTGGCGAGCATTCCGAGCTTCGCGGCCTATGCGGGCGGCGAAATCTCGGTGCTGGTCCTCGTCGCGCTGTTCGTGACGCTCATCCCGACGACCATCGGCGCGCTGCTTTCAGCCATCGGCATCGCGGGCATGGACCGACTCGTGCGCTTCAATGTGCTCGCCATGTCGGGCCGCGCCGTCGAAGCGGCGGGCGACGTTGACACGCTGCTGCTCGACAAGACGGGCACGATCACGCTCGGCGACCGGCAGGCAACCGCGTTCATCCCGCTTGAAGGCGTGAGCGAACTTGAACTCGCCGATGCGGCGCAGCTTTCTTCGCTGTCGGACGAAACCCCCGAGGGCCGCTCCATCGTCGTCCTCGCGAAGGAGAAATACGGCCTGCGAGGGCGCGATCTCGCCGGACATTCCGTGCATTTCATCCCTTTCAGCGCGCACACCCGCATCAGCGGCGTCGATGTCGATGGCGAGCCGATCCGAAAAGGCGCCGTCGATGCGGTTCTGGCGCATGTTCGACAGGTCACGGTCAACCCGAACATGGCGGCCGCGCCCGACCTGCGGCAGATCGTCGAAGGGATTGCCCGAACGGGAGGAACGCCCCTTGCCGTCTCGCAGGCGGGCCGGGTTCTGGGCGTCGTCCATCTCAAGGACATCGTGAAGGGCGGCATCCGCGAACGCTTCGCCGAGTTGCGGCAGATGGGCATCCGCACCGTCATGATAACCGGCGACAACGCGTTGACGGCGGCGGCCATCGCGGCTGAAGCGGGCGTCGATGACTTCCTTGCCGAAGCGACACCCGAGGCGAAGCTCCGCCTCATCCGCAAGGAGCAGGCCGATGGGAAGCTCGTCGCCATGTGCGGCGACGGCACCAACGACGCGCCCGCGCTTGCGCAAGCCGATGTCGGCGTCGCGATGAACACGGGCACAGTCGCCGCGCGCGAGGCG
>NZ_JFZJ01000153.1 GCF_000636015.1 Rhodomicrobium udaipurense JA643
CGCCGCGCCCGTATAGCTGCCGACGATGGAGGAGGGGAGCGCGATGCGGCTCTGCGCATCCGTCACGGCCTGCACCGCAGCGTCGAGCGAGAAGCCCGGCGCGACGTCGAAGCTGATGGTCGCCGCCGGATATTGCTGCACGTGGTTGACCGACAGCGGCGCCGTGGCTCGTTCGATCACGGAAAACGACGACAGCGGCACCTGTGAGCCGACGCCTGTCCCGCTCGCGGAGGTGGCGGTGATGGACGAGTTCGTCGCGCCGCTCGCGGTTGCGTTGCCGGTCGAGGCGTTGCCCGAGGTCGAGTTCGAAATCGCCGTGCCCGGCACATAGATCGAGCCGAGTGCGGCGGTGTCGGTCTGGAACGCCGGTGCGACTTCGAGCACGACGCGATATTGGTTCGACTGCCCGTAGATCGTCGAAATCTGCCGCTGACCGAAGGCGTCGTAGAGTGTGTCGTTCAGCGCCTGCATGGTGACGCCGAGGCGGCCTGCGATGACGCGGTCGGTCTTGATGAGCACCGCGTTGCCGTCTTCCTGAAGGTCGGAGGCGACATGGATCAGGCGGCGGTCGCGGCTCAGCTCTGCTTCAAGTTTCTTCGCCCAGCCGGAGAAGCCCTCGCGGTCGAGCCCCACGATCACATATTGATATTGTGTGCGGCTTCGCGCGGTGCCGATCTGGATGTCCTGCACGATCTGGAACGTGGTGCGAAGGCCCGGAAAATCGGCGGTCGCCTCCGTCAGGCGCTGGAGAATTTCGGTCGCGGTCGCCTTGCGCTCGGTCTTTGGCTTCAGCGTCAGCGCGAGATGTGCGGCGTTCGGCGTGGCGTTCGTGGTGCCGACGCCGATCACTGAAACCACGCCCAACACGTCAGGATCGCGGCGGATGATCCGTTCCACCTCGGCCTGAAGCGCGTTGATGCGCTCGAACGAGACGCCGGGCGTCGCCTCCGTCTCGGCGGTGAGGAAGCCGGTGTCCTGATCCGGCAGGAAGCCTTTCGGGATCGCGATATAGAGAACGACGGTCAGCACGAAGGTCGCGGCCGCAACGAGCAGCATGAAGCGCCGCGCGTTCAGCGCCCAGTCGAGCGTCACGCGGTAGACCGACAACAGCGCGTTGAACGGCGCCTCGAAAGCGCGGGAGTACCACGGCGCGGTCTCGCCTTGGCGCGGCGCGCGAAGGAGCCGGGCCGCCATCATCGGCGTGAGCGTCAGCGCCACGATCATGGATGTGACGACCGCAGCGGTGAGCGTCAGCGCGAACTCGCGGAACAGGCGGCCGACGATGCCTTCCATGAAGAGCAGCGGAATGAACACAGCGATGAGCGACAGCGTCAGCGAAACGATGGTGAAGCCGATCTCGCCCGCGCCCTTGTAGGCCGCCACGAGCGGCTTCTCGCCTTTCTCGATGTAGCGCATGACGTTCTCGATCATGACGATGGCGTCGTCCACCACGAAGCCGGTCGCGATGGTCAGCGCCATGAGCGAGAGGTTGTTCAGCGAAAAGCCCGCGTAATACATCACCCCGAACGCCGCCATCAGCGACAACGGCAGCGTGATCCCCGCGACGATGGTGGCGGACAGGGTGCGCAGGAACAGCAGCACCACCATGATGACGAGCGCGACGGAGAGGACGAGCGTAAACTGCACTTCCTCGACGGATGCGCGGATCGTGCCCGTGCGGTCGGCGACGATGTCGAGTTTCACGCCCGCCGGGAGCGCATCGACGAGCTTCGGCAGGATCTTTTTCAACTCATCGACGGTGCCGACGATGTTGGCGCTTGGCTGGCGCTGCACGTCGATGACGACGGCAGGCGTGCCGTTGTAGCGCGCGGCGACGCGTTCGTTTTCGAGGCCGGCGACGACGGTCGCCACGTCGCGCAGAAGAACGGGAGCCTTGTTGCGATACGCAACGACCACGTCCTCATACGCGCCCGCGGTCTCAAGCTGGTCGTTCGCACCCACGATGAAGGACTTCTCGGGGCCGCTGATGAGGCCCTTGGAGCCTGTCACGTTGGCGTTCGCGATGGCGGAGCGGACGGTTTCGAGCGCGATGCCGAGGGACGCGAGTTGCAGCGGGTTCGCCTGAATGCGGATCGCGGGTCGGATGTTACCCTGAACCGTGACGCGGCCGACGCCCGCCACCTGCGAAAGCCTTGGCGCAAGCAGCGTGTCGGCGAAGTCGGACAGGCGTTCGAGCGAGACGCTTTGCGAGGTGAGCGCGATCGTCACGATGGGCGGGTCCGACGGATTCACCTTCGCGTAGACGGGCGGGTAGGGGAGGTTCTGCGGCAACGAGCCGCCCGCCGCGCTGATGGCGGACTGCACGTCCTGCCCGGCTGCGTTGATATCGCGGCTCAACATGAAGCGCAGCGTGATCTGCGACAGCCCTTCGGAACTCGTCGAACTCATGTTTTCGAGCGAGGGGATTTGTCCGAGCTGGCGTTCGAGCGGCGCGGTCACGAGGCGCGCCATGGTGTCGGCGTTCGCGCCCGGAAGACGCGTCGTTACCTGGACGACGGGGAAATCCACCTGCGGCAGCGACGAGATCGGCAGCAGCGAATAGGCGAGAAGGCTCGCGAGCAGGATCGCAACCGCGAGCAAAGACGTCGCGATGGGCCGCGCGATAAACGGCGCGGAGATGCCGGAATACGTGTCCTCGCCCGCCGCGTCCGCGCCTTGCGCCCCGACCCCGCCAGGCTCTTCCGCCGTTGGCCCGCTCATGGCCGTGCGGCGCCTTCTGGCTTCGCGGCGTCGGCTCCTTTGCCGCCTCGCTCGCCCTTCTTACGCTCGCCGCCGTTCCGCGCCGGAGACCCGGTCGCTTCGTCTTCGGCAAGCTTCAGCTTCGAGCCATCGCGAAGGTTCGAGAAGCCGCTCGTCACCACGACGTCGCCCGCCGCGATGCCTTCGCCGATCACCGCATCCTTCTCGCCTTCCTGCACCACCTTGACAGAGACGATGCTCGCGGTTTTCTCCGGCGTGACGCGGTAGACGAAGGCGCCGTTCGCGCCCTGCTGGACGGCGACTGAGGGAACGACCACGGCATTTTCGAGCGTCTTCAGCCGAAGCTTCACGTTCACGAACTGGCCCGGCCACAGCCGGTTCTCGTCGTTCGGGAATGTGCCCTTGATTTTCACGGTGCCGGTCGTCTGATCGATCTGGTTATCGATCACCGCCACAGTGCCCTCGCCGAGCACGCGCCCGCCCGCCTGCGCCTGAAGCGGAAGGGCCGCTTTCGCCTGCGCATCGAGAATATCGGAGACGGCGCTTTCCGGCAGCGTGAACACAACCGAAATCGGCCGAAGCTGGGTGATGACGACGATGCCGGTGGAATCGCCCGACGTGACGAGGTTGCCCGTGTCGAGCTGGCGGATGCCGGTGCGGCCGTCGATGGGCGCGCGGATGGTGGCGTAATCGAGGTTCGCGCGCGCCGTATCGATGGCCGCCTGATCCTGCTTAACCTGCGCTTCGTATTGCTGAACCTTCGACTTTGCGGCGTCGGTCTCCAGCTGCGACGAGTAGTTCTGGCCGACGAGGCTCGAATAGCGGGCCGCGTCGCGCCTGGCGTTCGCGAGCAGCGCTTCGTCCTGCGCCTTCTTGGCCACCGCTTCGTCATAGGCGGCCTGATAGAGAACGGGGTCGATACGGGCGAGCACGTCGCCCGCCTTCACGTCCTGCCCCTCGTGGTAGTTCACCTCGATGAGACGGCCGGACACCTGCGCGCGAACCGTCGCCGTGTTGAACGCCTGCACCGTGCCGACGCCGGAGAGCCACACGGGCACGTTTTCGAGGCGCGCGGGCTTTGTCTCCGCCGAGACGGCCTGATCGCCGCGACGGAAGCCGCCGCCGGGTGGGCCTCCGCCCATGCCAGCCGCATCGCCTCCTCCTCCAGACGTGCCGAAGATGCGGTCGCTATAGACGAAGATCGCAAGAAACGCGGTGATCAAAAGAAAGATCAACCAGGGCAGGAGCCTCTTCATGGCGTGGCCCTTTTTACATCGATGAGGGATGGAACTTCAGCAAGCGTGACGCCCTCGGGCTTGATCCAGCCGCCGCCGAGAGCGCGATAGAGGGAGACGGCGGATTCGAGACGCGCCTGCCGCACGAGGGCGAGGCTGTTTTCCGCAGAGAACAGCGTCTGCTGAATGGAAAGCAGCGTCGTGATGTCGATGATGCCGCCCTGAAGCTGCGCCTGCGAAATCTCGTAGGCGCGGCGCGCGGCCTGCAACGCCTCGCGCTGGAGACGCTCCTGTTCGGCTGTCTTGCGATAGGCGACGAGCGCGTCTTCCACATCCTGGAAGGCGGCGATGATGGTCTTCTTGTACGTCGCGAGCAGTTCGGTATAGACGGCGCGGTTCTGATCGAGCGTCGCCTGCAACTCGACCAGGTTCGTGATCGGCTGGGTCAGGCCCGCCGCCGCATTATAGAAGGTGCTTTGCGGCTGGAACAGCGAGGCCAGCGCCACGCTCTGGAAGCCGCCCGCGCCGGTAAGCTGGATCGACGGGAACATCGCCGCGCGCGCCTTCGACACGAGGAAGCGCTGCGAGGCAAGCTGCGCCTCGGCGTCGGCGATATCGGGACGGCGGCAGAGAAGCTCGGACGGGAGCCCCGCCGGGATCTGCGGCACGGCGATGGCATAGAGGTCGTCGGCGCGCCACGAGAAGAACTCCGGCGCGCGGCCGACGAGCACCGCGAGCGCGTGCTTGTATTGCTCAAGCTGCCGCTGAAGCGGCGGGATCGTCACCTTGACATTGGCGACGAGCGTTTCCTGCTGCGCCACGTCGAGGCCGGAGGTGGTGCCCGCCTTGTTGCGCGCGACGATGGCGTCGAGCGTCTTTTGCGCGATGGCAAGGTTCGCCTTCGCGATGTCGATCTGCTTCTGCGTCGCGATCGCATCGAAATAGGTTGTGGCGATGGTCGCGTCGGTCGTGATGGCGACGGTTGCTGCGGCGTAATCGGCGGCCGCCTGCGAGGCCATGGCCGAAGCGACGCCGGAACGGTTCTTGCCCCAGAAGTCGAGTTCGTAGCTCGCGCCGAGTTGACCGACGACGGTGTCGCCGCGCACGGCGCGCCCTGTCGCGTGGCTGAAGGAGCGCGTGCCGCTGCCGTCGGCCTGAATGGTCGGGATGAGCGCCTGACTTGCGACGCGAACCTGCGTCTCGGCCTGTTCGACGCGGGCGATGGCGGCGGCGATGTCGAGGTTGAAGCCGCGCCCGGCCGCGATCAGATCGATGAGCTTTTTCGAGCGGAACGCCGCGAAATCGTAGGGGCTGCCCGCAGGGTGCTGCGAAGGCCGCGCGCTCTTTCCCTTGTAGGCGTCCGGTACGGCAATTTGCGGCGACGCCACGTTGGGATTGAGGCCGGTGCAGCCTCCAGCCGATAGCGCCGCGACAAGCACGGCTGCCGCCCCGCCTCGCAGTAAGCGCATTTTTCCGCCTGTCGGCGCGTGGTCGCGTCGCATGGTGCCCAACAAGTTGCCCTGTCCCAAGCTCTCTCTGCCCCCAGAGATTCGCCAGCCTGGAAAAATTTCAATTTTGACTGTTACGAGGTCACGCGAGAAAGGCTACATTAATTATGTATCGAAACGCTTCATATACAACTTACTGAAATACCGTGGCTTTTTCGCATCTCACGTCGTGGTCGGAGGAAAAACGCGAACGCAACCGTAAGGCGAGCGGATGATGTCAGCCCGCTGCCGGAAGCATCGGCTGGCCCGAAAATGCGATGAGTTCGAGAAGTGTCTGGTCGGTCAGGCGCCCCGTCACCGGGAGGCCGCGATGACGCTCGAAATCCTTGATGGCGTTCGCCGTCCAGACATCGAGGCGGCCCGAGAACGTACCTCTGAAGAAGCCGAGGCCGAGCAGCGCCTTCTGCGTCTCGATGACGAGCTTGGCGTTCAACTCTGCGCGGTCGGCGAACGCACCGTGCGGACCGTGATTCGGATCGAACAGCACGCGCTTCAAAAGCTCATTGGTCGGTTCGCCGGTCAGTGGCATGGCGTTGTCGAACTGGTAAGCCAGCACCGCGAGCCGAAGCCCGTTATCGCCCTGCCGCAACTGCTCTGAATAGCCCCGTTGCCCAAGCTCGCGATAAAGCGCGACGTGCATGCGCGGACCCTTCGCGGCGGGGAGCGAAACCTGCTGGATGCCTCCGCCGGAGACGGCTGGAGCGATCGGCGATGCCTTGTCATGCGGGAATTGCGTCACCGAAACGGACGTGCTGGGCAACCCGTTCGGATCGAACAGGCGCGCGCGATCCTGCATGAACAGCGCGTTGCTCGCTGTCGCAAGGAAGATCGCCATCATGGCGAAAAGGGCCAGACGTGCTCGAAACCTGATCATGGCCGTGATAATTGCACAAAACCCAATTTGAAGAAAGATTGTTTGTGAGCGGAAGGCCCTTCGAAACTAAGAAGTGACCGTTACCGAGACGTTAACGCCGCGCCAGCAATTGCAGTTGAATATATCTTCGCTAAAAATTTATTAAATTACAGGATCGCCGCTTTCGCGTTCTTTCGCCGGAGAGACTTACGATGGGCCTCACCTGGAAGAGCGATGCGGGTGGCGGGTCATGTTTTTTGTGTTGCGTCTCGTTTTCTGGCTGGCGCTTGTGTGCCTGCTGCTGCCCGGCGTCGGAGGCGATGCCGGACGGCATATTTCTTCGGTCGAGCAGACGGCGACGGACGCCAAGGGCTTCTGCCAGCGGAACGCGGCCGTGTGCGAGGACGCGCGCGCGACGATGACGCTGGTTCTCGCCAAGCTCAAGAGCGGCGCGCAGGCGGCGCAAGCCTGGCTCGACGAGCAGAAGCGGCAGAACCCCGAGCTTCGGGGGCCGGTGCGCGAGGCGAAGATTCCGTCGATGGACCAGTCTCTCCCGGCGGGTGCTCCAAGACCCGTTGTGAAATGGCATGACAATCTTCGCGCGACAGATCGGGACATTCCCTGGCAGGAGCCGCAAACCGCCTCGCCCGGCCCGCGCAGGCTTTGAGACGCGACACCTGTCTGAAGTGCGACAATCTCGCGATGAGGGTTGCCAGTCATGTCTGGAAAAGGCGCGCAAAGCCGAGTGTTTCGCTTATGGCATGCGCCTTGCTGCACCGGAAGCACAAGCCGGAGCCAGTAGCTATGTCCGATGCCAAGATATTATCCATCGCGCGCGAAGACCTTATAAGCTTCGGCGATGTCCCCGACGCAACGAACGCACTATTACAGCGCGGAGTGCTCGCTTACCGGAAAGACCCGGAGGCGGCGGAAGTGCTTTTTCAGGAAGCGCT
>NZ_JFZJ01000154.1 GCF_000636015.1 Rhodomicrobium udaipurense JA643
TGAGTGTCCGCGAACTGCTCGATGATCTGAAGCGAGAACCCGATTTGGCCGGGATTTTCCAGCCGCCACTGGCAGCCGCTCCGGCAGCGCCGAAACCCGCTCGGACCATGTCGCGACGTGAGTGGCAGACTGAGATTTCGTCGGCCGATCCCGACAAGCGCGCGGCGCTCATGAGAGATGCCGCGTCCGGCAAAATCGCCGTTCGCTGACGAGATGCGCGCGCGGGATGCGCTGCGCGGGCAGCCTTGCCTCGCGACGGGAACTCAGGGGCGCGCGGCCCATCGATGCCCGGCGCTGCCGTCTCCCAGCGGGCCGGGGTGAGGGAGAAGGGCCGCGTCAGGAATTGGCGCGGCCTTTTTCATCACGGTAGAAGCAGGCGCGCCGTTTCGATAAACTCAAGCTTGTCGATATTTTTTCGAGGGATTGGCCCATGCGTTTCATTTCCGCAGTCGCCATTGTGATTTCGCTCGCCTTCGTCAACTCGGCGAAGGCCGAACCTGAGGCTCCTCCTCCCGGTTCCGGCGTCGAATTCGAGTTCAAGATGCGCTGCTCCAAGATCAGTCGCATCATGGCCGGGAAGAATATCGAAAAGAAGAATGCCGTTCGTTATGAAATCTGGTCAACCTTGCAGATACTCGATCACGTTCATGGCGGCCGCCCAATTCAACAAATGCTCCCCGATATGACCCAAAAAGAATTCGAAGGCATAGTTCAAGAAGTTCTTGCTGAATGCCGTGCTGACCCCGAGGCCGCTTACGACGAGACATTCGCCTACGTCATACAGCTCGTTCAGCAACGTCGTGGTATCATTGACCGCGCGGTCGATGGCAGATGGCCTTTCGGAAGGGGAGTTCGCCCAAAGGACTGGCAATGAACTGCTGTACTGAGGTGAAGAAATGTAGCCTGACTGCATTACCCTGATAAGGCGATAGTGCCACCGTGGTGCTCGCATCTTCTCGCCATCATTCATCATTGGTTGCGACCTGCCGTCGCCGAAACCAAGTCCGGCGCGAAATCCCCTCAGCCTCCCAAGGGCGCGAGACGTCGAGCGGCACATGATCGGCCCATCGTTTTTCGTTCCCGCGTTTTCCACGCGCGCGCTGGATACCGGCGAACCGCTCGACCGAAAAACGCTTCCACGTCCAGCGCGCAATGGACCGTGCGATCGCCCGCGCTTCGATTTCGGGGAGCGAGGCGATGAACGTGGGGTTTCGCCTTAGATCGTTAGCGACCGCCACAAGGCGTTGCAGAAACCCACGAAAATCGTTGCAGCGTTTGAATTCGAGCACCGCGCGATAGGCATAGACGCGGAGGTCATCAAACACGGTGCAGTTGCGACCCAGTCCGATCTCACGCGAGCACGAAGGACGCGGGCCGCGTCGCGGTCAACGTGAGCGGCCAGTTCGCGTAGCTCGAAATCGCGTCCCGTGGCGAACGTCCGGAAATCCCTATGCAGAGGATTTTTCGCGAGCGGTCCGGTGTACGCTCGATCTGCACCGAGTACGAGTGTCATGTCGCGCTCCACATCGGACATGAACCGGCGTGGTGCCTCGCGTGCGTGATCGGAGAAGGCCACTGGCGAGCGCAGGCGATACGCGAGGTGGCCGCGCCCATCGCGGCGGTTGACAATCGCGAGCGTCGGCATGGGCAGGCACGCCTCACGCGGCGCGTCCATGGCATCGCAGTCGTCGATGTCGAACACGAGCCAGCGCTTTGACGCGGCGGTGTTGAACGCGAGCCGACGAAACCGCACAGCGTCCGCACGAGGGCGCTTTCGCATGTCCCGAGAGGGTGCATTCGCGGACCACGTGACAGTCGGTATGGATTGGATGAACGATTCAGCCCATGGCTGAGAGAATGATGCTGCGATCGCGGAAGGCTCGCGAAGGCGTGATTTGAACGCGCCATCGTCGCGTTTTTCTCACAGATTTTCAGGAAAAACGGCTTGCGGGCAGGAGCATATAACCCTATGTTCGCAGTGCATTGTTAGCGCGCACCCTATTCCTGAAGTTTTTGGAAGCCGATTTTTCGCAGAAATCGACCGATTCACGCATTACATCCAGAATAAGTGTTCGCCCCGCCCTTCAAAGGCGGGGCTTTTTTCTTTGGCCAGATAGAAATCTCTGCTCGATGTGGTCATTTTTCAAGAGTGTTTCTTTGTGGGCTGTGGAAACCTTTAAAGCGCAACTTCCGCACGCTTGGCAAATACCTGGCCCTTTATCGGCTCGTGCTTGGCCCCTGCACTGGCCCGGTAACAGGCCGTTTACAGGGCGGTTTTCGTGCGAAAACCCTGATTTTACGGGCGTTCGCACACCCCGTTTACTGGCCCTCGGGTTGGCCCTTCCATGGCCCTGCGTTGGCCCTCATCCCGCTCCTGCCATGGCCCCGGCCGATACCCCGACGCTTGCCGATGCCGCGCGGAAGGCGGCGTGGCTTGCGCCCGGGTGTGCTGGCATGGGCACGATAGGCCGCATGGTCGGCGTGGTGGCCGGAGACGCGGGCTGTAGAGCGTCGGGGACCGCCACATGTCGAGATACACGATCCTGCCGCCTGTTTTGAGCCGTCGCGCGTACTCGGGGAGACTTCGACCGAACCACGTCATCGACGCGGGGGCGAGTCCGCGCGCCTTGCACCAAGCGCGGTAGGCGGCATGGAGGGATTGCGCAGAGATGCGGGAGCCGAGAGAGGGAGCGCAACGCTCCCGGTAGAACCGCGATACGGAATCGCCCTCAGGCGCGTCCTTGGCAGCTGGAACCGTGCGGCGCAGCATTCCCTGCGGTCCGGACGACACGCCCGCCGCGTGCGCGTCTTGTGACGCTGGCGCTGCGTCCCGCGCGGGGGAGTCCCCAGTAGGACTCTCGACGGTGACGGGGTATCTCGGACGGTCACCGTCCTGTGCGCTGGCATCCTCCACCGCATCCCCGCGGGTGTCACGCAACGCGGGGGATTTAGCCGCTTCCCTACCCTCCCTCACATGCATGTCCGCGCTGGCGACGCGGAGCGCATCGAGGTCGGGGACCGGCAGGGACGCGGAGCCGATGCGCGGGCCGCCCCTCCCTGATGCCGGGGCAGGTTCCGAGGCATCCGTCCCCGTCTTGTCGCTACCGAGCGCCCCGCTGGTGAGCCGTAGGAAAGCCAGCACGGCGATGCCGATCAAGAGGAACGCGTCTTCTACGGTATCGACATCAACGCCCGTGATCTTCGCGATGCGGGCCTCTCCGGCATTCGTGGGCACCGGGATTTCGGCATCCTGCACACGGGTGCCGACGATGAACCGAGCGCGTTCGATCTTTTCGATGGTGGCGAGTTCCAGCAGCCTTCCGATCGTCATCGGGCGCACCTCCCGACCCCTGTCATCAGGGCCGGCGTGGTTTCACATTCGACGAAAAGACTTTGCGATTCAGTGCGCTGAATCCGGCATGGTTTAAAGAGCAAGGCATTGAAATAACAGGGAACTGTTATTTCCACCCCCTCCGCCAGCAAATTGAAAGCAAGTTGCTATCTTCTTGTTTCGACTCAACGTTCGGATACTATTGTTGAGCTTTCGGTCATTGCCTCGTTTCCGTCACGGCGAAGTTGGCCGATGTCGGCGGAACCATTGGCGTGTTCAGTCTTGTCGTACGCTAAAATTGCCGCCCAACATAAACTCTGACGTGTCCATCCGAAACTCCCTTTCGTCGATGCCGAGTTTTTTCATGATCACAGGCAAGACCTGATGTATCGCTCTCATTCCACACAAAAGTTCATTCATGTAGATGTCGGGGTGCACCCTATTCGCGTTGAATCCCAGATTTTCGGCCTCCGCGTCGATGCCGAGCGTATCGTGATCTTCGTGGACCATGGCTAGAAGCTCTGCTTTGAGTGGGATTCCGGCGCGGAAAGCCTTATCCTTAATGGAGGTTAGCCACTCGTTATAGTTTCCCAGTGTTTTGAGCTTGAATTCCTGAAATCTCGGTGCGAAAGCGAGATCCACGTCAATCTTGCAGACGGCAAGCTCCAGCAAGCACGATTCTACATCAAAACCTGTATCAAATATTTCACGATCTTCATCGTTTACTATGTTGTCAATGTACGCCGCATAAAAACCGTACACATCTGTCAGCGACTTAAATATGTCGTATATAACCCGTGAGCATTGAACATTGGAAATGGCTTCCAACTCCAGTTCATCGTCATCATAATCCATGTTCAATTCAGCAGGGAAATTCTCGGGAATTGTTACCCCCAATTCCATAAGAACATAAAACGTGTGCCAGCACAGAAGATAAGGCTCTTCCTTGAGTGGATATACGTCATATCCCGTTTCGGCGTTTTCGGACGCACGCTCTGCTAAGTGAAGGATCAGCCTTTCCCACTTGTTGGCCTTTTCGATAGAGCCTGCCCACAGCACGAACGATGGATGCCTCTCTCCGATGCCTGCTATCTCACGGAACCGTTCTTCCATGTCGAGGGACATGTGCTCACCTTTCTTCCATTTGCTAATTTGGGTCGGCGATACCCCTAGGCGAATGGCGAGTTCCTTCTGACTGCACTCCAGCTTGTCCAATGCAAGTTGCACCCAGGCTTCACTATCCATCTGTGCTCCTCCCGTATCGTTTACTAAACCGTATCGTATGATTTAGTAAATTATAGAGCAAGGTGAGGCAAGCCATTTTGCCAAATTGGTCCACGGTCTTGATGACTTGGCCGGCACAGATGAATCATATCGCGACTTCAATCACATAGGTGTTCGCAGTTTTGTTACAGCCGGGCCGCCAGCTTCTCGTCGCAAAATTTCCAGTAAGTTCTTATCTGAATTCACTTTTTGGCCGTAGCGCATATTACCCAGCTTTGCTTTGCCTGAATATGCTATACATTTCGATGCACAATTCGGGAGACACGCGCCCGTGAAGGACACAACCATTTTCAAGCGGGACGATACTTGGCAACTCCGCCGCCGCGTGCCCTCGCGCTATGCACCCGTCTTGGCTGGCTCAAAGACTGGCGGCGCATCGCCATGCGCTACGACCGCTGCGCGCACACGTTCTTCTCGGCGATCTGCATCGCAGCCGCCTTCATCTTCTATCTTCGATGCCTTCATCTTCTATCTTCGATAATGAGTCATGAGCCTAGCGTTGATAGGCTCGCTGCCGGTCAACATGGGGCTAAATCCAAGCTCTGGCGGCGATGCGGACCGAGCAGCAGATGGCCCGGCGCTCGCGAAAAAACTCCTTGCTCTCACCCCGCGGAATATCTTGCGCTATTGGCGCAACTCGATTATCCGTATTTCGTCGATTGACGAATAAGGTTCCATAGATGGTTGCCAGGAAAGTCTCCGCGCTGGATGTCGGCCCGGATTGTCATGATCCGGGTTCGCGCCATGAGCGCATCGCGAGCCTTGCAAAAGCGCTCGGACATCCGGCGCGCGTTCTGATCGTCGAAACGCTTCTCCGGCGGCAAACCTGCATTGGATGCGACATCGTAGAGGAGATCGGCCTTGCCGCCTCCACGACCTCGGAGCACCTGCGGATCTTGAAAGAGGCGGGCATCATCATCGGCGAGATTGCGCGGCCGAGGGTCTGCTACTCGCTCAACCCGGCGGCGGTCTCGCCTCTGGCCGCGTTCCTGAAAACCATCGAAGCCGGCTCCGCTCCGGCGTTACCGGAGTAGATCATGTCGACGTTCGAGCGATATCTCACCCTTTGGGTCGCGCTGTGCATCGCCGTTGGCATCGCGCTCGGCCACTTCTTCCCCACGGTGTTTCAGGCCATCGGATCGGCGGAAATTGCAAAAGTCAATCTGCCGGTGGCCTGTCTTGTCTGGCTGATGATCATCCCCATGCTCGTGAAGATCGATTTCGCGGCGCTCGGCCAGGTCAAGGAGCATTGGCGCGGGATCGGCGTGACGCTCTTCATCAACTGGGCGGTCAAGCCCTTCTCGATGGCCCTTCTCGGCTGGGTCTTTATCGGCTGGCTCTTCCGTCCGTACCTTCCCGCCGATCAGATCGACAGCTACATTGCTGGCCTGATCCTGCTCGCGGCGGCTCCCTGCACCGCGATGGTGTTTGTCTGGAGCAACCTCACCAAAGGCGAGCCGCATTTCACGCTGAGCCAGGTGGCGGTCAACGACGTGATCATGATCGTGGCGTTCGCGCCGATCGTCGGCTTGCTGCTCGGCCTTTCCGCGATCACGGTGCCCTGGGACACGCTCGTCTTGTCGGTCGCGCTTTATATCGTGGTTCCGGTGATCATCGCGCAGGTTTTGCGCAACCGTATCCTGGCGAGCGGTGGCGAGGCTTCGCTTGCGCGCGTGCTTCGGTTTTTGCAGCCCTTGTCGCTTGTGGCGCTGCTGGCGACGCTCGTTCTGCTCTTTGCGTTCCAGGGCGAACAAATCATCGCGCAGCCGCTCATCATCGCCATGCTGGCCGTGCCGATCCTGATTCAGGTCTATTTCAACTCCGGGTTCGCCTATCTCCTGAACCGCGCGGCGGGTGAGGCTCACAGCATTGCCGGCCCCTCCGCGCTTATTGGCGCGAGCAACTTCTTCGAGCTTGCAGTTGCCGCGGCGATCAGTTTGTTCGGGTTCAATTCGGGCGCAGCGCTCGCGACCGTGGTGGGCGTGCTGATCGAGGTGCCGGTGATGCTGTCGGTCGTGAAGATCGTGAACAGCTCAAAAGGCTGGTACGAGGCCGGCTCCGCGGTTCGACGGCGCGTGGAAGCTGACGCGGCCGCAGGAGGGGAAACGCTCCATCTCGCCAAAGCGCGTGGGTGAGAAGTGACATTCCGGATGTCGCTTCTCTCGTCTAATTTACGCTTGCCGAGGGGGGCAATTGCTCTGCTGGCTGGCGTCACCCAACCCGCACGGTGAATTCGTTGCCGCGGCCTTCGTCGATGTCGAGCGACCGGGAGAAATAGCCATTGGCGGGAGTGCGGACGTAATCGAGATAGTCCTGCGCAAAGGCGTTCTCCCCGAGGATCACAGCGCCGGGCGTCAACCGTGGCTCGATCAGTTTGAGCACCGGCAGGTACAGCGAAAACGCGCCATCGATCGATAGAACATCAACCTC
>NZ_JFZJ01000155.1 GCF_000636015.1 Rhodomicrobium udaipurense JA643
CGACGCCTTCGCCCGCACGGAACCGGCACGCCCGCGCGGCACTCGACGACGGCTTTCGCCGTCGCGGACGCTACACCCTGCGCTACCCTTACAGGGTGACTGCGACTTGGCCGTTATAAGCAAAAATCGTGAAGCACTGATGTTCAAGATAGCGCGATTCTATCGTCATTGCGCAGGCTTAACAAAAGGTTAACACGGATTAAGATCGCGTTAACGCGTTCAACCGGCGCGGGAATTTGCGCGTCGCTCGCGGCACGCTCCGCACACCGATTCGGGCCGAATCGAAGCATCACAGCGGGCGCTTGATCCAGCGGCTCAACCTGCCGACGATCCCCTCGCGGAACAGCATCACGCAAATGACGAAGATCGTGCCCTGTACGATCGTCACCCAAGCGCCGAGATTGTTGAGATAGGTCTGGATCGCGATGACGATCACCGCGCCGACCACTGGGCCGAATATCGTGCCCATGCCGCCAACGAGCGTCATCAGCACAACCTCGCCGGACATCGTCCAGTGTACGTCCGAAAGCGTGGCGATCTGCGAGACGATGGCCTTCATGCCGCCCGCCAGCCCTGCGAGGGCCGCCGAAAGCACGAACACCGTGAGCTTGTAGCGCTGCGTGCGGTAGCCGAGCGAAATCGCGCGCGGCTCGTTATCGCGGATGGCCTTCAGCACCTGCCCGAACGGCGAATGGATGATGCGGTAGATCAGCAGGAAGCCCGCGAAGAAGATGGCAGCGACCACATAATAGAGCGTGGTGTCGTCGCGAAGGTCGATGAAGCCGAGGAAATGCCCGCGCGGCACGCCCTGAATGCCGTTCTCGCCCCCCGTGAACGGCGCTTGCAGCGAGAAGAAGTAGACCATCTGCGCGAGCGCCAGCGTAATCATGGCGAAATAGATGCCCTGCCGCTTGATGGCGAGCGAGCCGACGATGAGGCCGAGCACCGCTGCCACGGCCGCGCCCGTGAGCATCGCAAGCTCGGGCGCGAAGGGCGGCAGCCCGACGGGCACGTCAAAGCGCCCGACGCCCGGCAGCCAGAAGGGCAGGGCGGCGATGCCACTTTTTGCTGTATAGGCTGCCACATAGGACGCCATGCCGAAGAACATCGCGTGGCCGAAGGACAAGAGGCCGACGAAGCCGAGCAGCATGTTGAACGCGCAGGCGAACAGCGCGAAGCACAGGAGTTGTGCGAGCACGAACGGGTACAGGCCGAGCAGGGGCAGGATCGCGAGCACGGCCGCGAGACCGGCGAACAGCGCCACGTGCAGGAACGAGGGCGACGCCTTGAACGGTCGGATGGCCTGCGAGGCGATGATTCGCGGTTGGTCGAGGCTCATCTTACGCGGTCCTCCCGAACAGTCCGGCGGGTTTGATCAACAGCACGATGGCCATGATGACGAAGATCACCACCGACGCGGCTTCGGGGTAGAAGACCTTCGTAAGCCCCTCGACGATGCCGAGCATGAAGCCCGTCACGATGGCACCGAGGATCGAGCCCATGCCGCCGATCACGACGACCGCGAACACCACGATGATGAGATCCGCGCCCATGTTGGGGTTCACCGAGTAGATCGGCGCGGCGAGCACGCCAGCGAGGCCAGCAAGGGCCACGCCGAAGCCATAGGTGAAGGTCACGAGGCGCGGCACGTTCACGCCGAAGGCCGACAGCAGCGTCGGGTTTTCCGTCGCCGCGCGCAAATATGCGCCGAGCTTCGTCTTTTCGATGATGAGCCATGTCGCGATGCAGACGACGAGCGAGGCCACGATCACCCAGCCGCGATAGATCGGCAAAAACATGAAGCCGAGATTCTGCCCGCCCCTGAGTTCGTCCGGGATCGTATAGGGCAGGCCCGACGAGCCATACTGGTTCACGAACAGCCCCTGTATGATGATGGCGAGGCCAAAGGTGAGGAGCAGGCCGTAAAGGTGGTCGGTGTTCTGGTCGGCGTCCGGCGCGTTCAGCAGGTTCGTCGCGGAAAGAAACGACGTGAATAGCAGCGCGCCGATGGCCGCGATGCCGTAAGCCGCCGCCGGGTCGAGCTTGTAACCGACGAGCGAGACGAGGTCCGGCACCGCGCCGCTGGATAGATGCGAGGCCGCGAGCGCGAGGAAGATCGCGACGAAGCTCGCGATGAAGATCAGCGGGCGCGTCTTGGAGCGCACATTCAGCTGCGAGATGAGGTTCCGCTCAAGCAACATGCCGAGACCGCCGACGATCAAGGGCGCGAGGATCAGGGCTGGCCAGTAACCGATGGAATAGAGCGGGTTGTTCAGGAGCAGGTACGCCGCGAACGCGCCCAGCATGTATTGCGCGCCGTGGGCGAAGTTGATGATGTTGAGAAGGCCGAAGATGACCGCCAGCCCAAGGCTCAGCAGCGCATAGAACGAGCCGTTGATCAGCCCGAGGAGGAGTTGGCCGAACAGCGCCTGCGGTGGCACGCCGATGAGGTCGAACATGTCTTTCCTTCTCCGCGAAGTGCGACGCCGAGGTCGTCAGGGCGCCGCGATTACTTGGCGCAAGCGCGCTGCCTATTTCGCGGCCGAAGCGACGAGCGGGCAGCCGCCCTCGGAGAGCGGACGGAATGCCTTGGCGGCGGGCGTGGTCGCGAGCAGCTTGTAATAGTCCCACGGCCCTTTCGCCTCTTCCGGCTTTTTCACCTCAAAGAGATAGGAGTCGTGGATCTTGCGGCCGTCCGCGCGCACCTCGCCCTTGCCGAACAGCGGGTCGTCGGTCGGCGTCGCCTTCATCTGCGTGACGACAGCCGCGCCATCCTTCGCGCTTTTCAGCGCCTCGACCGCCTTCAGGTAATGCAGCACGCCGGAATAGACGCCCGCCTGAACCATGGTCGGCTTGCGGCCCGTCTGCTTCTGGAAGCGGTCGGCAAAGGCGCGCGTGTCGTCGTTCAGATCCCAGTAAAAGGAGGCCGTGAAGATGAGGCCCTGCGCCGTCTTCAGACCGAGCGAATGAATGTCCGTCAGGAAGATCAGCAGGCCCGCGAGATTCTGTCCGCCCTGCACGATGCCGAATTCGGCCGCCTGCTTGATGGAATTGATCGTGTCGCCACCCGCATTGGCGAGGCCGACAATCTTTGCGCCCGACGATTGCGCCTGAAGCAGGAAGGAGGAGAAGTCCTGCGTGTTGAGCGGTGCCTTCACCGAGCCGACCACCGTGCCGCCCGCGTCCTTCACCACCTTCGCGGTGTCGCGTTCCAGCGCATGACCGAAGGCGTAGTCGGCGGTGATGAAGAACCACTTGTCGCCGCCCTGCTTCACGATCGCCGAGCCGGTGCCGTTCGCGAGCTGCCAGGTGTCGTAGGTCCAGTGGATGGTGTTCGGCGTGCATTTCGCGCCGGTGAGGTCGGACGACGCCGCGCCGGAGTTGATGAAGACCTTGTTCTTCTCCTTGACGATTTCGCTGACGGCCAGCGCGACGCCCGAATTCGGCGTGTCCACGATGAGGTCGACGCCCTGCTGATCGAACCATTCGCGCGCGGTGTTCACCGCGATGTCGGACTTGTTCTGATGGTCCGCCGCGATCACGTCCACCTTCAGGCCCTTCTCCGCCGCCTTGAAATCCTCGACCGCGAGCTTCGCCGCAACAACCGAGCCTTCTCCGCCGAGGTCGGCATAGAGGCTTGAGCGGTCGTTCAACACACCGATCTTGACCGGCGTCTGTGCAGCAGCTCCTGTTGCGGCGGCAAGCAACGCTGCTCCCGCGATGAATACCGTCCTGATTTTCATGCGTTTTCGCTCCCGTTCTCACTTAAATAATAACTTAAACGCCGAGATAGCTGTGCAGTTTCGTCTTGTTCGCCTCAAGGTCCGCGTTCGGGATCATGTCCACAACCTTGCCCTGCTCGACCACGAAATGGCGGTCGGCGACGGTCGCGGCGAAATGGAAGTTCTGTTCGACGAGCACGATGTTGAAGCCGTCCTTCTTCAGTTCACGGATCGTGCGGCCGATCTGTTGCACGATGACGGGGGCGAGACCCTCGGTCGGCTCGTCGAGAAGGAGCGTGCGCGCGCCCGTGCGGAGGATGCGGGCGATGGCGAGCATCTGCTGTTCGCCGCCTGAAAGCTTGGTGCCCTGGCTTTTCCGCCGCTCGCGCAGGTTGGGAAACATGTCGTAGATGCGTTCGACGGCTAGCCCGCCCGGTTTTACCACCGGCGGCAGCATGAAATTTTCCTCGACCGAAAGGCTCGCGAAGATGCCTCGTTCCTCCGGGACATAGCCCATGCCGAGCCGCGCAATGGTCCGCGAGGGCAGGGCGATGGTTTCCGCGCCGTCGAAAATGACGGAGCCTTGACGTTTGGCGAGAAGGCCCATGATCGCGCGCAATGTCGTCGTCTTGCCCGCGCCGTTGCGCCCCAGAAGCGTGACCACCTCGCCCGGGCGAAGGTCGAAACTTATGCCGTGCAGCACGTGGCTTTCGCCGTACCACGCTTCGAGGCCGGAAACGGCAAGCACGGGCGCGCTCGCCTGCCGGATTGCTCTCGCTTCGGCTAATCCCCGTTCAGGCAAACCCCGCTCAGGCATGACCCACCCCGATATAGGCTTCGATGACGCGCTCATCTTTCGAAACGGTGGCGTAGTCGCCCTCCGCCAGCACGCGGCCGCGCGCCAGCACGGTGATGACGTCCGAGAGGTCGGCGACAACGGAAAGGTTGTGCTCCACCATGAGGATGGTGCGATTTTCAGCCACCCGCGCGATCAGCGCCGCGATGCGGCCGACATCTTCATGCGCCATGCCCGCCATCGGCTCGTCGAGCAGCATGACTTCGGGGTCGAGCGCGAGCGTGGTGGCGATTTCGAGCGAACGCTTGCGGCCATAAGAAAGCTCGCACGCGAGCGTCGTGGCGAACTCGCCGAGCCCCACCGCTTCAAGCAGGTCGAGCGCGCGGTCGTCGAGGTCGCGCAACGTGGCTTCGGAGCGCCAAAAATCGAAGCTGTCGCCGCGCTTTCGTTGCAGTGCGATGCGAACGTTTTCCAGCGCAGTCAGATGTGGAAAAACCGCCGAAATCTGGAAGGATCGCACGAGGCCCTTGCGCGCCACGTCGGCGGGCGGCGTCCTGGTAATGTCCTCGCCCTTGTAGAGGATCGTGCCGCGCGTCGGGTTCAGGAACTTCGTGAGGAGATTGAAACAGGTCGTCTTGCCTGCGCCGTTCGGACCGATGAGGGCATGAATGGTGCCGCGCCGAACCTTCAGATCGACGCCATTCACGGCGATGAAGCCTCGAAATTCCTTCGTGAGGCCTGCTGTCTGCAAAACGATGTCGTCGGCCATCGTCCCCTCCCGTGCATGCGGGAAAAGTGCATCGGCCATGCGTTTATGTCATCCCCGACGATAGTCGCGGCGGTATGACGCGGGGCTCAGGCGGCGCGGCGGGAGGCGAGCGAAATCGGCGCGGCCCGTGCGCGGGAACGCTTCAGCCTTTGCGGCGGGTCGAGCGCGAGGAGCAACAGCGCGTAGGCGGTGCGTTCGCCGGGCCAGCGGCAGAGCGCGGCGCGGCACGGCAGCGTCGGTCCCTCGCCGGTTGCGATCCACAGCGTCTCGCTGGCGGTGCGGGTGCGCAGCGAAGCAAGGCGCCTCGACATGCGGTGCAGGATCGCGCGGTCCGCATCGGCAAGGAGATCGAGAACGGGCATGCCGTGAAGCTCGGCCTTTTTCCAGCCGAAACGCGCGGCGCGGCCTGAGACGCGGACGACGTCGAGGTCGTTTCCGAGGAAGAGAACGAGATCGAAAACTTGCAGGAGGCTTTCGGCGGGCGGGGGAGAAGCGGGCGTTTCGGCGCGGAGGGGTGCGAAGGACGGTTCAGTCGGCGGCTCTGCGGGGCGGCTCTGCTTCTCCGCGCATAACCGCTTCATTTTGCGGCCGAGCGCCTTGAAAGCGCTCATCTCGGCTTCGGTGAGCGAGGGCGCGGGAGGCGGTGGCGCAGCGATTTTCGCGCGGCTTTTCTTGCTGCGTGCCGGTTTTCCGGAGAGCTTCGGCGGCGCCGTAAGGGCCGGATGCGGGCGGAAATCCTCGTCCGTTTCGGCGACGACAAGGCCCTTCTCGCCGTCAGCGAGATGCAGGACTTCCGCGAAGCAATCGAGTGGGGGCCGCCCGGCAAGCTTGAGCCTGACGCTACCGCCGATGCCGGCCTCGGTCAGCCGCGCGAGCAGGCGAACGAAGCGCTTCGGAAGCGCCTCAGAAAAATCTTCAGCACGAAGCTCGAACGAAGCGCGCGCTGCCGGGTTCATCCATGCGACAGCATTTCGAGCGCCATTCCAAATGAAGGCTGCGCGCGGTGAAAAGAGGAGGTCCGGCAGGGAAGGTTGACCGGCTGCTATTGTATGCGGGCGTTTTGCCAAGGCGCGAGATTCCTGCCGAGTTGTGCTCAAGCAGTACAACCAAACTCAGGATGCGCACATGGAAACGTGTTCGTCGCAAAAAGCAAGCGCGCGGAACGCTGCTTCGGCCGTTTCCGAGGCGAGTTGCCGCAGCGAAACAGGGAATGAGCGAAAAATGGTGCGGTGCACAAAAATCTACGTTGCAACGCACCAAGTCTATATTTATATAAGGACCAGCGAAGACGACTCGCTGCCGAAGCCCAGACCCAGAGCCTTCCACCAGGAGAAACGCCATGAACCAGCCCCTCGATTTTGAAATTCCGTCCTCCGTCCGCGATCTCGCCGCCAAGAGCGTTGAGCAGACCCGCGAAGCTTACAACCGCTTCATCGAAGCCGCCCGTCAGGCGAACGATGTCGTGTTGAAGTCTTCGGACGTGTTCTCCACCGGCGCGCGCGAGATCAACGAGAAGGCCGTGAAATTCACCGAAGCCAATCTTCAGGCGCAGTTCGAGCTGGCCCAGCGTCTCGTCAATGCGAAAGACATCAAGGAAGCGATCGAGATCCAGAATCAGTTCGCTCGCCAGCAAGTCGAAGCCTATGCGCAGCAGGCTCAAGAACTGACGCGTCTCGTCGCGCAGTCCGCGCAGAAGGTCAATCCGACCAACCAGTACTAGTACTCTGGCGCATACGTTTGGCACCA